>CASFXA010000001.1 GCA_949298535.1 uncultured Oscillospiraceae bacterium
TGAGCAACGGATCCAGATGGACTGTACCGGAATTTTATTGCTGCCACAATCTACAGCAGATGGATCTAAAAATTTCACGGAAAAAGAACCAGAGTAAAACGACTCAATTTTAGTAGCTTTGGAACAAGATGCCCCCACTTATGCTATCCCTTCCCTCATCGGAGAAAACCAGAGCTGCCTGGACATTATCGGGCAGGCGGTCAACCAAACCCTGCTCAATACCGGGGTGATGTATGTCTTTTTCGACAACGGCCAGGGCCTTTCCCTCCAGGAGGCGGGAAAGATGGTCTCCAATATCCTCATCGGGGAGAAATCCCTTCTCACCGACTATACTTATCAGTCGGATATGGACCAGCAGACCTATAACTCGGTCAAGCTCTCCCGTCCCGACGAGGAAACCGGACATACCCAGGTCTTTGAAGCCAGGGACAGCCAAAGCATTGAGCGCCAGGGCCTTCTCCAGCTGCATCAGTCGGTGGACTCAGCAGCGGGAGACGCTCAGATTCTGGCCCAGGCCCAGGCTACCCTTTCCTATTACAATCGCCCCATGAAAACCTTCAAGGTTTCCGCCCTGGGGGTGGTGGGGCTGCGGGCCGGACAGATGGCCTATATGCAGGTTGCCAATGTGCCGGAGCTTTCCGGCGGCGGCTTTGTGCTGCTGGAAAAGGTGACCCACACCTTTGAAAACGACCTGCACACCATGGAATTTGAAACACTGACCCTGTAAGGAGGAACCGATGGAACTGCTGGATGTCATTCAAAAAATTTGTCAAAAGAATTATGCCGCCATGGCCCCCACCGACCTGGTCATCGGGACGGTGGTTTCGGCTTCTCCCTTGCAGATCAGCCTCAGCGCAGCCATGGCCCCTCTCAATGAATCGGTGCTTTACCTGACCTCGGCGGTGGTGCCCAAAACCCTTTCCTCCCTTTCCCACAGCCATGGGATGGAGAACCTGGAACACCGCCATACCCTGGGGGACAGCGACACCGATTCCGCTCTGGAGGGAGAGCATCAAACGGCTGCGGCGCTGGAACAGGTGGTTTGTACCGAAAATGGCGTCCCCCTCCCGGCGGACGGCAGCATCACCCTCAACCGGGGTCTCGGAGTGGGGGACAAGGTGCTGCTGCTGCGGGTACAGCGGGGGCAGAAGTTTGTGGTCCTCTCCAGGGTTTATGGACTGAAAAAGGAGGCGGTATGATGGCAACATTGCCCACTGGCGGCACCAACCTTACCGTAGGATTCACCACTGCCGGGCAGCCCTCCCAAACCTGGTATCTGGACCGGAACACCGGCCGGATTCGGGGAAGGGCGGACGGCCTGGAGGCGGTGAGGCAGGCGGTGGATATCATACTGAACATCCAGCGGTTTCGCTGGCAGATCTTTCTTCCTTCCTCCGGGATGGACTGGAAGGGTCTGATCGGCCAGGACCCCGGCTACGTGGTAGCGGAGCTTCAGCGCAGGCTGTGGGATGCACTGCGAATGGATGACCGGATTTTGGGCCTGGAAGATTTTCAGTATCAGATGACAGGGGACACCTTGACGGTGTCTTTTACTGTCAAAAGCGTTTTTGGCTCCCTGAACAAGGCAATGGAGGTGATGATTGGTTGATTGATTTCACTCAAAAAACATATCGCAATATCCTGGCGGCTATGCTGGCGCAGATTCCGGAGGGTTTTGACAAGCGGGACACCTCTCCCATTCCAACAGCCCTCAGCCCGGCGGCTTACACTCTGGAAGGCTTTTATCTGGCACTGGGTCAGGTACAGGCTCAGGGATTTGTACAAACTGCTTCCGGAGAGTCCCTGGACCGTCTGGCGGCCATCGGCAGTCTGACCCGATACCCGGCGTCCCCTGCGGTGCGGCTGGGGGTGTTCAACACTTCCGTCCCCATCGGGGCGCGGTTTTCCACTATGGGTGGGGCCGAAAATATCAATTTTGTGGTCACCGCCTCCCACAATGCCCCCAATGAATATCAGCTGACCGCCGAAACCCCCGGTACAGTGGGCAATGATTACACCGGGCCCATTCTTCCCATTACCACCATCCCGGGACTTACCTCCGCCCGGCTCACCGACATTCTGGTGCCGGGAGACGACGAGGAAAGGGACGACGACCTGAGAGCCCGTCTCATTACAGCCCTCAATGAGCGGTCTTTCGGAGGAAATGTCGCTGCCTACCGGGAAAGTATTCTGGCTATGGATGGGGTAGGAGGGGTACAGGTGTACCCCACCTGGGACGGCGGCGGTACGGTGAAATGCTCGGTGCTGGGGGCGGACTTTCTGCCTGCTTCTCCCACATTGGTAAAGCAGGTGCAGCAGGCGATGGACCCTCCCACTCAGGGGCAGGGCCTGGGATTGGCTCCCATTGGGGCGACGGTGACCATCACCGCTCCCACCCCGGTGACAGTCAATGTCTCGGCCACCGTGACCCTGGCAGCAGGATATTCTCTGGAGCAGGTACAGCCCATGGTGGAGAAGGCTTTGGAAGCCTATCTCCTTTCAGTGCGTCAGGGATGGGGGAACCAGTTGGGTACCACTGAGGTGGAGTATTCCGCCAACGTCTATCTGGCACGGGTAGTGGCGGCGGTGATCGGGGCAGAAGGAGTGGTCAACGCCACTGGTGCGCAGCTGGGCGACGGCACCGGGGATCTCAGTTTGATCCAGACCGGGGCCACGCAGCAGGTACCTGTATTGGGGACGGTGACGCTCCATGAATAAAAAAGAACTGGAATGTGATCTGCTGTCTCTGCTGCCTCCCTGGTACCGGGAGATCCTGGATTACCAGCAGATCTGCGCCACAGAACAATCACAGATGGAAGTGCTGGCACAGGAGATTGCGGCGGTAGCGGACAACTTCTTTTTTCAGACCATGGATGCAAAAGCGGTGGCACAGTGGGAACAGATTTTTGGTATCGCGGCGGACTCCTCCCAAACGCTGACCTTCCGCAGGGACCGGCTGCTCAACCGTGTTTCCACCCGGCCTCCCTACACCATGGGTTTTTTGGCCCGGAGACTGGATCAGCTCATCGGGCCGGGAGCCTGGCGGGCTGCTGTGGATTACCCCAACCATACCCTGTACATCGAATCCAGCGCGGAGGACCAGTCCTACGCCACAGAGGTGACGGTGACCGTCAACCAAATGAAACCGGCCCATATTGTTTTCATCAACACGCCGCTGGTCCATACCGATATTGCGCTGTCCGAGACGGTCGGCCTTACTCATCTGACTTACAACTATCGTCTGGGCAGCTGGGGGCTGGGATTGCTCCCGCTGGCCAGTGAAGAATCTCAAGGGGTGATTAAAACGGCAACAACACCATCCATTCAGCCGCGGCTTTTGTCCGATACGGCGGACTTTCTGTCTGGGGATGTGGCATCCGCCAGAGTAAACGGGGAGCTGGTCATTTCCGAACTGAGCAAAAACGTTGAGGACTGTGTTCTCACCATCACCTATCCGGTGACTCCAGAGCAGGCGGCAGAAATCAACCGCCTGGAGCTGCTGGACGAGGAAGGCAATGTTCTGACCGCTTCTTCCGTATATGTTCCCATCACCGGCGCTACCACCCTCAAGCACACCATTCTCGTCAAGGAAGGAGCGACTGCAAATGCCTGAAAATCCTATCACTGTCTCGCTGCCCCAGGACCTGCCCACCGACTGGACCTATGGACAGACCATCGGCCCCAACGGAACGGATGTGGGGTTGTCGGAGCAGCACGGCTATAACTACTTAATGAAGCAGGTGAATGCCGCCCAGCAGGCGGCCAAAGAAACCGGGGAAGCCTTCAGGGGGCTGACCGCCTCCGCTATCGGCGCCGAAACTCCCACAGGGGCCCAGCAAAAGGCAGATGCCGTAAAAGCTGGCGTCACTGACGGCACCATCAAGGCCGCCAAGGCCGCAGCCGCCGATACCGCCGCCAAGCTGGCCGCCAAACGGACCATTGCTTTGAGCGGAGGCGCTACCGGAACGGCAACCGGCTTTGACGGCAGCGGTAATATTTCCATCCCGGTGACGGGACTGGACATGAGCAAGGCTACCGCCGGTACCTTGCCGGTAGCAAGGGGAGGCACCGG
>CASFXA010000002.1 GCA_949298535.1 uncultured Oscillospiraceae bacterium
GGTCGGCAAGGCCCGGTCCTCTGAAAGGAGTGTGACAGCGTGAATTTTGATCTTAGCACCTTAAGCGCCTATTGGGCCCCTATGATCGCGGGAATCTGCCTGTGCGTGGGGACCATTGTGAAGAAATGGCTGCCGGATGTGGACAACAAATATATTCCCACCATCAACGGACTTACAGGGCTGCTGTTGTCTGTTTGGATAGCGGGCTGGACGGTGACTCCGAAGGTAATCCTCACAGGACTGTTCAGCGGCCTTGCTTCCACCGGTCTCTATGAGGCTTTTCGTAATTTGTTGGACAGAAAGGACCAATGATCCATGAGCAAGAAAATCTATCTTTCCCCGGAGCGCAGGGTGGCGCCCCATGGCAAGTATTGGGGAATGGAGCTGTACGAACATGACTTTTGCGGCGATGTGGCCAGGAGAACCGGAAAGGCTTTGGAACAGGTGGGCTTTCAGGTGAAGGTTCAGGATGATCCCGCATTGACCCTGGAGGCCCGGGTAGCGGAGGCGGTTAAATGGGGAGCGGATTGTTATCTCCCGATCCACACCAACGCCAGCACCGATGGCACACAACAGGGAACTGCCCGGGGACCGCTGGTGCTTGCCTACGATCATCCCGCCAGCCAGGCTGCCTGCCAGGCGGTGTATGAAGCGCTGCTGAAAATCTATCCGGACAAAGGCAAAGGGCGTGGCGTCCAGGTCAACCGCACCTTTTATGAAATTATCCGCACCCCCATGCTGTCGGTTTATCCGGAGATCGCTTTTCACGACAATGGCGACGACGCCAAATGGCTGGCCCAGAATCCACAGGCCATTGCAGGGGCCCTTTGCAGCGGATTGAGCGCCTATTACGGCCTTCAGCAGAGCAGCGGAACGCAGGAAGATTACCAAAAGGAGCTGGAAAGGGAGCGGGCGCTGCGGGCTTTGGCGGAGGAAAAACTGGCCAGAATCCAGAAAATTTTGGAGTAAATTTTCGCAGGTTCCTTTCCCTGGCAGTATCGGTAAAAGGTTGGAACTTCACGTGGCTCAGAGAGAAAAAAGATCGCATAACGGGCGAAACTGTGGTATGATAAAATTACAGAATCATTCTTGTTTCGTTGCTGGAAGGACGACCTTTTGATCGGGGAAAACGCCCGTTCGGAAGGGCGGAGGATTCCCAGAAAGGCGATGGACAGCCGAAGGAAAGGAGTCGGAATATGAAACAGCTGATGCAGGTGGCGGACGCCTATATGAAACGAATGACCTTGTGGGATATGGGGCTCTTAAAGATATGTATGTGCGCCATTGGGGTGCTGCTGGGAACGCTGGCATCCTTTCGGGAGAAAAAAGTGGTGCGCACAGTGGCGGGGCTGATTTTTGTAGCCACCTATGTCCCGGTGATGGTGCGTTTTGTGCTGATTTTAGGGGAGGAGTTGTCCCGGCGCCGTTGCTGAAAGAAGCCTTCTGAAGACGGAAAAAAGTCAGCGGCCCTGTGAATCCAAACAGATTCACAGGGCCGTTTGTTCTGTCTGCCAACTGTTTCAGGAAAAGCAAATGGCTGTTGAAATTCTCCAAATTGAAGAAGCTCCTGGTTTCTCTGGTTCAGGGCAAAGGGAGCCCAACGGCATCCCTGCAATGGAAGAAGGCAATGAACAAGGAGAAAAAGCGGTTCACACCCCCGGCAGCCACAGCCGCAGCCGCCCGGGCAGCACCTGAGCTTCCAACCGGGATACGGTACAGGTTTCGCCATCGACGCACAGGGTAACGGGGCGGGCATACGTCACCTGAATACTGCGGCACTGGCGGTAGCGGACAAGGCGCAGCAGTTCCGGATCCTCCAGATGGGCCCCCTGCTGATACCGGGGCAGAAGCCGCAGAATAGCAGTGCGGCTGAGACGGGGAACCATACAGAGATCCAGCAGCCCATCGTCGATCTGTGCCCGGGGAAGGCCGTGAAAGCCCCCGCCATAGTATCCGCCGCTGCCCAAGGCCAGCAGCATCAGCTCCAGCTGTTCCGGTTTTTCCCCGTCCACCGAGACGGAGGCTTCCACTCCTTCCACCTGGAGGAGATTTCGCAGAATGGACAGCAGATATGCCCCGGAACCGGTTACCAGGGGCAGCCGCTTGAATTGTTCCTTGTCCCGGGCCACATTGGCGTCCAATCCGGCGTTGCAGAGGTTGACCGCCAAGGTCCCGTTGACCTGGATCAGATCCCCTTTAAGAAGATGCCCGGCTCGCTGAGCTTCCAGGGAGGAAAAATTCAGCTGGGGAAAGTTGCGGACAAAATCGTTGCCGCTTCCCCTTGGAATGACTCCCAGGGCGGCATGAGGAAAGCCGTCCAGCCCTGCCGCCACCTCTCCCAGGGTGCCGTCGCCGCCGCAGGCCAAAAAGACCAGCTTTTCCTCCGGATGGGCGGCGCAATACTGGGCGCAGAACAGCGTGGCGTCTCCTGCTCCGGTGGTGAGATGGATGATAGGGGGCCGGGAAGCGTCTCCAAAAACTTGACGAATTTCCCGGATCAGCTGCGGGGAGGGATCCCGTTTGCCGGCGGCAGGATTGATGACGAAAATAAATTTCATAGCAACAGCCCCTTTCAGCGGATCAGTTGAAAGATAAGCCAGAACGCCAATAGATGAAGGGGATAAAAGAGATAGAAGGAATACTTCCAGTTTTTGCCCCGGCGGCCGTTGTAGAAACGGAGGGGAATCAGGGCCAGAATACCGGCCAGCTGCACTGGCCAGGCGTAAAGGAAGCTGAGCAGGCCGCAGTTGATGGCGATAACGCCGGCGGCGGAGACTGGCTCCTTCCGCTCCAGGGACAGATAGAGCAGCAGAATGGTCAGCACCCCTATCATCCCATAATCCACCGCCAGCAGCTGGCCGGCAGCCAGGGGCAGCAGGGAAAGGAGGCGGCGGTTTCCCCTCAGCTGCCACAAACGGATGGACAGGGCCCCCAGAAACAGGGTGAAAAAGATGTTTTGGGCGTCGGGGGAGAGGGGAACACCGAAGCAGAACAGATCGAAGGGAATCTCCGAAATGAATCCCCAGAAAAGAAGGCGTCGGAGAAATGCGTCGGAATTGCGGGTTTTGCGGCAGCTTTCGGCGATGAGAAAAGCGAAGATGGGAAAGGCCAATCTCCCCAGGACCCGCAGCCAAAGGGCCTGAGGAAAAAACAGCAGTCCCAGGTGGTCCAGGGTCATGAAGACAACAGCCAGAATTTTCAGGGAAAAGGTGGTCAACAAAGCAACCCTCCTTTGGAGGAAAGAGAAAAAACCAGAGGCTTCCCCTGGCCGAAGGGAATACTGAGGCTGAATTTCCGCTTTTTTCTTATTATAGCATACCTTTGCTCCCAACGGTTCCTTTCAGGGAAAAAAGACGGAAAGCAGAATCCAGAGCAGACAGGTGGTCCGGTTTTGGCTCCGAAAACCGTTCTTTGCCATGGAGAGGAAAGTTTTGCTTTCCAGACGCATACACTGGAATGAAACAGCCGAAAAGGGGGCGAAGGCTGCAATGGCTTATTCCGACGAAGAACTGCTGGCGCGGCTGATCCAGTGCGAGGCCGGCGGAGAGGGGGACACCGGGATGAAAGCGGTGGCCTCCGTGGTGATGAACCGGGTGGAGACCAATGAAGGGGAATATGCCCGGGTGGGGCAGGGGAGCATCCGCCGGATCATCTTCCAGCAGGGACAGTTCACCTGCGCCATGGAGACAGTGGGGGGAAAGTATAATCCCCAGAACATCTACAATATGCGTCCCGAGGAGATCCATTACGAGATCGCCCAGTGGGCCATGGCCGGCAACCGCCTCACCGGTTTGGGCCGCGCCCTGTGGTTCTTTAATCCCTATCAGCCCACCTGCCGGCAGAATTTTCCCAGTGAAGTGGGGGTGTTTACCACCCGAATCGGCGACCATTGTTTCTATGACCCCACCCCCGCCTACAACGATACATAAGGAGGCAGCATCATGGAAGAAGAAGTGAGAATGCCGGGAGTACAGTCTCCCATACAGACCGATCCCAACCCGGAAAACATCAATCCCCGTACGCTGACCCCAGTGTCCCAGGAATTGACGGGAGACAATTACGAGGTTTCCGCGGGTACCTTTCAGGAGGTGCTGGCGGAGGGCGTGGGGAGCTTTGTTTCCTGCGAGTTCCTCATTGGCACCCAGGTGATCGTGGCCCGGGAAGGCATTTTGAGCAAGGTAGGGGTCAGTTATTTCATCCTCTACGATGAACAGTATGAGACCTCCCTGATGTGCGATATGTATTCTCTGAAATTCGTCACCTTCTACAAGCCGGGCCGCCGCCGCAATATCCCCGGTACCGCGGCCACCACTCCCTATGGTACGCCCTATCAGCCCCCCTATACCTACCTGGGCAGAAACAACATGAGCGCTGCCGGAAATTTCAGCGGCCCCGGCAGCCGGAACAACAATAATTACAACAATAATCGCTGACAGAAAAAACCCGCGGCGGAATGTGATTCCTGACCGCGGGTCTTTTGCGTCAACGGTTTTTCAGCCGTATATCATACAGCTGGAAGAAATCCGGCTGGGTGGGAACAAACATACATCCCCGGCGCATATGGTCATATTCCTCCCGGGAGATGAATTTGGCGTCCACCACCTCGTCCGGGCGCAGCTTCAGGTCATACAGACGCAGCCGCCCCTGGAAAAACCAGCTGTCCAGAAAATCCCGGTCCCGCCGGGCGCTGTCGATAAGGATTCCCTGGGCGGGGTCCAGCTCCAGCCCCACTTCCTCCCGGACCTCCCGCACCGCCGCCTGAAGACTGGTTTCTCCCGCCAGCACCGAGCCGCCGGTGGTCTCCCAAAAGAGGCCCCAGGGTTTGTTCTGGGCCCGTTGGGTCACCAGAATCTCCCCTTTTTCGTTCATCAGCCAGATGTGGACCACCAGGTGATAGTCGCCGATCACCAGGCTCCCCCGGGGTTCCACCCGGCCAGTGGGATTGCGGTCACTGTCATAAATATCCCAAAGCTCCGTCATTGCGTTCCGTCCTTTCTTCCTGCCGCTCCTGGGGGAATTTCCGCTCCCTGGGAAGCTCCGTTTCACCAACCGGCGTCCCCTTTGGCGGCAGCCTGGGAAAAGCAGAGAATCCTTTCCTCCCCGGCTCCCGTTTTGACCGGTTTTATTGTACCGGAAAAGGATGGCCTTGTAAAGGGGAAGGAGGGGGAAAGGAGGATTCTTGAACAAATTATGAATTTTATTTTTTTTCCTTAAAATCATCAAAAAGCACTTGATTTTCCTGAAAATTAAGATAAAATAGAATACAGTTAGCAGTCAGATATGATGAGTGCTAAAAATAAGACCATAATACATCAAGTTGGAGGTAATACCATATGAAGATCAGACCGCTGTGCGACAGAGTTGTTGTCAAGATGCTGGAAGTGGAGGAGACCACCAAGAGCGGCATCATCCTCACCGGCGCAGCCAAGGAGAAGCCCACTGTGGCGCAGATCGTTGCGGTTGGCCCCGGCGGCGTTGTGGATGGCAACAAAGTGGAAATGTACCTGAACGTCGGCGACAAGGTGCTGCTGAGCAAGTATGCCGGCACCGAAGTAAAGCTGGACGGCGAGGAGTACACCATTCTCCGTCAATCCGATGTTCTGGCTGTGGTGGAGTAATTTTTCAGCAGTATCATCCCATCTTTATGAAACAGTAGATTTTTAGGAGGAATTACCTATGGCTAAGGAAATTATTTACGGCGAGAGCGCCAGAAAAGCGCTCCAGTCCGGTATCGATCAGCTGGCGGATACCGTTAAGATCACCCTGGGGCCCAAGGGCCGCAACGTGGTGCTGGGCAAGAAGTTCGGCAGCCCTCTCATCACCAACGACGGCGTGACCATCGCCAAGGAGATCGAGCTGGACGACGCCTTTGAGAATATGGGCGCTCAGCTGGTCAAGGAAGTTGCCACCAAGACCAATGACGCTGCCGGCGACGGTACCACTACTGCCACTCTGCTGGCTCAGGCTCTGGTTCGTGAGGGCATGAAGAACGTCACCTCCGGCGCCAACCCCATGGTGGTTAAGAAGGGCATCCAGAAGGCTGTCAAGACCGCTGTGGACGCCGTTGTGGCCAACTCCCAGAAGGTGGCCGGCACCGAGGATATTGCCCGTGTAGCCACTGTTTCTTCCGGCGACGAGACCATCGGCAAGCTGGTGGCTGAGGCGATGGAGAAGGTTTCCGCTGACGGTGTTATCACCCTGGAGGAATCCAAGACCGCCGAGACCTACAGCGAAGTGGTGGAAGGTATGCAGTTTGACCGGGGCTACATCACCCCCTACATGGTCACCGATACCGACAAGATGGAGGCTGTCATTGACGACGCTTACATCCTGATCACCGATAAGAAGATCAGCAACATCCAGGAGATTCTGCCTCTGCTGGAGCAGGTGGTGCAGGCTGGCAAGAAGCTGGTCATCATCGCTGAGGACATCGAGGGCGAGGCGCTGGCTACCCTGATCGTCAACAAGATGAGAGGCACCTTCACCTGCGTGGCCGTCAAGGCTCCCGGCTTTGGCGACAGACGCAAAGAGATGCTCCGGGATATCGCCATCCTCACCGGCGGCGAAGTCATCACCGAGGAGCTGGGTCTGGAGCTGAAGGAAGCCACTATGGCTCAGCTGGGCCGTGCAAAGCAGGTCAAGGTTCAGAAGGAGAACACCATCATCGTCGATGGCGCCGGCGACAAGCAGGCCATCAAGGACCGTGTCGCTCAGATCCGCGCTCAGATCGAGACCACTACCTCCGAGTTTGATAAAGAGAAGCTCCAGGAGCGCCTGGCCAAGCTGGCCGGCGGCGTAGCCGTCATCAAGGTTGGCGCTGCCACCGAGGTGGAGATGAAGGAGAAGAAGCTGCGCATCGAGGATGCTCTGGCTGCCACCAAGGCTGCTGTTGAGGAAGGCATCGTCGCCGGCGGCGGCACCGCTCTCATCAACGCTATGCCCGCTGTTGAGGCTCTGGTTGACACCCTGGAGGGCGATGAGAAGACCGGCGCCCGCATCGTGCTGAAGGCTCTGGAGGAGCCCGTCCGCCAGATCGCTGCCAACGCTGCGCTGGAAGGCTCCGTCATTATCGACAAGATCAAGACCAGCGGCAAGATCGGCTATGGCTTTGATGCTTACAACGAGACCTATGTGGATATGATCCCTGCCGGTATCGTCGATCCCACCAAGGTGACCCGTTCCGCTCTGGAGAACGCTGCTTCCGTCGCTGCCATGGTCCTCACCACCGAGTCCCTGGTTGCTGACAAGAAGGAGCCCGCTCCCGCTGCTCCCGCTCCTGACATGGGCGGCATGGGCGGTATGTACTAATCCGCGGCGCGATAAAAGAAAATACTCACCTTCGGGCGAGAAAAAGGGCAGGTCCTTTCGGGGGCCTGCCCTTTGTGTCTTCCTTTTTGGAGAAAGTGAAAAAGTGTTTTGTTCAAAGAAAAGCCTTATCCCTGAACGTAAGACAGCTCATTCAAAAGGTACAGCGCTTCTTCGCTGATAGAAGAGAAAAATCCGCAGATTTTAAGTCTGCGGATTTTTTGTTGCAGTAATTTTGTTTTGGCAATTGTTATGATTCTCCTGACACCTCCACCACAGCGCCGTGGTCCAGGATGGTGGATTTTGCAGCATCCTTGTTTCCCCATTCCGTTCCGTCTGAGAAATAGACGCTGTAGATATAGAGCTTGACGGTTTTTACCCGATC
>CASFXA010000003.1 GCA_949298535.1 uncultured Oscillospiraceae bacterium
CTGGGGGGCCGGGGCGCTCAGGTTCACATTGGCCACAAACTGCCGCTCTGCCATGTCAACGATCATCTTTATATCTTCCTCGCTCATGCTTACCGACTTTTTGATGGCGCTGGTGTCTCCGGCCATCTGGGCCACATTGGCGGCCATTCCTTCAAAGTCGAATCCGCTGCCTCCCACGCCTTCACCCATGCCCTGGAGGGCGTCGCCGATGTCCCGGCCATACCCTGCAAACTGGTCCATGGCGTTGTTGTAGTCGATGTATTCCATCCGCTCAATTTTGACCTTGTTTTCGCCGATGTTTTCATCAACCCAACCCTGGATGGTGTTGCGGAAGCCCTGCATGGTGTCCGCCAGATTGCTGCCAAAAAGGGCATCCAAAGAGCCGCCCACGGTCTGCAAGATGGAAAGCACTCCGTCCACAAAATCGAAAAACAGCCGCGCCGCCGCACCGATGGGATCATCGAATACATTGGCAAAAAACTCCGCAAAAGATGCCCACAGGTTGTACAGGGTCACCACGATATTGCCGATGAAAGCATAGAGCCAGCCGAACACCTCGCCGATCTCGGCCCCCACGTCCCCGGCAGTGTACCCCGCCTGCATCAGTCCATAAATAAAGGCAGATACAATCCCCACCATGAGCAGCAGCGGCCAGGTTGCGGCCAGGAAACTGGCCGCCATGACTGCCGCCTGGGCGGTCGCCGGTGCCAGCGCTATGGCGATAGCAGCACCACCGGCCACAAATACCGCAACCACCAAATCCATGTTGTCCGCTATGGCCTGGGGAATTTCTGATAATAGATCGAGGACTGGTTGCAACGCCATGATGGCAGTATTTTTCGCTGATGTCCACAGCTGTCCCCAGGTCAGGGGGATCTGTTCAAAGGCGGCGTTTGTTTCTTCTGCCGCGTTGAACATGGCCGCCTTCACTACTTCAGCGGTGATCTGGCCCTCCGAAGCCATTTCCCGCATTTCTCCGGTGGTTACCCCCAAATATTCAGCAATCGTTTGAGCAATGGTGGGGGTCTGCTCCAGGATGGAGTTCAGTTCCTCGCCGCGCAGAACGCCGGAGGACATGGCTTGGGTCAGCTGAAGCATGGCTGCCTGCGCGCCGGTTGTGGAAGCGCCCGACAGTGCCATCTGCTTGTTGATCTGCTCGGCAAAGGCAACCACTTCCTCGGTGGAGTTGAACGCCTCCCCGGCCAATGTTCCCAGTTTGGACACCATATCCAGAGTATCAGTGTAGGCACCTCGGGATCGCTGGGCGCTTTCAAAAATCATCTGCTGGAGTTCTTCGATGTCTTGCAGACCATCATTCATCATGTTGAGCCGTGCGGTGCTCTGGGTAAGTTCGTCCGAAAGGCCAATCAAGGCTTTTGCACCCTGGAATCCCAGAAAAGCGGACGCCATCCGGGTGATGGTTCCCTGCAATTTGGATGTTGCGCTCTCGGCCTGGTCGGCCATTTGGATGTAGCTGGTCATGGTCCGGCTGAACCGGTCCACCAGATACAGTTCCTCCCGAATCTGCGCCACTTAAATCACCTCTTTTTCCGGCTTTGCAGTTCTTTGTGGATGAAATGGGAAATCAGCACCTTTTCCCGAAGGGGAAGGGCCTCATACTTGGAGGGAGGCCATCCGAAATTGACAAAACAGTAATAGGCGTTCATAACCTCGGGGTCCTCCCCCTTTATCAGTTTTTTGCCTCTTCCTCCAGATCAACACCAAAGCCCGATGCTCTCATAATTGCTTTCATAAGGGCGGCGAATTCTCCGGCTCGCAGCATCTTACTGGGGACTTGGGTAGGATCCATCACTTTGTAAAAGTCGCAGATCTCCTTGGCGGCGAAATTGGGTTCTATCGTTCCGGCTACCACCACCCGGCGAGAGTACTCGGCCTGGTCCAGGTATTCTACCGGCTGGCCATTCACCTTTCGGGAACGGCGGCACTGCTTGGACAGCGCCTCGTTTTCCTCCTGGGTGAGCGGACGAATTTTGAAGGGGATGATCTTCCCATTCTCATCCCGGAACCGGTCCGAAACGATTACTTCCAGAACATCCTGAATGGGGGCAGGATGCAGAAATGCCGATAAATTGGACATACAATAACCTCCATATCACGAAAAAGGCCGCCCGCTTGGGGCGGCCATATCCTTTTTACGCACCGTAGCTGCTGGGCGCATTGAAAGCCTGGAGCACTTCCGCCTTGGTGTAGCTGAAGCTGACCTCCTGTTCCAGCATATCGCTGTCCGCGTCCATCAGGGCGATGGGGATTTCACCGGAGATTTTGCACCCATAAAGGGCAATCACCTGCTGGCCCACCGTGGTGGTGGGGTCGTTGTTGGTGATCTGCATATCAAAATAGGGCATTTCCCCGGTGTTGGCGTACTGCACCGCCATCTGGGTGAACAGGGGGGTGCCATAGTAGATGGTCATGCTCCCGGTCTGCTTCACCCCGGTGGATTTCTCCTGGATGATCTTGGTGCCGATCACCTTCATATCAGTGGTCTGGAC
>CASFXA010000004.1 GCA_949298535.1 uncultured Oscillospiraceae bacterium
TGTCAATCACCACGAAGGAGGAGGTGCTGGCCTGCTGCCTGGCCCTCAAAAACACGTCCAGCGACCAGCCGTTTCACGATCCCGGGTGGACGGTGGCCAGGCGGAGGGAGAGCCGGAAGATTTTTGCAGTGATCTTTGAGCGGGATGGGCGGATCTGGGTCAATGTGAAGGTGGATCCGGAGTGGAGGGATTTCTGGAGGAATGCATTTCCCTCGGTGGTGCCGGCCTACCACATGAACAAGGAACACTGGAACAGCATCATTCTGGACGGGACGGTGCCGGACGAGGACATCCGCCGCATGATCGGGGAGAGCTACGACCTGGTGGGAAAAAAGGCCGGAGCGGAGAAGAAGGGGCAGATGTCAGATTTTGCCCGGGATGTGTACCGGGCGGTGGCGGGGATCCCCCGGGGAAAGGTGGCCACCTATGGCCAGATCGCCAGGCTGGCGGGAAATTCCAGGGCGCACCGGGCGGTGGGAAATCTCCTCCGCAGAAACACAGATCCGGGGCTCTATCCCTGCCACCGGGTGGTGAACAGCCAGGGGAAAATGGCGCCTGGTTTTGCCTTCGGCGGGCCGGACGAGCAGGCGAAACGGCTGCGGGCGGAGGGCGTGGAGGTGGTCAACGGCGCGGTGGATCTGAAAAAATGGCAGATGTAACCTGTTTTCCAGGATTTTGCCGGCGGGCGCGGAGGAAAAGCGGCGCATACTAAAAGGGCAGAATCAAAGGAAAGGAGAGCAGGAATATGATGCAGCAGGACACAGAAAAGAAGCCTCTGGCCATCGCATCCGTGCCGGTGCAGTCCTGGGGCGAGCTCTACGGCCTGGAAGAAGGATTCCGCCGGGGAACCATTTTTCCGGAGCTGGACATGCCGTTTTATGCGGCGGAGCCGGAGCAGGGAGAGGGAAGCTACAGCTGCCGGCGGACGTCGGAGGACGGAAGTGCGGAGCTGATGGAGGAGATCGGGCAGATCAGCTTCCTCCTGGACGATCTGGTCTTATATCTGGACACCCACCCCGAGGATGAGACGGCCTTGGGCATTTACCAGGAGAACAGCCGCAGGCGCAGGGAATTGAAGGAGACCTTCGCGAAGCGGTTCTATCCCCTCACCCGGGACTGTATGGCGGTGTGCGGGAATTTTGGGTGGGGGGACGGCAAACCGCCCTGGGAAGGAGGCTGCGCGTAGATGTGGAGTTATGAAAAGAGACTGCAGTTTCCGGTGAACATCACCAGGACCTGCCCGAAGACAGCCAGGCTCATCATCAGCCAGTACGGCGGGCCGGACGGAGAACTCTCCGCCTCGCTCCGGTATCTGTCCCAGCGCTACACCATGCCGCTCAAGTCCGTGGGCGGCCTGCTGACGGACATCGGGACGGAGGAGCTGGCCCACATGGAGATGATCTGCGCCATGGTCTATCAGCTCACCAAGAACCTGACGCCGGAGCAGGCGAAGGCGGAGGGCTTCGACGCCTACTATATCGATCACACCACAGGGCTGTGGCCCCAGGCGGCAGCCGGCCTGCCCTTTTCCGCGGTGGAATTCCAGTCCAAGGGGGACGCCGTCACGGACCTGACAGAGAACCTGGCTGCGGAGCAGAAGGCCAGGGTGGTGTACGAGAACCTTCTGCGGGTGATCCGGGAACCGGATGTGCGGGAGCCATTAAAATTCCTGCGGGCCCGGGAGATCGTCCATTTCCAGCGCTTCGGAGAGGCCCTGGAGCGGACGAAGGAGAAGCTGGACGCCAAGAACTTCTATTATTTCAACCCGGAATTTGACAAGCAAAAATTGATGTAATCCCCAAAACACCAAAAAACCTCGCATCCATCGGCCTTCCGCCTGGATGCGAGGTTTTTCAATTTGCGGAATAGCTGCCCCTATGATATAATTTCGATGTTGCCACCCCTATACCGGCAAGGAAAGGGGGGTTGACCTACGGAAGAACTCATAGCTTTTGTCCTTTCTGTCATGGCAGGTGTAATTTGCCACTGCATCTGCAAATGGCTGGACAGGAAGAAGTAAAAGGCAACCAGCCTAGGGCATAAGCCACCCTGCCAAAACGGAATAGAAAACCCCGGAGGACGCCACCTCCGGGGTTTTTGTTGACCATACGGCCAAGCTCATAGCCTTTTGCCTACTGGCATTATAGCATATGCGGATTCCCTTTTCAAGATACCGTAAAATTTTCTGGTGCGTTTCCTCCCCAAAACACAAAAAACCTCGCATCACCGGCCCTTCGCCTGGATGCGAGGTTTTTATAGTGGAGCATACGGGATTCGAACCCGTGACCTTTTGAATGCCATTCAAACGCGCTCCCAACTGCGCTAATGCCCCAACGCAAGAGTGATTATAGCACATAGTTTTGCATTTGAAAAGTCTTTTTTTGAAAAAATTTGAAAA
>CASFXA010000005.1 GCA_949298535.1 uncultured Oscillospiraceae bacterium
TATGTCGTTCCTCCCGACGGCCATGAGGGGGACGTCCTGCTGATGTTGGGGGAACATCTGAACTACGCGGTGGGTCTTTATGAATCCGGCAGCAGGCAAATCACCCTGCTGGAGCCTCAGAAGGACGCATGGCAGTTATTCTCCCTGGATGGGCAGGCCCTGGCCCTTATGAAGGATGCCGGACTCACCCTTTGCAGCTTTTCCCCGGAGGGAAGTCTGCAACCCTTTGCCCGGCTGGAAGGGGAGGGAGGCGTTCTGGGGGAAGAGGAGGTTTTTATTTTCTACCAGATCGCCACCCTTCGGGGTCAGGGAGGAAGTCACGCCATTCTGTACTACCGGCAGCAGCAGCGGCTGTGGCGTGTCTGCACCTTCGATACCAGCGGAAACATTTTGTCGGACTTCTCCACCGGTCTGCCGGTGGTGGACGATTACCTGGACGGACCGGCCTTCCAGGACGGGCTGGTGTATTTCGGCTATTTCCGGGAAGGAACCGGTGTGTCCGATTCCCTGGAACGGTACTGCATCGACGCCCGGCCAGACAGGGAACATCTGCTGCAACAAATTGGTTAGGAGGAACAGAAATCTTGAAACACGTCGCATCCATCATCCTTATGCTCATCGTCATCACAGGGCTGCTGACCGCCTGCGGCGGGGAAACAACCGCTCCCGCTTCTGAAACCGGCGGCAATCCTCCTGTATCGGAAAGCGCTTCCCCCAGCGGGGACGAAAGAACTTCCTCCGGCAGCGGCGGAGGGCAGATGGTTTTCTACAACAGCTGGCGGCTGGAGGATTTCGTCATCGCCGGCTTCAGCAAGGACGGCCCCGGAGACTTCGGCTACCAGGCGCGTCTCACGGCGGAGGAACAACAGCAGCTTTCCCGCCTGCTGCAAACAGACAGCTGGCAGGAGGCGGAGCCGGTGGAGCATGGCCTGAGCAGCGTGCTGGACCTGCGGGATCAGGAGGGACGGCGGTATCTGTCAGTTTATGACGGCGCCCAACTGGGGGCGCTCATCAGCCTGCGGGATGAGGAAACGGGGGAAAGCTGGCTCTTTTCCGCTCCGGACCAGGTGCTGGAGGAGGCCAGGGCCCTGGGGGGATCCCTGGAGGCACGGGCCAAAGGGGAACAGGAAGGGGGGACAGGTTCCGGCGACACGGGGGAGACGGAGGTTCTGTTTCCCCAGCTGCTTTCCCATGAGGTACTGGCTTCCCCGCTGTATGCCCAAGCCCTGACCCGCCCTTCGGTGATCCTCTTTGACGACCAGCCGGTCACCTCCCGGGCAGTTGTGGACCGCTTTCTGCAAAGGGTGGAGGAAGGAAGCGACGGGGAGCTGTATCTCTATTCCTTCATCACCATCGGGGAGGAAAGAAGCTGTCTGCTCATCCGCCTTACCTCCAAAGGCGGCAAGGTAACAGAATCCCTGGCTTCGGAACGCAGCTGGGATCAGGAGCTCGCCTTTGACAACAGCTATGCCGTCACCAAAATCCAGCTGACGGAGTATGGCTATCTCACCTATGAGGGAGAAAGCGGCAGCGAACCGATGGGTTACCAGGTGGTCAATGACCGGGAGCTGTTTTCCGACGCCTCCCAGCGGCAGGAAATGGAGGAAAAATATCTGGATCCCATCTTTCCCACTGCCCTCAGCGGCCACTGGGATGACCCGACGGAGATGAGCCTTCTTTGGGTATTTGAGGACCTGTACCGCTGCGAAAACGGCGGCAGTCCCTTTGACCAATACGGTACAGACTGGCCGGTGGGGGAAATGGTGGAGCTGCTTGGCCGGTATTTTGACGGCATCACCAGAGAACTGATCCTCAGCGAAGAAATGGCTTCCGCCTATGATTCCCAAACCGATACCATCCACTATGAAGGAGGCCGGGGCGGCGGGCCTTTCTGTCTGCGGGTTACCAGCTGGGAGACGGAGGAGGAGCTTCTTACCCTCCATTATGAACACTACGACTGCGCCACCGGCATCCCCTATGAAAACGGGCAAAGCCTGCTGACCATACGTCTGATGGAAGACGGCAGCTTCCGCTACCTTTCCAACCAGGAGGATCCCTCAGCCTGATCCCGCGCTTGCCTCCGGAAGGGGGAGCGGTTTTGAATCACGGAGTATGTTTCCCCTGATGGGCCGCCATTTCAGGGCAGAATAACAGCAAGGGTTTCTTTCCGCCCCCAAATAATAAACAGGAGAAGGGCGCCGGCTTTGGAAAAAGCCGGCGCCCTTCTCCTGTTCGTCTGGGGTGAGCCTTCCGCGCTTCCGGGGGAAACCCCACTCCCGGACAGTCTATGGGGCGCCTGAGGAAGCTGATTCCGTCCTGGTTTTTTCCACCCCGGCAGGGGAAGACCGGGGAAAAATCAGATTTCTGTCCCCATTTTGATTCGCCCCAATGTTGCTCCCTTCTGAAAGAGACTCCCCAGTCTGCTGCTGAAAGGCTCTGATGGTTTCCCGCGGCGATTGGGAAAACACAACGGATCAGAAGGGAGACAATCAGCGGCCTTATCTGCATTTTTTCCATGAAAAAATCCCCTGGGAGCGAAAACCGCCGCCAGGGGATGCCTTCTTCCCAACAGGGGAAAATCAACCGTTCAGAGCGCTGACGATGCCGTCATACACCGCGTCCTGACCTTCGCACATCACCAGAATCATGGTGCCGTCCTCCAGGGTCTCCACCCGGGCGGCTTTGGCCACTTCATACTGGTCCGCCAAATACTGCTCAAAGGCTTTCTTCTGATACTCCACAAAGCCCTCCAGACCGGCCTTGACCGTTTCCTCATGGCCAGCGACAGGCTTCACCACCACAACGCCGTAGGCTTTGACGTTAATCATGGACAGGCTGATGGCGGCAGCCTCCACATCGTCAGGGCCAAAGCCCAGCAGTTCGATGAGATAGGCGTCATTCTCAGCGTCCAGGGTGGTTTGGACCGGCATCGCCTCATTCATCTCGTCGTCCCGGGCAGCCACGATGGCGTCGGCGTATTTCTGGGCCAGGTCATTGGTTTGGCCCTGGGAGGCCTCGCCGGGTTCGCTGCCGCTCGCTTCCTCGGAGGACTCGGGAAGGCTGCTCTCAGGGGTGCTTTCCACAGCGCTGCTGCTCTGGGAGGACTGGGAGGAAGAGGATGCGTCGTTTCCGCCGCAGGCCACCATGGAGGCAGCCAGAGCCAGGGCCAGCATCAAAGCGGCGGTTCTTTTCAAATACAATTTCATCATGTTTATACTTCTCCTTTTGACAAATTGATGGTTACCAAACAGGAACACAGGACCGGCCATTGGCCGTTTGCGTATTAATAGTGTTTCCAGGAAGGATTTTTCTTGCATCCACCCTGAAAAAATTTTTTAAGATTCTCCTTTTATTTGATTTTTTTCATTGACAGCCGCTCCGGTTTCATTTTATCCTAAAAGACATGACTCGGCGCGGGACGGCAAATCACCGGCTGCCGTCCGGATGGAGCCCTCCTCCCGCTGCCGGCAATGAGGAAAAGGAGTGTTTTGAAACCATGCCGATCGGTTTTCGCGCCATCACCAGCTTTGAGCGGCCAGACCCCCAGCTAGTGGAGGATTTGGGGAAGATCCCCAGCAGCAATATTGGCGATTGTGTCCGCCGGATGTATTGTATGTTCGGCGGGATTCGTCCCTTTAATAAACGCCCGCTATCAGGGGTTGCCTTTACGGTGAAGGTGCCCTCCGGCGACAACCTGGTGGCCCAGATGGCGTTGGATTATGCCAGCCCCGGCGACATTATTGTGGTGGATGGTGCAGGTTATCCGGACCGGGCCCTGGTGGGCGGGATGATGCTCGCCTATGCTGAATCCAGGGGACTGGGGGGCTTTGTGGTCAACGGCGCTGTCCGGGATCTGGATGACATCGCAGCCAGCAGTTTACCGGTTTTTGCCATGTCCGCCACCCCGCTGGGACCCTACCGGGAAGGCCCCGGCGAGATGAACGTGCCGGTGGTGTGTGGCGGCCAGGTGGTGATGCCGGGGGACATCCTGGTGGGGGATTCCGACGGGATTGTGGTGATCCCCAGAAAGGACGCTTCAACAGTGCTGGAGCTGGCCCGGCAGAACCTGGCCAAGGAGCAGGAGGAAATGCAGAGTATGCGCACCGGCGCTTATTCCGCTCAGCTGCACCAGGAGACCTTCCGGCAGGAGTTCCTCCGCCACGGGGGAAGTTTTGTGTAACAAAACCGGCAGAAAAATCGGAAAAAGCCCCGCCGAAGACGCGTCAGAGCAGCTTTCGGCGGGGTCTGTTTCAATGGGAATCGGCCAGAAGGAACACTTGACGGGATGAAAAGAAGCGGGGATGGGAGGCGGTCAGGAAGATGATTTCAGAGACGCCCGCTTTGCCATGGCTTTCGCGCTGTAGTCCGGCGTAAACAGGCAGAGGAGGGAATACCAGAGAGGAGTGGCGCAGCAGACCGCCAAACCGGTGTAAAGGCCGTATTGGGTAATCAGTTTTCCAATCACAGAGGAACCCAACGCCGATCCCAAAGAAACCATTGTCAGCAGCACGCTGGTAGCCATCTGCACCGCCTTGGGAGGCAGCCCCAATTTGTAAACATTGGTGAAATACAAAGGGACCGGCAGATAGGAAACGAAGCCGGTGAAGGCGGAAACCAGGCACAGCAGGGGAAGGCTGGAAATTTGCAGAATGACAAAATACAGCACAGCCAGCGCCACGCCGCTGCCCACCAGAACGGATTTGTTGACATCCAATTTTTTAGAAAGTTTGGGGGAGACGATGGAAGCGATGGCGGAAAATACCGGGAAAAGTCCTGTGGCCAGCCCCGCCTGAACGTCGGTAAAGCCCCGTTCAGACATGAAATAAGAAGGAAAATAGTAGAAAAATCCAATCCAGATGATAATGGTGCCGGGGTAGGCCAGAGCGTACAGAATCACCGTCCGCTGGGACAAGGCCTGCAGCAAGGGGCTTTTTTCCCTGCCGGCTGCCTCCTGCTTCCGGCTCTGAAGCGGGACGTCAGGATCCCGGCGGTTGACTTTGGTATAAAACAGGATCCACAGCCCTGCGCACAGAACCATCAGGACACAAATTCCCTGATAAACAGCCCGCCAGCCTCCCAGCAGCGCCAGAATCTGGGCCATCAGCAGGGTGCCGCAGGTTTGTCCCAGGGGCTGGACGAAGTTCTCAATGCCGTTGATTTCCACCATCTTCTCGGCGGGAACCCGGCGAATTTTGATGACCACCATGCAGCTGACCAAACCGGTGGCCCCGGCCCCGGCGATCATACGGCCAATGTACAGCATCGGCAGATTGTCGGCCAGGGAAAACAACAGGCATCCCAGGGCGAAAACCAGATAGATGGCCGGCAGGGAATATTTGGGATTGGAACGGGCCGCCATAGCGGTCACGGGAATGTTGGCCACCACTGCGACCCAGGAGGCTATGGCTCCTACCGCGCCAATGGTGTCGTAGTCCGTGGCGAAGTCCTCCATGATCCCCGGGACCATCATGCCGTATCCGAAGGTCAGAATCTGGGAGAGGGCGATTGCCAGCCAGCCTACCCACAGAAGAATCCAGACATCGCCGCTGATTTTGCTCTTCGTTTTGTTTTGGGCCATCTCATTCACCTCTATGAATCAAAATTTGAAATGATCGGTGTTCTCAGTCTGTTTTATAAGGGGGATACTTTTTCATTGGATCCGGTATTTTGCCGGACGCTGGGCGCGGGAGGAAGCGGTGCTTCCCGTCAGGTTCCGGAAGGGATCTTCCATCCCCGGAAAGCGCCCTGCCCCGTCATCCGGCTGCCGAAAAAACAGGGTGTTTCCGCGGCGCTTCCAGCCTGGCGGCTGCGCCAATTTGCTTTTCGCAGAGGCTTGAAAAGGATTATTTATTCATAATCCGGTGTTTACAACATCTTTTCCTCTATTATATAATAGAAAAGTAGTAAAAATATCCAAAGGGGGAGCGCTATGCAGTATCATCAGCTGCTTTATCTGGTTCGGGCTGCCCAATACGGCAGCTTTCGCAAGGCGGCCAAGGCATTGGGAATTTCACAACCCAGCCTGAGCGCCGCCATCATCTCCCTGGAAAAGGAACTGAAAATCCAGCTGCTGACACGCACCAACAAGGGAATCGTGGTGACGCCGGAGGGACAGCAGTTTGTGACCCTGGCCCAGGACATTGTCAACAAGACCATGATGCTGCAAAACCTTTATCACAGCGGCAACGCCCAGCCCGCCATCCAGACCCTGAACATCGCCACCAACCCCAGCCAGATCACCCTGCGGACCCTGCGGGAAATGCGATGTCAGGATCCGGCAACAGATTGCCGGGTGTCGGTGCGCAATCTGTCTGTGCTGGAATGTGCCTGCAGCGTCCGCAACCAGCAAAGCGAGATCGGCGTGGTCTTTATCACCTCCGGACAGTACAAACGGTATATGGAGGTTTTTGAGGACAATCAGCTGGAATACAACAGGGTTTCCACCAAAAGGTGCTGCGTCAATCTCAGCAGGCACAATCCCCTTTATCACCGGGATCTGGTGGAATATCAGGAGCTGCTGCCCTTTCCTTTGGCCCGGTTTGTGGAGGATGAATTGTCGCTGCTGGACAATGTGGTGTGCAGCATCGGCACGGGACGTCAGGATTTTCGCCAGGTGTATTATTTTGACAGCGATTCCTCCATCATTTCCTTTATTAAACAGACCGACGCCATCAAGTTTGGCTTTCCCTGGTGCCGGGAGGACTATGAATCCATTGGCGTGCGCTGCATTGATTTTGTGGGCAACACCCAACCCCTGGAGCTGGGCTGGATCCGCAGAAAAAACCGGGCCCTCACCCAGGCTGCCCAACGCTTTGTGGAGACGCTGACCCGATTGTTTTCCGACGGGAAAGAATAGGGGCCCCGTTTCCCGGCGGGAGAGGGAAAAACCGGAAAACGGAGCCCGGAACACTCAGTAATGGAACTGTTTTTTCAGTTCTTTGGTTTGGGCCGCCATATAAGCGTTGTAAAAGAAGGTGGCGTTGTCGTAGTATTCCGGCACCATCCGTTCCAGAATGGAGCGCAGGGTGACATATTTGTCAAAATCCACCTTGACTTCCAGATCGCCCGCTTTGGCCAGAGCGTCCGCCTTGGAGATGGGGAAGGAAATGCCCGCCTTTGTCACTGCTTTCATCATAAAATGAGGTTCACAGGTAAAGTTTCTGACCATGGTGCAAGCTCCTTTCTGCCGGCAAATGTTATTTGTTGTACACGGTATAATCCTCGTATCCCAGGCCGAAGCCGTCCAGATCGGGACAGGAGGCGCCCCTGTGGGCGGAATCCCAGACACGGTTGGTTCCCACAGCCTGAATGGTGGAGGCTGTGGCGGCCAGGGGAGAGATGTCTGCCCGGAGCATCCATTCGCCGGTGAGGGGGGCCTCCGCCAGGATGACGCCGTTGGGGCTGACCACCATGGAATCGCCGCAGTAAACAAAGGCCTCGTCCATTCCCACGGAATTGGCCGCCAGCACATGGACGTTGTTGAAATAAGCGCCGGCTTGGTTGCTCAGCTTCCAGGCTGCCTCATAGGGCCCCATCCAGTGGGAGACGTGGATGATGACGTTTGCCCCGTTGTGAACCGCTTCCCGCCAGATTTCCTGATAGTTGGAATCAGCGCAGATGATGACCGCGAATTTGGCGCCCTTGGGGCCCTGGCATACGCCGCATTCGTGACCGGGAGCGGTGGGTTCCCAGGGGAGCCAGGGGCACATCTTCACATATTTGTGAACGATTTCCCCCTCGTCGTCTACAATGATGGCGGTGTTTTCAATGAAGCCGCCGTGATCCGGCTTCACCCAGGGATCAAATACCCCCCAGACCCCCAGCTCCTTGCACTTTGCCCGCACCCGGCGAATGGGCTCCGAATCCATCTTCAGCGCCACCTTGATCCAAAGGTTGGGGCACATTCCCTGGAAACAACATTCAGGAAAAACGACCATGTCGATTCCGGGAAAGCCTGTGACCGCCCGATCCATGAACTCCAGGATCCGATCCGTGTTGTAGTCCACGTCCTCCATGCAGGTGGCGCTTTTGGGGGCGAATTGCACCAATACGGCACTTAATACGCCATTGCCAATGTCAACACTCATGATAGTTCCTCCTTTTTTATTCCTTTATGAAATCCTTACATCATCATTTTATCCAATAGTTTTCAACATTTCAATTTATATTTTGTATTTATAATACAATTATAAAGAACTTCTATGGCGATAGAGAAAAACAATCACTGGGAAATAATTCCGGTGTATCCCCAAAGGAAAAGCTGCCGGACCGCCGGCAGCCGCCTGGCAGCAGCGGACGAAAAGAAAAAAGCCCACGCCTCCGGTCCGGAGGGCAGAAGGGCTGTTTTCCCATAAAAAAACATCCGGCGTCCCCCTTCAGGGAGGTTGTACCGGATGTTTTAATTTGTTGACTTGTTGACCAAAGTCAGGTTTTTGACAGCAAACAGGCCCCGGACAAGAAAGAAAAATCAGGGAAACCAGCAGCTGTCAGTGGTTTTGCCCCACTTCTCAGTGGGAGGAGGGCTCCTCTGTCAGCAGCCTGGTCATCAACCCTCCGTCCAGATTGCCTCCGGTAATCACAATGGCGGTGTGGTGGCCCCGGAACAGCTCCGGATAAGCACGGAAAGCAGCCACTCCCACTGCGCCGGCGCACTCAGCCACCACCTTTTCCCGGGTCAGGAGGAAGGCTGCCGCGGCGCGGATGTCGGATTCCTCCACCACCAGCACCTGATCGATGCAGCGCTCCGCCATGGCGTAGGGGATCTCCCCAACACCTCCCACCAGGGCGTCGCAGACCGTCTCCCCGATGGGATACTCCAGATAACAGGTATGATCCCGCAGGGAAGCGGCCATGGCGGGACAGGCAGCGGTTTGTACGCCGATGATCCGGATGCCGGGCTTCAGGTGCTTGGCAGCGACGCTGATGCCGGTGATGATGCCGCCGCCTCCGATGGGCACCAAAATGGTGTCAATGTCCGGCTGCTGCTCCAGAATCTCCAGACCGATGGTCCCCTGGCCGGCGATCACCTCCACATCGGAGCAAGGGTCGATGTAGGTCATTCCCTCCCGGGCCAGGGCCTCCATGGCGATGGCGTGGCACTTGTCGTAATCCTCTCCGGCCAGCACCACCTGGGCGCCGTTCCAGCGGATCTTGTCGGTTTTGGCCTTGGGGGTACAGAGAGGAACATAGACCTTCACCTGGTCCACCCCCTCCAGCCGGGCTGCCAGCGCCACTCCGGCGCCGTGGTTGCCGGAGGAAATGGCCATCACCCCCCGGGCCCGCTGCTCCGGCGTGAGGGAGGTCATCTTGTTCAGGGCTCCCCGGCACTTGAAGGACTTTAATTTTTGCTGGCACTCCAGTTTGTAATACACCTGGGTGTCCCCGTCGCTCAGCTCCATGGATAGATCCAGAGGGGTTACCGGCAGACGTCCGGCGATCCGCTGACGGGCCTTGAGCACGTCCTCAAACGCCACCTGCTCCATTGCCAATTCCTCCCTTATAAATTCCAATAGCCGATCAGCTGCTGCTTTCCGTCCTCTCCGGTGGCGAACACCGAGAGGCTGTCCCCCTGGCCCAAGGCCATCTGGGACTGGGCGGAACCGCTTTGCTCAAAGGAAGCGGCCACTTTCCCTTCCTTTTCCACCGTTACCCTGCCGGAAAAATCCTGAGGCAGCAGAATCAGCCGGGAGAAATCCACAGCGATCTCCTGACCGGAAATCTCCACCCCCTGGCAGTTGAGGAAAGCCTTGGGATCCGGCCAGTAAGCGGGATTTTTGGGATAGCGGTCCTCTCCCATCTTCTTTTTGTGGGCGGCTTTCAGCAGCTCCACCGTCTGGGGATGGGCAAAAAGATCCAGAATCATGGCGGACACCGCTTTCACCTGGGTTTCCATAGCGGTATAAGCGGCGGAGCAGTTGCCCTGGGCAGTCATCTGCAGGGTGTGGCCGGGGGTGTTCCGGGCCACATTGGCGACATAGATGGACACATGGGGCATGATCCAGGAGACATCGCCCTCGTCGGTGGCGCCGCCCTGGTAACCCTCCGCCCAGGGCAGGGGGGTGATCTCCTGATGAAGGCCGGAGCCGTCCCCGTACTGCCGGGCGTTTTCCAGCTCCTCCCGGGTGAAAGCGGGTGCCCCTACCGCTTCCAGATACTTCTGGGCCAGCTCCGCATACTCCCGCAGCAGCACGGTGTTGTAGGTCCGGTCCACATAGTCGATGTCCACGGTGCAGCCGGTGGCCAGAGCGGCGGCATGGGCGCAGTCGTCCACCCGCTCAGACACCCGGTCCATGGTGGCCCGGCGGGCTGCCCGGACCACATACTGGCTTTGGGCGATCTCCGGAACGATGTTGGGGGCGTCGCCGCCCTTGGTGATGATGTACTGGATCCGCACATCGGTGGGGACGTGTTCCCGCAGATAGTTGCAGGCTACGTTCATCAGCTCCACCGCGTCCAGAGCGCTGTTGCCCAGCCAGGGATAGTTTCCGGCATGGGCGGGCTTGCCGTGGAAGGTATAGTTCTTGGTGAGGGTGCCGGCGGAAACGGTGTAATTGACCTTGTTCTCGTCATGAGCGTGGAAGCCCACGGAGAAATCCACGTCATCCATCAGCCCCTGGTTGACGTAATAGGCTTTGGAGGCATAATTCTCTTCGCCGGGGGTTCCATAAACCCGAATGGTGCCGGGGAGCTGTCCCTCCCGCAGAACATCCCGCAGCACCAGAGCGGTGCCCACCGCGGCGGCGGCAAAGAGATTGTGACCGCAGCCATGGCCGTTGGCTCCCGGAGTGGCAGTGGACAGATTGGGCAGGGCGTCATATTCGCACAGGATAGCGGCCACGGGACCGCCCTGTCCAAATTCCGCTACGAAACCGGTGGGGAAGCCGCCGATCCCCGCCGTTACCCGAAAGCCCTCCCGGCGGAACAGCGACAAAAGCAGCGCGGCGGAATGGTATTCCTCCAGCCCCACCTCCGGTTTTGCCCAGAGGGCCCGGCCCACCTGCTCCATTACGGCCCGGTACCGGTTCGCCAGCTCCAGCGCCCGCTGTTGGTTTCGATCCAAAATCTCTGCCATGAAAATCGGTTCCTTTCTCCCCGCTGGTTTTGCGGTTGTCCCGCGGCGGGTGTAACTGGGAATATTATAGGACCGGGAGAAGGAAAATGCAAGGGCGTCCCGAAAAGAGCGATTCCCCTGAGGCCGCCCGCTAAAATGGAGCGTCCTCAGGGGAAGATGATGCTGTGCTGTTTTTCTAGGAGACAGCGGCTTGTTCCTGCGGGTAGGAAGCGGAACTCGAATCCGGGAGGGGTTGCGCGGCTGTCTCCTCCCCGGAGCCATCGGAAAGTTCGGCGGCAGCTTCCGGCGGGGCGGACTGGGGGAGGGAATCCTCCTCAGAGGGAACCGGCTCCACAGTAACGCCATAGGTTTGCTGGTAGTAGGCGATCACATCCTCCCACAGCTCCTCCGGCAGGCCGTAAAGGTCCAGGGAAAAAACGGGGGGATAGACGATGGAGCCGGAGCCGTCGGCGATGGTGATGGTTTGCCCCAGAATCTCGTCGCTTACACGATATTCCACCAGAGGCAGCAGGGACTCGGGGGAGAAATCCCCCATATAATCCTTCCGCAAGTACAGCCCGAAATCATATTGCTGGCTGCTGGAATGGATCTCCAGGCGGTTGGGCAGCGTGTCTCTGTCTGCGGTGAGGGCGGCGAGCACCTCCGAGGCGCTTTGGGCGAAATCCTCGCTGGCGGTGTAGACAGGAGTCAGTTCAATAGAAACGGAGACAAAATCAGGGGTGTTGTCCGGAGGGGACAGGGGATCGTAAAACTGGTTGTAAGAGAGGCTGGAATTGACATAGAGGGAGGTCACCTGGGAGCAATCCTTCAGCAGCGACTGAATCCGCTGGGTTTCTGCCGCTTCAAATTCCGCCCGGGCCTCGTAACGCTGAGGACCGAAGTACCACAGCGCCATGGGAATAAAGGACATCACCAGAGCGATTCCCAGAGCGCAGAAGGAAATGAACAGGCTGCCAAAGTCGAAACGGAACTTTTTGGGCCCCAGCAGATGGCACAGCAGAATTTCCACTCCCAGCAGAATGATGACTGCCGGGCCGAACCATTGCAGGAAGGTCAGCTGAGCGCCGGGATGGGTCATCCACCACAGGATGGCGCACCCCAAGGCGATGCAGGTCAGCCCCAGGGTGAGGGTACCCATCCGCCGCAGACTGCGCCGCTGGCGCTTTTCCTCCCGCTCCTCGGCCCGGATCCGGGCGGCCTCCTCCTGCCGCAGGCGACGCTCTTCCGCTGCCTGCTCCTGCCGCTGACGCTTTTCCTCCTCTGCCTGCTGCTGGCGAAAACGCCGGTCCTGTTCCGCCTGCTGCTGCCAGTGGCGACGGTCCTGTTCCACCTGCTGCTGCCAGGCCTGCTTTTCCGCCTGAGCTTGGTGAAACCAGGCACGCTTTTCCTGCTGCTCCTGCTGGCGGCGCTGTTTTTCCCCGGAAGTATCCCGGGGCCCGGTGGAGAAGCGATCCTCAAAGATGGAACGCTCCCCGCCGTCGGAAGGAATGTTGGGGGCAGGGGAGCTGTCCGCTGTCTGCGGCTGTGCCGTCCCGGACTCTGTTGAAATCTTGCGGGAAGGGTCGGCATCCGTCTGACGCGGTTCTTCCGGCTGGAAGGAGAGATCATTGCGTTCTTCCGGTGTCATGTCAGGTCCTCCTTGTCGTTTGACGGTTCTCTGCCGCCCCCATAAAAGGTGACGTCATCTTTGCTGTCCTCAGGCAGCTTCTTTCCCCGGATGAGGTAGATGCCGAAGAGGATGATGGCTACCCCCAGCAGCAGGGAGGGCAGCGCCCAGAAAAAGCTGCTGAGCCAGGGAAGAAAGCGATCCACCAGCCGGCGGAGGAACCGGTCATAGATGAGATAGGCCCCTATCAGGATGAAGCCCCAGCCGATGACAACGGGAAAACGTCCGGAAATTTCCTTGAGATTGAGACCGAACAGGGTGCCGTCGGCGGAAAAAACCGGATCATCCGGCACCGCGTCCAGCTGGGCCCAGGTCATGTTCCTCAGGTTGAGGGTTTCAAAGAAGGAGAAAAACCAGATCACCGGCAGCAAAAACATCAGATAAGGGATGAGGGTACACAGGGCGACGATGCCCCAGAACAGGAGCATGATGGAAGCGCCCCGTTTCAGCAGTCCCATATACATCTCTCCGGCGCCGGGACAAAAGGCGCACAGCAGGGAGAACAGGCGGCTCTTTTTCATGATTGTTGATGACTCCTCTCAGGTAAGATTTGTTCCATCAGTTGGGTCAGGCTTTGGGAAAAGCTCTGGGAAACTTCCTCCATCCGTTGGCTGAAGCTGTCGCTGTACTGGCTCAGGCTCCTGTCCTCCATCATCTCCGGAGGGGTGGCGAGCATGGTGAAACAGCCGGTAAACCACAGAATCATAGCGATACAGGCAGCCAGACCCATGGAGCAGTATTTGCTCAGGTAAAAGCGCCTCAGCCGCTGGCGGATCTTTTCCAGCACCCCCCGACGCAGGGTGTCCGGAGCGTCCAGCAGCACCTGATCGGTGAGCAGGGCGGTGTAGCGGTCAATACACCGGTCGCAAAAGGACAGATGTTCCGCCGCCTCCAGCCGGGACAGCTCATCCAGCTCCCCGGAAATCAGTTTTCTCAGGGCCTCGTCGGTGAGATGCCCGGTGTCGTTATCAAAACAAAGAAAAGTTTTGCCTTCATCCATCCCTGTCACCTTCTTTCAGCAGTTTTCGCAGTTGTTCTCTGGCCCGGTAGATTTGGGTCTGCACCGTTTTCTGAGGCCGTCCCAGGGCCAGAGCGATCTCCTCGGTGCTTTTTTCCTCCAAAAAGTAGAGAACCGACACCTTTTGGTAGGGCTCGTTGAGAGAAAAGACCGCTTTCCGGATCTTTTCCACCCCTTCCTGCACCAGAATCCGTTCCTCCGGCCCCGTTCCCGGCGGTCCGGGCTGATCCGGAGCTTCCTCTCCGCTGTCCAGCTGCACCTTCCGGGCATAAGCGCTTTTGAGATAATCCCGAGCTTTGTTGGAAGCAATGCGGGCAAGCCACGGCTTCAGCTCGTTGGGATTGCACCGGTCAATGTGGGTGTAGGCGGAAAGAAAGGTTTCCTGGGCCAGATTCTGGGCCTCAAAATGATCCCGGACCATTTGATAACAGATGGTGTAGACCAGCCGCTGGTACTGTTCTACCACATCGCTGAACTGTTTGTTTGTCATTGGCCGGTCGTCTCACCACCTGTCCATGGAATTTGCCCGTTCAGTCAATAGAACGATGGAAGGGGGGTGTTTTCTTCAAAAAAAGGAGAAATTTTTTCGGCTCCCCCAGGGGGAGGGGAGAAGCGGCCGGTGGAATCAGTTCCCGGAACAGAGAACAAGGACCCGTTCCGCATCGGAAACAGGCCCTTGAGAAAAAATGTCGGTTTTTACTGCTGGGGATAGATGCCGCTGGGGCTGTAGCGATAGAACTGCGTCACACCGTACTGGGCCGCAGCTTCCTCCTGACTGACCACGTCGGCGGCGGTATAGGTGCGGTTGCCTCCTCCGGAGACAGCGGTGGAGGTGTAGGCCTGCACCATGGCGGCCAGCTGCAGAGGCGTGTCCTCCCCGCCGGCGGCGGCCAAAGTGTCTTCACAGACGGCCAGCACTGCGGTGATGGTCCCGGCGGGATCCAGCAGCGGATCAGAGAGGGTCAGTTCCTCGGTGGTGATCCCGGCGCCAAATTGCTCCGGACGGACATCCAGCATGGCCCGCCCCGCGGCAGCCAGGATCAGTTCCGGCTGTTCCCCGCAGCGGATGGTGCTGAGCCGGGACAGAGAGGTCAGGTTCATCACCGGCCACACCTCTCCGCCATTGGCCGCAGCGGCAGCCTCCGCCTGGGTGACAAACTCCGCCAGCACCGCCGATTTATCCAAAGGACCAGTGTTGCCGTAGGTAGCCAGTTCCAGGGAGTAGCCTTCGGGAAACTGAAGGCCGTCCAGCAGGATATACTCCACGCCCCGGCGGCTGGCTTCCTCCACCAGCTGCACCAAATAATCCCTGGCCATGGGATGATTGGGATTGAGCCAGGGAACGCCCCCTGCCGATTGGGCGTTGTCAATCCAGTTGATCTGGCTGTCCATATATTTGACCGCCGCGTCGTACATGGAAGCGGTGGAGACATGATCCCGGAAGGTGTACAGAACCCCCACCGGGGTCATCTCATGCTCCAGAATGGCAGCCGTCACCGTCTCCAGAGAGTAGGGTGCGGAGGAAAGGGCCAGATTGTTGGCCACGATCTCCAGCTGACTGTCATACAGCACCACGCCGGTGGCGTCCTTCAGTTCAAAGGCCACCCCCTCTATCCCCTGAGCCTTGAGGCTGTCCAGCGCCGCGGAAAGAGAAGCGGGATCCAGCAGGGTGTAGGAGGGCAGATAGGCGGTTTTTTCCGGCAGGCCGGTGTGTTCCCCGCTCTCCGGCACCGCGGGAACGGAGGGGACGGAAGACTGGGAGGATTCGGAAGAAACCGACGGCTCCTCCTGAGATGATCCGAAATTGGGCAGCTGAAAGCCGCTGACCAGCCGGTTGATGGGATCAAAGGCGAACCAGCCCACCGCGCCAAAAATCAAAATAATGGCGACAATGAGCAAATTACGAAAGATCCGGGCGTTTCGCTGCCGGCGGCGGTCATAGTTGTACCGCTTGATTTTAACAAATTTTGCCAAAGGTTTCGCCTCCCTGAGAGCAACAGGATAAGGAAAAAAGCACTGTGGGGCTGCGTCCCGCCGTCACATCCCCAGCTGATGCCCCACGATGCCGAACAGCGCCAGGGAGATCAGGCCGAAGTAGATCAGCGAGATGGGCGCCCCCTGAAGGGAAGCCGGCACCTGACTGAACTGCAGCTGACGATCCAGGGTATGGTGAATCAGCAGCGCCAGCAGATAACCGCCCCCCACTCCCACGCCATAGGCCAGGGTTTGGGGCAGATCGTAAGAGCTGAAGCACAGCACCAGCATGGTGCCCAAAGGCACGAAGGAACAGGCCAGCGCCACCCGGGGATGGAGGGGAGGACAGCGGTGAAGCAGGTCCAGCCGGCGGCAGAGAAAATAGAAGGGGAGGAACATCGCCAGATAAAGGGCCAGGCAAAGAGCGGGTCTGGTTAAAAGGGGAATATTCCACAGACGTTCCGATACCAGACGCCCCAGCCAGCCCCCCAGGGCCGCCAACAGGGACAACAAAGACAACACGATTCCACGCTGGAAAACCGCCCGGGGAGATTCTGAGCTGTCCAGCAGAATGCCGTGACCGAAGGCCCGGGAAAACACCACGTTTTCTCCCAAGGCGGCGGTGAGCCCCACAGCCAAAAGGGACCAAAACAATTCCATGGTTGGGATCTACTCCTTTCAGACAAGGGGCCTCAGCGGGCTCGATGGCGGTTGAGAACGGCGTACAGACTGCGGAAATACCGCAGCAGGCCGATGAACAGTCCCAGAACAATCAGCCCGAAGAAGGGCATCTTCGCCCCTTCCAGGGAGAAGGAAGAGGGCAGCAGGGAAATCCCCCAGATCTGACCGTAGGCCAGCAGCTCCCGCACCAGGCCCACCATTCCGGTGACCAGGGCGAACAGCAGCACAAACTGAATGGCCCAGCCTGCGGCTCCCTGAGCGGTACGGACCTTTTTCTCAGAAAAAACCGCCGCTACCACCGAGTAGGAGGCGAAGAGAAACAGGTACAGCCCCAGAGAATCCAGCGCCAGAGGGAACAGCCGGGGCAGCAGCACCGCCCCCAGACAGGCCATTGCCATGGAGGAAAGGGTACACAGGGGAACCTCCACCCATCGGGGAAGGTCCGCTTTTTCCCGCAGGCAGAAGCGAAGCAGGGAGGCGGGCAGCAGGGTCATCAGCAGCGCCAGCGTCATGGCTGCGCTGTTTTTCAGGGTGGTGGCTCCCACCGCCGCGAAGGGCCCCGCCAAAGCGGTGATGGCCACAATGCCGCTGCGGGCGAAAAAGGCGTCCTCGTGGGGATCCCTGGAAGGAAAAGCCGTCTCCCCCGGGACGCCCTTCCCCTTAGGCCTGCGCCGGGGCGTCGTCATCGTCCGGTCCGAAGTCGTCAGATGAGCGGGTTCCCGCTTTTTCATAGGTGCGCCTCCTTTCTCTGGTGCAATAGGCTTCCGCCGCCAGATCGAAAAGAGGAACAAAGGCGTTCATCAGCAGCAGCGCGAAGGGAAACATCATTTCATAACCGCCGTAGCGGGTGAGCAATACACAAAGGATGCCCGAAAAAATAGCATATAGTCCTTTGGCGACGCTCCGCATGGGAGTAGTCACCGGGTCAGTGAAAAGAAACACCCCAAAAAACACCACCGGGGTGAAAAACAGCTCGTTGACCACCGCCGTCAGCCCCTCAGACATCCCCCGGGGAAACAGCCAGCTGCAAAGGGCCACGGTCCCCAGCATCAGCAGGGGCTGGAGGAGATGGATGGTCCGCCGGGCAGCCAGATAGAGACCGCAGGCGGCGATCACCAGCACATTAGTGGTACCCATAGGGCCGGAAATCACCCCCTGCAGAAGGGTGCTGACATCCAGGCGGGGCACGCCGCCGATATACAGGGTGTAGGCGGGGCCGGAGGTGAGAGGGGCGGTAACAGCCCCCACCGTCTCCAAAGGCGTGAAGGGAGTGGGGTAGGCGAACATGGCGCTGCTCCAGCAGACAATGGCGAAGGCCACTCCCGCGGCAGCAGGGTTGAAAATATTGCTCCCCAAACCGCCAAAGGTCTGCTTGGCGATACAGATGGCAAACAAGCCGGCGATCACCGGTACGCGGTAGGGAATGGAAGCGGGCATCATCAGAGGCAGCAGCATCCCGGTGACCACCGGCGACAGATCAGTCAGCTGCGGTCTGTGTCCCCGCAGCAGGGTGCAGACCAAATCCGCCGCCACGCAGGTGACGACTGAAACCGCCCCCAGCAGCAGGGCCCGCTGTCCATAGTAATACCACGCCATGAAATAAACCGCCGCCAAAGTGACGATCATATCCAGCATGACGGAGCGGTTATTGCGGATTCCCCGAATATGGGGGGCCACAGGGGAGGAAAGTTTCACGGCGTCTCCCTCCTTCCCTGGCGGTATTCCTTGATGGTTTGGGCGATTTCCAGCCGTGCGGGACACTCAAAGCTGCAGCACATACATTCGATGCAGTGTTTATAATCCAGCGCTTCCGCTTCCTGTTCCAGCCCCCGTTGGATCGCCCGATACAGCATCATGGGGTTGAGCCCCATGGGGCACACCTGGACACACCGGCCACAACGGATGCAGGGGGAACGGTCTGTTTGTTCCTTGTCCCGGAAGGCCAGCACCCCTCTGGTGGTTACAGATACAAGGGCTTGATCGGTATCGGAGATGGACTGACCGGTCATGGAGCCGCCCACCACCACCCGGGTAGGGGTATCGGTGAGGCCGCAGCGATCCAGCACATCGGTGACCGGAAGCCCCAGGCTCACCTCCAGGTTGCAGGGACGGGCGACACAGTTGCCCCCCACGGTGAGGAAGGCGGTGGTTTGGGCAATCCCCTGAAACACCGCCCGATGAAGATGGATCAGGGCGCAGCTGCCCAGATAAAGGTAGCGTTTGCCTTCCTCCTCCACCAGGCTGTAGCCGCTGCGGATCTCGGTGGGATAGAAGCCGCCGATGCGCCGCACCCGCACCCCCTCAATGGACCGGGGAATTTTCACTTCCAGATCCGCCATGTTCCGGTAGATCTCGATGACGCCGCTGTCGGCGGCGGAGATGGCCTTGCAGGCCAGGCGCAGCCCGCTGGCACATTCTTCCCGGAAGTGAAGCAGCGGACCCAACTGACTGGAAAGATAAGGCTCGTCGTCCACCGCGTCCACCCGGATGGAGACCCCCTTGGCCACGCAGGCCCGAAGTTTTTTGTATAACGGCAGGCCGTCCCGCTCGTCGATAATATGGGCGGCCTTGGCGGCGCGGATGATTTCAAAGGGCTCCACCTGGTCCAGGTCCTGATAAACCGGCTGCCCCTCCACCCGCAGAGGCTCCGGGGTATTGGTCAGCAGATCCAGCGGTTGAGACAGGGCTGGCTCCTTATGCTGCTCCATGGGAATCCCCCGGTGAAAAACCCCCACAGGGGGCAATTTGAGATGCTTCATGAAAAACTCCTTGCAAAACGGCGCGAAACGCGCCGGTTATGGGAAGATCCGTCACTCCCCGGCGGCCTGCCGGGCCAGCTGCCGCAGAAGGGAGACCTCGGCGGCGTAATCCTCCTTGCCGAAGATGGCGGAGCCGGCTACAAAGCAATTGGCTCCCGCCTGGGCGCACAACCCAATGGTGTCCCTGGCGACGCCGCCGTCCACCTGCACCACCAGATCCTTTCTGTCCATCCGGTCCGCCTCCCGACGGATGGCGGCGACCTTGGGCATCATCTCCCCCCGGAACTTTTGTCCGCCAAAGCCGGGCTCCACCGTCATCACCAGCGCCAGATCCGCCTGTTCCAGCCAGGGAAACACCGTTTCCGCGGGGGTACCGGGCCGCAGGGAAATCCCCGCCTTGAGGCCCAGACGATGGATGGCGTCAATGGTTTCTCCCGGATTTCCCTCCGCTTCCAGATGGAAGGTAATCAGATCCGCTCCGGCTTTGGCCAGGTCCTCCAGGTACCGTTGAGGCTGAGAGATCATAATATGCACATCAAAAAAAAGGGAAGAACATTTCCTCAGAGAAGCGATCACCGGCATCCCGAAGGAAATGTTGGGAACAAAATGGCCGTCCATCACGTCCAGATGGAGCATATCCGCTCCGGCGGCCTGAATCGCAGCGGTTTCCCGGTCCAGACGGGAAAAATCCGCGGCCAACAGCGAGGGGGAGATGAGCATCTCCATGGTTGTGGCACCTCCTGCAATTGAAAAGAATAGGAAATGAAAAAAGCCTGTAATCGTTCTTATTTTACCGTATTCGGGGCAAAAGGTCAATGTTTGCCCTCCGGGGCCCTGTGAACAGTCTGTAAAAGATGGCTGGAAAATTGTTTGCCAGAAAGCGGCAATTGTGTTATGCTGAAATTGGAACAAGAATCAAGGAGTGATGATTTCATGCTGACACGGAGCTTTCATCCCGGACAACGTCCCCACTCCCTGCTGGGCTTCGGCGCCATGCGCCTGCCGGTGGACGGGGAAGGAAAGATTTGCTATGAAAAGGCCAAGGCTATGGTGGACCGGGCCATTGCCGGCGGAATCAACTACTTTGATACCGCCTATCCCTATCACCAGCAGACTTCGGAGCGCTTTCTTGGCAGGGCTTTGGCGGATTATCCCCGGGAAAGCTATCTGCTGGCGGACAAGCTGCCGGTTTGGCTGCTGGAAAAGGAGGAGGACGTTCCGGGACTTTTCGCTCAGCAGCTGGAGCGATGTCAGGTGGACCGGTTCGACTGTTACCTCTGCCATTCCCTGGATCGGGAGCGGCTGGAGATCATCCAGAAATACCGGGCCCTGCCTCAGCTGGAACAGCTGAAAAAAGAGGGGAAAATTGGTCTGCTGGGCTTTTCTTTCCATGACAAGCCGGAGGTGCTGCGCAGGGCGCTGGAACTGTATCCCTGGGATTTTTGTCAGCTTCAGCTCAATTATGCCGACTGGGCCATGGAGGACGCCAGACAGCTCTATGAATTGACAGTGGAGTTCGGGGTGCCGGTTATTGTGATGGAACCGGTTCGGGGCGGTTTTCTGGCGCAGCCTCCCGAGGAAGTGGCCCGGATCCTCCGTCAGGGCGGCGAACGCTCCATGGCCAGCTGGGCCCTCCGCTTCGCGGCCAGCCTGCCCAATGTCAGCCTGGTGCTCAGCGGCATGACCACCATGGAACAGTTGGAGGATAACCTGTCCACCTTCAGCGATCCGGGACTTCCCCTGACCGAAAAAGAGCAGCAGCTGGTCAAAGAGGCGGGAGAGACGCTCAAAGGCTTGCGGAGCATCCCTTGCACCGGCTGCCGGTACTGTATGCCCTGCCCCATGGGGGTGAATATTCCCGAGGCGTTTCATATCTACAATTCAGTCAAGCTCTTTGGAAAGGGGCTGGGAGGCTACCGGGAACTGATGGAGCAAAAGGCTGCCGCCGATCAGTGCGTCCGGTGCGGCGCCTGCGTCCGGGCGTGTCCTCAGAGCCTGACCATTCCCCGGCTGCTGGAGGAGCTGCATCAGCAGCTGACCCAAGAGCTGGCAAAAAAATAGAAAAAAGGAATCCCGGGTATCTCCGGGAGAAAACCGATCCTTTTTCCCAGCCATCCAGGCGGGAAAAGGGGATCGGTCTTTTCGCGGGGGGAAAACTTTTATCCAATGAAGAACCGGCAGAGAAGATCTGAAGTGCCGCCAGTTTGTGACAGACCTCTCATAAGCTGCGCCCGCCCGGTGGAAACCGGACGGGCATTCCTCTATCAATGAAGGCGAAGGAATGGAGAAAGAGGCTGTTCATGGGCCCTGAGGCCACCTTTTTCTGCCTCCGCCGGTTTTTCCCCTGTTAAAGCGGGAGATCCGCCCCGGAAAACAGGGGAACGAATCCCCCTGGGCGGCTTCAGGCCGCTGGAATATCCTATGCGCCGGCGGAAAAAGAGGCTCCCCGCCTTGAAAGAAGGCGACGGAGAAAACCGGCGGAGAAGAAAGCGGGACAAGGGTTTTGAAAGAAAAAAATGGGCGTGGGGAGGCTGAAAAAAAGATTGCGTTTTCCCCGTTCCATCCTGCCGCCGGGGACATGAAGTTTTCCATCCCGAAAAGTGGGGAGCTTCCCTTCAGGTCAGTCCGGTCCAGGGGGAGGAGCCGTTAGGGAGGCGTTCGCTGTGCTGAGAGGGATGGCGGACCGAGGGCGGGGGGCGTTGCGAACCGATTCTTCCTGGGAAGTTTTTGGATAGCGGCGGCGGTTTATCCGCCGCCGCCTGAGCGTGTCGAAAAAGTTCGACACGCTTCCAGGGGGTATCCCATACCCCCTGGATACGATTCTGGTTCCAGAAGAAACTAGAATCGATACCCCCGGTTTCGCGCCCCTGTGGGCGCGGGTCGGGGGATAAAAATCAGGCGCATGTCCTGATTTTTATGATTTTGAATGTTGTTTCCTTTTTGAAGGTGGGTTTTTCGACAGCCTGTGGCGGCGGAGGTTTATCCGCCGCCGCCTTTGGGTCGCGTACCTGGGAATTTTCCTTTTGGATTTGAGCCTTCCGCCCCTCAGGCGGCCGCCTGTAGCGCAGAAGCATGGCTGTCGTTGCAAAGCCAGGAGCAGGGGAACGCATTTGGGGGACTGCCCCATTGGAAGCGGAGCCGGAAAGGGGCAAGAAAAGGGGGAACATCTTCCCCCAGGGGCCGGGACGGATGTACATCATCTCTCCAGGGGGTCCCTGGACGGTGCCTAATAGTTTGGGGGAGGAGCGCCTTGCAATGTAACAAGGCGCTCCTCCCCTCGCTGATGGAAACAGAGGGCAGACGGCAGTCAAAGTCCCCAAATTTCCCTGGCATATTGAATAATCGTCCGGTCACTGGAGAAGGGACCGGCATGGGCGATATTCATCAGACACTTGTGGGCGAACTCTCCCCGGTTCTGATAATCCCGGTTGGTCCGCAGCCGGGCGTCGCAGTAGGAGGCAAAGTCCAGCAGCAGATCGTATTGATCCGGCTTGTGCCAGCTGGCCCCCTTCATCAGGGAATCGTACAGCTCCCGGAACATTCCGGTGCCGCCGTCGTTGAAGGTTCCATCCACCAAAGATTCCACCACCCGCCGCAGCCGGGGCTGTGCCTCGCAGAGGCCCTCCGGGGTGTCGGTGCGGCCAGGGTCCTGAATCTCCTCCACTGTGGCGCCGAAGATATAATTGTTTTCCGCGCCTGCCTGCTCCACAATTTCGATGTTGGCCCCGTCCAGAGTCCCCAGAGTGACGGCGCCGTTGAGCATAAACTTCATGTTGCTGGTGCCGCTGGCTTCGGTGCCGGCGGTGGAGATCTGCTCCGACACATCGGCGGCGGGGATCAGTTTTTCGGCGTAGGAAACGTCGTAATTCTGGACGAAAAGCACCTGCATCAGGTCCTTCATCTCCGGGTCGCCGTTGATGAGTCGGGCCACCTCCCCGATGTATTTGATGATCCCTTTGGCCCGGTAATAGCCGGGGGCCGCCTTGGCGCCAAAGAGATAGGCGGTTGGCTGGAAATCGGTGATTCTCCCTTCCTTCAGCCCCCAGTAGGCGTCCAAAATGGAGAAAGCGTTGAGGAGCTGCCGTTTGTACTCATGAAGGCGCTTGATCTGCACATCAAAGAGGAAATCTTCCCGCAGCTCAAAGCCCTCCCGCCTGGCCACATAATCCCGCAGCTGCCGCTTTTTCTCCTCCTTCACCTGCTGGAACCGGGCGATTACCGCTCCGTCCTCCAGCACCGGAACCAGCTGTTCCAGCTGACCGAGATCGGTGAGCCAGCCGTCTCCTATTTCATCGGTGATGAGGGAGGACAGCTCCGGATTGCAGAGGGCCAGCCAGCGCCGCTGGGTGATGCCGTTGGTCTTGTTGCTCAGCCGCTCCGGCCACAGGGCGTACCATTCCCTGAGGGTTTGCGCCTTGAGAATATCGGTGTGGATGCGGGCAACGCCGTTGGTGGAGTGAGTGGCGTAAACAGCCATCCGGGCCATATGAACCCGGGTTCCGTCCAGGATGAAATAGGGCTCCGCTTCTTTGCCGGTGATGCCCCGGTCCCGCAGCTCCCGCCGCAGCCGGTTGTTCAGCAGCACGATATAAGGATACACCTGGGGAACCACCGACAGCAGCAGTTCCACATCCCATTTTTCCAACGCCTCCGCCATGATGGTGTGATTGGTGTAGGCGAACACTCCCTGCACCAGAGGAAAGGCCTCCTCAAAGGAGAGGAGATGCTCCTCCATCAGCAGCCGCAGCAGCTCCGGAATGGAGACGGTGGGATGGGTGTCGTTGAGCTGGATGGCCACCTCCTCCGACAGATGGGTGAAGTCCTCTCCCCGGCGGGCGATATACCCCCGAAGGATGCTCTGGAGGGAGGCGCTGGAGAAGAAATACTGCTGTTTGAGGCGCAGACGCTTTCCCTCCAGGGTGTCATCATTGGGGTAAAGAACGGCGGAGAGGGCTTCCGCCCGGTTCCGGTCCCTATAGGCGGCGTCGTAATCCTGACGGTTGAAAGCGGTGAGGTCCAGTTCCTCCACCGGCTCCGCCTGCCACAGCCGCAGGGTGTTCACCAGCCCCTTTTGACCGTAGCCGATGACCGGCATATCGTAGGGCACCGCCCGCACCTGCTGGTCCCGGAAGGAAATCAGAATGCTCTCCTCTTCCCGCCGGACGCTCCAGGGGTCTCCAAAACGGAGCCAGTCGTCAGGATATTCCCGCTGAAAGCCGTCTTCAATTTTCTGACGGAACAAGCCGTACCGGTAGCGGATGCCATAGCCGTCCAGGGGCACCCCCTGGGTGGCGGCGGAATCCAGAAAACAGGCGGCCAGCCGTCCCAGCCCGCCGTTGCCCAGGGCGTCGTCCTCGATCTCCTCCAGAATGTTCAGGGGGAGATGATGCCGTTCCAGCCATTGATTCCACTCCTCCAAAAGCCCCAGATTCATCAGATTGGCGGAGACCACACGCCCCAGGAGAAATTCCGCCGAAAAGTAGCAGGCCCGCTTTCCTTCCGGCTGCGCCTGCCAGCGGGGCATCAGCAGCTTCATGGCCGCCTGGGAAACAGCGGTATATAGTTCCTTGGGGCTGGCCGTTTCCGGGGATATGCCCAGCCGTGCCAGCTCCCGGTCTATTTCTTTGGAAAAGGTGTTGTCCATTTTACGGTTCCTCCTTCTCATCCGTTGGGGAAATCAGCCGTCCGTACACCAGCGCCAGGCGCTTCATCCGGGCGGCCAGGTCCTCTGTCAATTGTCCCGGCAGCAGCCGCCACATCCAGTTTTCCCCCAAAGTGGAGGGGGTATTGGTGCGGGCGGTGTCGTCCAGCTCCAGCCAGTCCTGCATCTGAATGACGGCGGTATCAGCCACACTTGCCATAGCGCAGCGGATCACCGCCCGGGGCAGCTGCTTATTGGTGCGGACATTCAGATATTCCCGGGCGAAGGCCAGAGATTTCCGGTCCATCCGTCCGAAAAGGCCCACGAGGGTTTGGTTGTCATGGGTGCCGGCGTAGACCACCGAATTTTTTTCGTAACAATGGGGCAGATAGGGGTTGCTGCTGCCGCTGTCAAAGGCGAAGGACAGCACCTTCATCCCGGGATAACCGCTGCGCTGCTGCAAACGGCGCACCGGGGCAGTCACCACCCCCAGATCCTCGGCGATGATCCGCCCCTGTCCCAGGGTATCGCTGAGGGCTGCCAGCAGCTTGTCCCCGGGTCCCGGCATCCATCGCCCTTCCACGGCGGTGTCGTTGCCGGCGGGGATGGAATAATAGTTGACGATGCCGATAAAATGGTCGATGCGGATGATGTCGTACAGCTCCCCCTGGGCGGCCATCCGGGCACGCCACCAGGAAAAGCCGTCCTTCTCCATCACCTCCCACCGGTAGAGGGGATTGCCCCACAGCTGCCCGGTGGCGGAAAAGAGATCCGGCGGCACCCCTGCCACATGGGTGGGCCGGCGATCCTCATCCAGCTGGAACTGCTCCCCGTGTACCCACACATCGGCGCTGTCCATGGCCACATAGATGGGGATGTCCCCAATGATGGCGATCCCCCGGCTGTTGGCGTATTCCTTGACCTGGCGCCACTGACGGAAAAAGTGATATTGGCAGAAGGCCCAGAAGGCCATCTCTTCCCCAAGCTCCTTTTTGGCCCGGTCCAGCGCTTTGGGCTGCCGCAGCCGCAGGGGATCCGGCCACTGCTGCCAGGACCGGCCCTCATACCGCTCCTTCAGGGCCATGTAGAGGCAGTAGTCCTCCAGCCAGTTCTTCCGGACGTCCATGAAGGAAAGAAATTCCGGATCCTTCCGGGTCCACCGGGAGAAGGCCAGCCGCAGCAGGGAAAAGCGGTTTTGATAGATCAGACCGTAGTCCACCTGGGCGGGGTTCTTTCCCCAATCCCACTGCTCCCCTTCGCCCGGCAGCAGCAGGCCATCCTCCTCCAGCACCCCCGGATCGATGAAATAAGGGTTGCCGGCAAAGGCGGAAAAACTTTGGTAAGGGCTGTCCCCATAGCTGGTAGGCCCCAGGGGCAGCACCTGCCAGCAGGTTTGTCCCGCCGCCGCCAGGAAATCCACAAATTCCAGCGCCGCCCGCCCCAGGGAACCAATGCCCCAGGGGGAGGGAAGACTGGCCACCGGCAGCAGCACCCCGCAGCGCCGGGGAAGGGAAGGTTGTTTTTTCAGTCTCATAAAAAAGCGTCACCGCCTTTGTTGAAATTCATTGTGAAAAAGAGGTGTCCGGCAGTCATTTTTTCCCCGGCTCTTTTTTCAGCTCAGCCAAGGCGCTGCTGAACTCCGAACCCATAATCAGCACCACCGACAGGGCGTACAGCCACATCAGCAGCACAATGATACCGCCGATGGAGCCGTACAGCAGGGAGTATCGGGCGATATTTTCCACATAGAAGGAGAAGGCCACAGAGAAAGCCAGCCAGCACACCAGGGTGGCAATGGTGCCGGGAAGGACGTCCGCGGGGCGCATGGGCTTGTTGGGAGCCATGAGGTATAACAGGGAGATCAACACCAGCATCACAACCCCCAGCAGAAAGAAACGCAGAATATCCCAGATCCGGATGGTGTCTACAGGGATATGAATAAACCGGGAAAGGAAGGTGAGCAGCCAGCTGCCCGCCATGGTCAGCACCAGGGAAAGAACGATGGTCAGCAGCACGCCCACCGTCATGGTCAGCACCACCAGCTGCCGGGCGATGGGACTGCGATGACGGGTGATGTGCCAGGCCTTGTTGATGTCGTCCACCAGGGAGGAAACCGCCCGCATGGGGAACCAGATGGAAAAGACCAGTCCAAAGATCATCAGGGCCTGACTTTGATTTTCGGAAACATATTCCAGATACATATTCACCAGATTGAGCACGTCGTCAGGAATAATGGCGCGCAGCTCCTCCACCGGCAGAGGGTTGAGATGCAGACGTCCCAACAGGCTGCTGAGGAAGATGAGAAAGGGAAAGAAGGAAAAGATGAAGTAATAGGTGAGAGCGGCGGCGGATTTCCCCACATCATGGCGGAAGTACCGGCGCACCAGGGCCTCGGTCAGCAGGAAAAACTTGTTTTGAGGCTTCTTAAAGGGGAAAACGCCCATTCTGGTCCCTCCTTCCAAAAACAACAGGATTCCGTTTAGTGTATGCCGGAAAGGAAGGAAAAAAACAGCTTTTTATCCCTCTGCGCCCAGATAGGCGAGAATTTCTCCGGCGTTCTGCTCCGGTTTCACCTTGGGCCAAACCTTTTCCACCCGTCCGTTTTCGTCGATGAGATAAGTGGTTCTCACCACGCCCATGGAGATTTTTCCGTACAGCTTTTTCTCCTGCCACACACCGTAATCATTCAGAACTGTCAGCTCCGGATCGGAGAGGAGAGTAAAGGGCAGCTGATACTTCTGGGCGAACTTTTCGTGGCTGCTTACGCTGTCCTTGCTGATCCCAACCACCGGGATCCCCAAAGACTCAAACCGATCCCAAACCGAGGCGAAGGCACAGGCCTGTTTGGTACAGCCGGGGGTGTTATCCTTGGGATAAAAATACAGCACCACTTTTTTTCCCGCAAAGTCAGAGAGGGAGACCTCCTCCCCCTTTTGGTTCCGGAGGGTGAAGTCCGGAGCCCTGGTTCCCTGTTCCAGCATAAAAATCCTCCTTTAGACAGGCAGTTTTTCCCAAAGACCGGCGTTCATGCGGAAGCCGCATCTCCGGGAGCACAGAGGGATAACTGTATTCTATTGTACCGTTTGCACAGAGAAATGACAAGACTTCCCGCTTAAAATGCTGAAAACACAAAAATCTCCGGCCCGGACGAAGCGCCCAAGGCCGGAGGAGGGAATATGGAATTATTTGCGGGATCTTTTACAGCCCCGCCAGTACCCGGTAGCGCTGCTCCAGACGCCAGCTGCGAAAACCGCTGCGGGCGATCCGGTCCGAGAGTTCCACCAGCTCCGGGGACATCCAGGGCGTTCCCGCGTCAATGAGGCGAAAAGCCTTTCGCCTCCAGGCGGCAATCCTGCGCCATTCCGATTCAATGAGGCATCCAATCATCCAAAGCCGTATAGATTTCAGCATAATCAGTTTCCGGTCCTTTTTGTCAAATTTTTGCCAGCTGTCCCAAAAGTGGGACCTTTTTGCCGGCACCTTTACTATACCTCATCTGGCGCCGGGAATTTGTCGAAGGCCGTCGAGATCCTCACTTTTTAACAACTTTTGGGGAAATCCTGTTGAATCGCCCTGTTTTTCCGGGGGAAAATCTGGGGAAAGAAGGGGAAAACGGGTGGAAAATTTATTCTCACCTAAAAGCGCTCTTTTTCTTCCGGGGCAGCAGATGAAGGGCGGCGGTGCCCAGCGCGCTGACACCCAGAGGCAGATAAAAGCTGACCGCGCGGCTGAGGACCATGGCGGGAGCCACCAGGGACAGGCCGAATACCTGGCGGAACAGCACCAGAAAGCTCCCTTCCGAAGCTCCCGCGGATCCCGGCAGGGGGAGCGTGGAGACGGAGATGGTCAAAGCGGACTGCACCGCCAACAGCTGAGCCAGGGAAAATCCACTGAGATGAAAGGCCCCGTAGATGGCGGCGGGAATCAGATACATCAGCAGCGCCTGCGAGACGGTCATCCCCATCAGCCAGGCCATGCGGCCAGGATGGGCTTTGGCGGCCTGTCTGCCGCGGCCATAGGCCCCCGCCGCTTGCTCCAGACGCCGGTGAAGCTCCCATGGATCCCGCAGCAGCTTTTTCCGACCCAGCAGGGAGATAAGGCCGCTGACGGCGCGGAGGGCCGGTTCCGGCCGGACAATCAGGGCCAGGATGCCCGCCAGCATGGCCAGATTGGCTCCCCAGCCCACCAGAAACAGCAGCCCCAGCCCTGTCATCTGTCCCAGGAGGAATTGGCGCTGCCAGGCGAAAAAGATCCCGCCCAGGGTGACCATGGAGATCTGATGGGCAAGGGCCATCAGCAGCAGGGTCAGGGCAGCCGCCGCTCCATCCTCCCCGTCCCGGGACATATAATAGATCTGAGCCGGCTGTCCCCCGGTGGAGGAGGGCGTGACGGCGCTGAAATAAAATCCCACAAAAGCGTAGCCCAAACTGCGGCGCAGCCCCAGTTTTTTCCCGGTGAGGCCGAAAAAGAGCCCCCGCAGTTTCAGCGTTTCCAAAGCCATGAAAGCGGCCATCAGCCCCCCGGCCAGCCACAAAAAGCGAAGGTCAGCCTGACGGAAAGCGCCGATGAGGGCCAGGGGGTCCACATCCCGGAAGAGCAGCAGTCCGGTGCCGCCCATCAGCCCCAACAGCAACAGAATTCCAAAGAGCTTTTTGAAACGTGACGCCATATCTTCCGCACCTCCTCAGCAGGCTGCCGGCACCAGCTGCCGCAGAGCCAGCCCCACCAGACGGCAATCAAACTGGGCCTTGAGCCGGCGGATATTCTCCCGCATCTGTTCCAGGGCCCCCGGATCCGCCAGCATCTGACGGATCTGCCGCAGACATTCCCGCTGGTTGCGGTCCAGCACCCGGCCTATCTGGTATCGGTCCAGCAGGCGGCTGTTGTTGATCTCCTGCTGCAGGAAGGGGGAGAAGGCCAGCAGCGGAAGCTCGGAGCAGATGGTTTCGAACAGGGTGATTCCTCCCGGCTTGGAGAGGATGAGATCCGCCTGGGCCATATACCGGTGGACCTGGTCGGTATATCCCACAACGTGGATATTCTCATAACGGCCGCACAACCGGTCATAGGCCTTTTGATTGGAGCCGGTGATGACGGTGGTGTGGACCCGGGGCAGAGCGTCCAGCTGCCGGTAAAAGCTGTCGGACCGGGGCAGCAGCCCCAAGCCGCCCCCCATAATCAGCAGCTCCTTTTGATCCCCGGGAACCTTGGTGCGATGGATGCGGCGAAATTCCGGACGCACCGGGATACCGCTGACCAAAATCTTTTCCCGGGGAACCCCTTGGGAGACCAGTCCCTCCCGCACCAGCTCCAGCCCCACCAGATAGCAGTCGGTTCCGGGGCTGATCCACTCCCTGTGGGTGCTGATGTCGGTGATGCAGGTAATCAGAGGCAGAGCGCTGCCCGCGCGCTCCTTGTACAGGGAAACCAGCTGGGCGCAGAGGGGAAGGGTGGCAATGACGGCGTCTGGACGCTGCCAGGCAAGAAGAGATTCCATTTTCTCCAACAGGTACCGTTCCAGTAGAAGGGGCAGCTCGCTTCCCGCTTTTTCGGTCATGCGGTAATAGGCGTTATAAAAACTGCTGCCCTTGCTCACCAGCAGGGAGAAGGCTTCATAAATGCTGTGGGAATAATCCGGTACGGCGTATTCAAAAAAGTCCATGACCTCTACCTGGGCCTGGATGAAGTCGTCCTGGATCTGGCGGGAGAGGGAGCGGGAGGCGGAGAAGTGTCCCATTCCAAATTTTCCGGTCAAAATCAGCAGCTTCATAACCTTCACATCCTTTTTCAGCGAACAGAATCATGGCAGCTTTACCTGACGATGATTCTGATTTTACTTCCGTATTATCTGTACTACTTCTATTAGTACAGAACAAGGATAGCACATTTCCCACTCTTCTTCGGTGACAGGAAGGAGAAATATTTGTAAAAATTTTAAGAATTTCTTTCCTTAGGCAGAAAGAAAAAGGGGGAGGGGAGAGTTTGAAAAAACTGCGTCCGGGGCCCCGTCCTTCCAACAGCTTTTTCAACTGATAAAACGAGATGCGCCCCACTGGATCTTCAGCCAAAGAGAAGAGGATGGTTGCGGTTTTTTCCTGTCTGTATTATGATGATAGCAACGAAAGCTCCATTTTTTCTGTAAGGCTTGGAAAGGATGTGTCATTGTGAGTAAAGTTTTAGTGGTGGTGGATTATCAAAAGGATTTCGTGGACGGAGCGCTGGGCTTTCCCAAAGCGGCGGAGCTGGAGGAAGGAATCCGGAAGCTGGTGGAGGAATTTGTTTCCCAGGACGCTCCGGTGGTTTTTACCCTGGACACCCATGGGGAGAACTACCTGGAAACCCGGGAGGGCAAGCATCTTCCGGTTCCCCACTGCCTCAAGGGCAGCGAAGGCTGGACCCTCTACGGAAGCCTGGACCATTACCGCAGCGCCAGCTATCCCCATGTATACCTGATGACAAAACCCTGCTTCGGCGCCCTCAACTGGAATTTTCTCAAGGAATATGAGCCCACAGAGGTGCATTTTGTGGGGGTGGTGACCAATATGTGCGTTATCAGCAATGCCATTCTGATGCAAACCACCTATCCTCAGGCGGAAATTGTGATTCATTCCCAGCTGTGCGCCAGCTTCGATCCGGAGATGCACCAAAAGGCTCTGGATGTGATGAAGGGCCTTCAAATGGAGATCCGCTGAAAAATCCCAAAGGAGAGGCGGACATCGCTGAGGCGGTCAAGGCCATCCCCCGAAAGCCGCCTTTCTACGGAAAACGGGAAACGGTTCCTTTTCGCTTGTTCCCGCAGGACTGGGCGATGATATGGAGGGAAAAGACCTTCCCGGGATGGGGAGAACTGCCTGTCTCCCAGGCTGCGCCCCTTTCCATTCCCCTGCAAACGAAAAATCCCACTGGAAAGATTGGACTTTCCAGTGGGATTTTTGCGTAATTGTGTTGTCAGCGCCGCTCCTGCCGGGAAGGACCGGAGGGACACCCGGCGCATCCGCCGGCGCAGCCGCTGCAGCCAGAGCAGCCGCCCTTTTTCCGCCTGCGGCGGATGCTGGCCAGCGCCAGGACCACCAGCAGCCCCAACAGCAATAATACAAGCACATCCTGAATCCCCATAGCTCAGACTCCTTTCAGAGACGGGTGGGATCAAAACAACAGCGCAAGGTGGTACACGCAAAAGGCGACACACCAGGCGATGACGGTTTGAGTGGCCATAATGCCGGTGGCTTTGATTCCGGAGCCATATTCCCGGCGGATGGCGGCGAAAGCAGCCACGCAGGGCATATACAGCAGCGTGAACACCAGGAAAGCCAGAGCGGCCTTGGGGGCGAAGATCTCCCCCAGCGCCACTGCCAGACCGGCGCTGTCGGCGGCTCCGGTGAGAACGGTGAGGGTGCTGACCACCGCCTCCTTGGCGGTCAGGCCGGTGACCAGGGCGGTGGAAGCCATCCAGTTGCCAAAGCCCAGGGGGGCGAAGATGGGGGCGATCAGGGAGCCCAGCATGGCCAGCATACTGTGGGCGCTGTCCTCCACCACATTGAAGCGGGTATCAAAGCTCTGGAGGACCCAGATGACAATAGTGGCCACAAAAATGACGGTGAAGGCCTTATGAATGAAATCCTTTGCCTTATCCCACATATGCAGGGCGATGGTTTTGGCGGAGGGAAGGCGATAGGCGGGCAGCTCCATGACAAAGGGGATGGGTTGTCCCCGGAACAACGTGCTTTTCAGCGCAAGACCGTACAGGATGGCCACAACCATTCCCAGGAGATAGAGAAAAATCATCACCAGGGCGGCGTTGTCCGGGAAAAAAACCGAGGTAAACAGACCATAAACCGGCAGTTTTGCGCTGCAGGACATGAAGGGGGTGAGGATAATGGTCATCTTCCGGTCCCGCTCGCTGGAAAGGGTCCGGGAAGACATCACCGCCGGAACGGTGCAGCCAAAGCCGATGAGCATGGGGACAAAGGATTTTCCGGACAGTCCGATCTTTCGCAGCAGCTTGTCCATGACAAAGGCCACACGGGCCATATAACCGCTGTCCTCCAGCAGGGAGAGAAAGAAAAAGAGGATGAGAATGGTGGGCAGAAAGGAGAGAACGCTGCCCACGCCGGCAAAGATGCCGTTGATAATCAAGGATTGCAGCACCGGATTGATGCCATAGGCTGTCAGACCGGCATCCACCAGGGCAGTCACCTGATCCACCGCCAGAGCCATCAAATCACTGAGGAAGGAGCCAAACACCCCGAAGGTAAACCAGAACACCAGGGACATAATCAGCAAAAACAGGGGGATGGCCCAAACCGGATGGGTCAGCAGATTGTCGATTTTCACCGAGCGCTGCTGTTCCCGGGTTTCCTGAGGCTTGTGGACGGTGTCCCTGGTGAGCTTTTCAATATAGGTATACCGCATATCTGCCAGGGCTGCTTCCCGGTCGGTCCCCAGGGCCTGCTCCATCTCGGTGGTGATATGGACCAGCGTTTCCAGCTCGTTCTGGTTGAGGTGGAGGGCCTCAATGGTGGGCTGGTCATCTTCCACCAGCTTGGTGGCGGCAAAACGCACCGGCATCTTGATGGCCTGGGCATGGTCCTCAATGAGGTGGGCGATGCCGTGGATGGCCCGATGGACCTCCCCGGTGCAAAAATCCAGCCGGGCGGGGAGGATATGCTGTTCCCCCACCCGGAGAGCCTGGTCCACCAGCTCGGAGATGCCCTCGTTTTTGCTGGCGGAGATGGGGACAACCGGAATCCCCAGATCCTGGGCAAGGCGTTGGACGTCAATGGAACCGCCGGAGGAGGTCACCTCGTCCATCATGTTCAGCGCCAGCACCATGGGCAGCTGCAATTCCATCAGCTGAAGGGTCAGATAGAGATTTCGCTCGATGTTGGTGGCGTCCACAATATTGATAATGCCATCCGGCTTTTCCTTGAGCAAAAAGTCCCGGGTCACCACCTCCTCGGCGGTGTAGGGGGAGAGGGAATAAATCCCCGGCAGATCCACCACGGTGCTGTCGGTGCGGCGGATACGCCCCTCCTTCTTTTCCACTGTCACCCCGGGGAAGTTGCCCACGTGCTGATTGGAGCCGGTCAGCTGGTTGAACAGGGTGGTTTTGCCGCAGTTCTGGTTGCCGATGAGGGCGAAAATCATTTCCGCTCCTCCTTCCCATCCACAGGTTCCACAGTGATTTTGGAGGCCTCTTCCTTACGCAGGGTCAATTCATAGCTGCGCAGATAGATTTCAATGGGGTCCCCCATGGGCGCCACTTTACGAACCATCACCCGGGTTTTGGGGGTCAGGCCCATGTCCAGCAGCCGGCGGCGCAGCACCCCGCTGCCTCCTACGGTGGTGATGATGCCGGCGGAACCGGTCTTCAATTGGTCCAGTGTCATATGCCTCAACCGTCCTCAATGTTAGATTAGGCTAACTTATTTTCCGAAAGAAAACGGCTTTTCGCCGCAGGATAAATTTTAGTGTATCCCAGCGGAAAAGTCAATGTATTTGGTCGCTTTTCTTGGGAAAAGGGGGAGATTCGTCGCCAGAGACAAAATTTTCTTGACTTTGCCCAGGAGAACAGTATAATAAATAAATGCGAATGATTTGCATTTGCTTTTAATGGGATTTTTGGAAGGAAATTTGACTGTGGAACTGATTTTACACCTGCTGGAAGACGCCTTGATGGATACGCTGAAGATGCTCCCCTTTCTTTTTGGCGCCTATTTGCTGATGGAATATTTGGAGCATCATTCCTCCGGCCAGATGGAGCGGCTGCTGGCCGCGTCCAATAAAAGCGGCCCGGTCACCGGAGCGCTGCTGGGGTGCGTTCCTCAATGCGGCTTTTCCGTGGCGGCGGCCAACCTTTACTGCGGCAGGGTCATCACCCCCGGCACCCTGCTGGCGGTCTTCTTTTCCACCTCGGACGAGGCGGTGCCCCTGCTGTTGGCCAGCCCCGGCGGAGTGCCGGTGCTGCTGCGGCTGATGGCCTGGAAGGTGGCGCTGGGAGCAGCCTTGGGGCTGGGAGTGGACGCCTTCCTCCGCAGCCGGGGAAGACTGCCGGGAGCCCGGGATCCCCAGGCGATGGAGGAGCTGTGCGAGGATTGCCACTGCGAGGAGCGGGGCGTTCTCCGTTCCGCCCTGCATCACACGGCGGAGATTTTTGTTTTCCTTTTTCTCACCACCCTGGTGTTGGGAGGCGTGCTGGAACTGATTGGGGAGGACCGCCTTTCCCTGGTGCTGATGGAAGGAAGTATCTTGCAGCCGGCGTTGGCGGGAATCATTGGCCTGATCCCCAACTGCGGCGCGTCGGTGCTGCTGACCCAGCTGCTGCTGGACGGCACCCTCAGCTTTGGCGCGGCGCTGGCGGGGCTGTCCACCAACGCTGGCGTGGGTCTGCTGGTGCTGCTGCGGGTGGGCAGACGCCATCAGGGGCGAAATTTGCAGCTGATGGGGGTGCTGTAT
>CASFXA010000006.1 GCA_949298535.1 uncultured Oscillospiraceae bacterium
CCGGTCCTTTTCCTCAATATATCGTCCCATCGCCGGCTGTTCTCCGGTTTCCTCCACTTTTCCGCAGCCGGAAAAAGCCAGCAGAAAGGCAAGGCCAAACGCCAGCGAACGGCGGATCTTTCTCCATTTCATGTCCATACCCCTTTCTCCGGCAGCTGGGAGAACCCCCAACCAGCCTGATAACATAACGGAGCGTGTCGAAAAAGTTCGACACGCTTCCAGGGGGTATCCAATACCCCCTGGATACGCCGCCTGGTTCCTGACGAAACCAGCGGCGATACCCCCGGTTTCGCGCCCCCGTGGGCGCGGGTCGTGGTATAAAAATCAGGCGCATGTCCTGATTTTTATGATTGTGAATTTGATTTATCCCTTAAACCAAGTTTTTCTATAGGCTGTAACATAATGATACAACCCCTTTCTCTATTTTTTCTAAAAAAGAAAAATTTCTTTTGACCGTCATTCGTATTCATTTTGTGCTTCCCATCCCAATTTCCCATTCAAACTGGGGAACGAGACAATTTGGGCGGCGCGAAATAAAGGTCAGCAAAAAGGAATCGCTTTCCTTTAGAGGAAATTTACAGACTTCTCATGTTATACTATAGTGTTGAAAAGGAAGGAAAGAAGGAGGAAAAGGACCATGCGAATCCTGATGGTGGAGGATGATCCGGGGCTTTGTGAAGCGGTGAGCTTTCAGCTGGAGCAAAAAGGGGTGACGGTGGACGTCTGCCAGGATGGGGAGGACGGCCTCCATTGGGCACGCCAGCAGGCCTATGACCTGATTTTGCTGGACCGGATGCTGCCGGGTCTGGATGGCCTTTCGGTGCTGCGGAGCCTGCGGCAGGAGGGAATCGTTACCCCGGTGGTGCTGGTGACAGCTTTGGGGGAAGTCTCCCAGCGGGTGGAGGGACTGGACGCGGGAGCGGACGATTACCTGGTCAAGCCCTTTGCCGCCGAGGAACTGATGGCCCGCATCCGAGCCATGTCCCGCCGCCCCCGCCAGTGGGAAAGCAGCCAAATCATCCGTTTGGGGGACGTGGTTTTTGACCGGGAACAAAAAACTTTGGAAAAAGAGGGCCAAAGCTGTACCCTCTCCCGAAGGGAAAGCGAGTTGATGGAAATGCTGCTGAAAAATCCCAGCCAGATCCTGCCCCGGGGGCTGCTGCTGTCCCGGGTATGGGGGCCGGAGGCGGAAGTGGAGGAAGGAAATCTGGACAACTATATCCATTTTCTCCGCCGGCGGCTGCGGTCGGTGGGCAGCACCCTGGAGATCCGTACCGTCCGGGGAGTGGGCTATCAGCTGGAGGTTCCCCATGTTTAAGCGGCTGCGGCGAAAGCTGACCCTCTACTGTACCGCAGTCACCAGCGTTATTCTGGCGGGTATGGCCCTGGCCTCCCTCTCCCTGTCGGAACAGGCTTTGAACCAGCGGGGCAGCGCCGCCTTTGCCGGTGATGTAAACGCGATCCTGTACCATCTCATCAGCCAAAAGGTGCTGGATCACACCTGGCTTGCCCAAACTGAAACCAGCGGACAGCTGATGATCCTGGTGGAGGACAGCGGCCAGTCCCTCCTTTTTTCCGGCTCCTGGGATCGCCCTCACCGCCAGGAATTGCTGGAAGCCGCCCGGCAAACCGCCCTGGAGGACTATTATTTTGATCTCTCCCAGCCGCCTCAGACCCATTTCCAAAGCGAACGGGTCACCTTCTCCTTTACCAGCCCCTCCGGCATCCCCTGCTATGGGGCCGCGGCGGTGGCGCCGCTGGAACGGGGCTGGGCGGGGCTCCTCGTGGTAAAGCCCATGACCGGGGAGCTGACGCAGATAAACAATCTGCGGTGGATGTTCGCCGGGCTGCTGGCAGTGGCTGTATGTCTGCTGGGAATTTTCTCTTGGTTCTTTACCCGCCGGGCCATCCAGCCGGTGGAGGAGAGCCGCCGCAAACAGGTGGAGTTTGTTTCCGCCGCAGGCCATGAACTCCGCTCTCCCTTGGCAGTCATTCAAAGCAGCGTTTCCGCC
>CASFXA010000007.1 GCA_949298535.1 uncultured Oscillospiraceae bacterium
AATTCATTTTTCTGGAAATGGATTTCGAAGAGTTTTTTGTAAAAGAGTATTTTGGCTGTCAAATAACAGCGCCTTGTGATAAGATACGGATAACAGAATACAACAGGCGATGGCGGCAGGACAACCGTATTCACATCGCCAAATGAGCAGACAGGAGGCAGAAATGGAAGAACAGAAACTGAGAACAGTATTGGAATCCATGACCCTGACGGAGAAAATCGGGCAGCTTATACAGGTGCCGGGCAATATGCTGAACGCCCGGGGACAGGAGCTGGGTGTCAGGGAAGATCTTGGCATATCGGAGGAGATTCTCCGCAATGTGGGCAGCACTCTGAATGTGACAGGGGCCGCACAGATCCGCCGGGTACAGGAGGCGTATCTGAGACAGAGCAGGACAAAGATCCCGCTGCTGTTTATGGCGGATATTATTTATGGGTTCCGCACCGTTTACCCGATTCCCCTGGCGCTGGGATGCTCCTTTGAGCCGGAGCTTTTGAAACGCCTCTGCCGTGCCACCTCGGAAGAAAGTGTGGCGGCGGGCGTTCATGTGACATTTTCCCCCATGGGAGATCTGGTGCGGGATGCCCGCTGGGGACGCTGCCTGGAATCTACCGGCGAGGATCCTTTCCTGAACACGGAATATGTAAAGGCCATGGTGGAAGGATTTCAGGAGGGCCTCTCTCAGGAAGGCGCCTGCAGGGGCATGGCTTCCTGCGTGAAGCATTTTGCGGCCTACGGGGCGGCGGAAGGAGGCCGGGATTACAATACGGTGGATATGTCCGAGCGGAGACTGCGGCAGGAGTATCTGCCCTCCTACCGGGCGGGCGTGGAGGCTGGCTGTGAGATGGTGATGACCTCCTTCAACACGGTGGACGGTATTCCTGCCACCGGAAACCGCTGGCTGATGCGGCAGGTGCTGCGGGAAGAATGGGGCTTCGACGGCGTGCTGATCACCGATTACGCGGCCATCGCCGAGCTGATGGCCCACGGTGTGGCGGCGGACAAAAAGGAGGCAGCCCGGATGGCCATGGAGGCGGGCGTGGATATCGATATGTGTACGGACTGCTATGCCAGCCAGCTGGAGGGACTGATCCGGGAGGGAACCATCCGCCAGGAGCAGCTGGACGCGGCGGTCTGGAGAGTGCTTTGCCTGAAAAACAGACTGGGACTGTTTGAGGATCCCTTCCGGGGCGCCCGGGAGGAGGCGGAAAAACAGGTATTTCTGAAGGAATCCTTCCGCAGCCTTGCCCGGGAAGCGGCGGTGAAATCCTCAGTGCTGCTGGAAAATAAAGAGGGCCTGCTGCCTCTGGCGCCAACAGGAGGGAAATCTGGTGAGACACGCACAGGCAGAATCGCCCTGATCGGCCCCTTTGCAGACCGGAAAGATGCCCTGGGCCTGTGGGCACTGCACGGGGACCGGGAAGCCGTGGTGACCATAAGGGAAGCATTTTCTGAGACGAAAGGACTGGATTTTGACTGGTGCGAGGGCTGTGAGACCATTTTGCCCGAAGATTATACCGATCTGCCGGCCCTTGCCGCCCAGGGGGAAAGAAAACTCTGGAGCCGGGAGGAGAGAAACCGGCAGTGGGAGCAGGCCATGGAGCTTTCCGGGGCAGCGGACCTGGTGGTGCTGGCGCTGGGAGAGGATACGATTCAGGGCGGCGAGGGCGGCAGCCGGACGCGGCTTTCCCTGCCGGGGGCTCAGATGAAGCTGCTGCGCGAGGTGAGAAAACGGGCCAGAAAGGTGGTTGTGGTGCTGTTTGCCGGCCGGCCGCTGGTGCTGGATGAGGTGAAAGAACTGGCAGACGCATTGCTGCTGGTGTGGTATCCGGGCACGGAAGGCGGCAGTGCCATCCGGGATATGCTGTTTGGAATCTGCGAACCCCAGGGAAGACTTTCCATGAGTATGCCAAGAAGCCTGGGTCAGGTGCCGCTGTATTACAATGCCTTTTCCACCGGACGGCCTTATGACGGCCATACGCCCGTCCGGTT
>CASFXA010000008.1 GCA_949298535.1 uncultured Oscillospiraceae bacterium
ACACAGATACTGGAACAATCTTTGGACATCGATTTTGACGTTCTTGTTACCCAAATCTGCCCCATGGACTTACTGCTGCAACGGATTGGCCGGCTGCACCGGCATAAAAGGCTGCGCCCGGAAGGAGTGCAGGAGGCGGTCTGTGCAGTGCTGGATTTGAAAGAACCGGATAGTGGAACAAAAGCGGTCTACGGAAGATGGCTCCTCTACCGCACGGCGGAGCTTCTTCCTGCGGAAATCAGCCTGCCGGAGGACATTGCACCTTTGGTGCACAATACCTATGCAGAGGCCTCGGAGTTCCTTGCGGAAGACGACCCGACATGGCCCTTATGGTTGGAATACAAGACTGAACTAGAGAAGAAAGAACAGCGGGCCAGGCAGTTCCGGATCCCGGCCCCGGAGGACCTTACTGGGACCATTCATGGTTTGCTGGACAGCGATCTGGGAGACGGTGATTGGGCAGCCTATGCCTCGGTCCGTGACGGCGAGCCCGGAGTAGACGTACTGGTCATGGTGAGGGACGGTTCAGGTGGGATAAGATTCCTGCCCTGGCAGCATCAGGGAAGCCGGGTGCTGGCGGACCACATCCCGTCTGGGGAGGAATGCAGAAACATCCTTCGACAGCGGTTACAACTGCCCCATGCGCTGCTGGGAAGAAGGACCGGGCAAACCCTTCAAGCCTTGGAGGAAATACGACAAAAAACGGTACCGGAATGGAACAACGCCCCACTGCTGAGGGGAGAACTGTTCCTCTTCCTGAATGAGGAGGGAAAGGCCTTTTTGGCGGATTATGAACTGATCTACACTCAAAAAATGGGGTTGGAATGGAAAAGAAAGGAGAAGGAATAGATGGAACAATCTGATTTTTCCTTACTGAGAGAACCTTGGATTCCGGTGATAGCGAGCGATGGAAAGCAGAAAAAAGTATCCTTAACAGAGGCCCTGGTCCAGGCCAATGGGATCCGGGACCTGGCGGGGGAGAGCAAGACCCAGGACATGGCTCTGCTCCGCCTCCTGCTGGCAGTGGTATACATAGTTTTTTCCCGTGTGGACATGGAGAATAGAGAAAGCAGAATCCGGACTGTACAACAAGCCACCTGCCGGTGGGGCGATTTGTGGAGAAGGGGCGCCTTCCCAGCCCAGCCTCTGGAGGAGTATCTGGAGCGTTGGCAGGATCGGTTTTGGCTGTTCCATCCCACAAGGCCCTTCTATCAGGTACCGGGACTCCAGGGAACAGAAAATCCGGCCAAAAAGATGAACGGTGCACTGGTGGAAAGCAGCAACAAAATCCAACTATTCTCTCTTTGGAATGGGAAACGGAAAAATCAGCTGACTTATGATGAAGCGGCCCGGTGGCTGGTGTTCATTCATGGCTTTGGAGATACTGCGGCAAAAAAGCCCTCACCCAAGCTGGGCTGGCTGGGAAGTATAGGATTGATCGCAGCCAAGGGAGAAAATCTGTTTGAGACTCTCATGCTGAATCTGGTCTTCTGGAAGGATGGCACAGAGCCTTGGGAGGATGGACTTCCCGCCTGGGAGGCAGAACTTCCAAAAGAAAAGCTGCGGGAAATTCCCCAACCGGAAAACCCAGCCCAGCTGTTGACCCTTCAGGGACGCCGTATCCTGCTGGAAAGAGAGGGAAAATGGGTGGTTGGTTATCAGGAGGCAGCAGGGGACTATTGCTCTAAGGAAAATGCATTTTCCGAACAGATGACTCTTTGGGGAGAAATCAAGAAGAAAAATGTCCGGATTGGCTATTCCCCCAGATCTCATCATCCTGACCGCCAGATGTGGCGGGATTTCTCAGTTCTGATGGGCCAACAGGTAAGAAAACCTGGTATTGTGGCCTGGATCGAGAAACTCAAGGTGGAGGGAGAGCTGGAGAAGAACAAGATGCTTTCTTTCCAAACGGCAGGAGTCCAGTATGGAAATATGTCTTGCGGCATTCAGGACGAATTTTCCGATGAACTTCAGATGTACAGCGGACTTCTGGATGAATTGGGGAGAAAATGGCAGACTTACATCAGCATTGAGATAGAGCGGTGTGACCAGTTGGCCGGGATAGTGGAGCGGCTGGCATTTACAGTGGACAAAGCCGCAGGAGGCGAGGGAAAAGAAGCAGCGGAACGGGCCCGGGAACAGTGTTTCTTCCGGCTGGACCCGCCCTTCCGAAGATGGCTCCTTACCATAAACCCGGACATGAAGCTGAGAGAGCAGCGGGAGATCCTGCGGGAATGGCGATATCAGGCAAAAAAGATCGCCCTGGACCAGGGATATGAACTGGTGGACCGGGGAGGAGCAGCGGCGCTGGCAGGCCGGCTGGTCAAAGAAAAAGAGGGAAAGAAGGAAGTATCCCGGTTCTACTGCGCCCCTAAAGCCTTCAACCGATTTTTGTACGAATTGAATCAATGGGAGGAATCCGGAACATGAGTGAAACAGGAAAGATACAAGCGTTTACCGACCGCAAACTGGTTGAGTTGAAAAGGCAGCGGGAGGAAAGCATTTTCCGCAGTACCTTGGCCCACCTGCGCAGTGGGGTGGGCAGGGCGCCGGGGGAGATGCCGCAGCTGTGGGGCTTCTTTTTGGAAAACCTGCCTCAGGAGTGGATGGGAGACCGGGAACCCAGCCGGGAGGAGTGGGCCGTCTATACGGCACTGACGCTGTTTGCCCTCCACCAACAGGGGAAAAACCCCCAAACAGACTGGATGAGTCAAGATGGTGCCTCCCTTGGA
>CASFXA010000009.1 GCA_949298535.1 uncultured Oscillospiraceae bacterium
CAACCGAGCAGCCGAAGCAAGCGTGACTTTTCCCGGAGGAGCCGACACAAGGGAGCGGGCGGATAGCCCCCGCCCAGGGGGCTGGAGCATAGCGGACTTTGTGTCGGCGAAGCGGAACGCTGGCGAACTTTGCTTCCTTTGGTTCGTTCCAAAGGAAGTGCCCGCCCGGCATGAGGGCTACAGACCAGTGCTTTCATAAAAAGTATGCCTTCCCGGCTGTGCCGGGCCCGCAATCTCTCACTCCATTTTTCAAAAAGAAGAATGACACAACCTAACAAACCGTATTCCCTTGCCGGAACTAAAAAATAACTTGAAGCGATTTCCCCAGCGTACCAGGCGGGGAAACAAGGGCAGCCGTTCTTTTTTCCTTATAAAATGGAAATCACCAACGCCCGGGAAAAGTTGGTAGCGCAGCGGAGGCGTCGGGAGGGCGTTTACTACCCTAAAGGGCACAAGCAACCGAGCAGCCGAAGCAAGCGTGACTTTTCCCGGAGGAGGCGGGGCAAGGAAATGGAGTGGATGGTCCCCGTACAGGGGACCGAAACGGAATGGACTTTGTCCCGCCGAGCATGAGGGCTACAGACTGGCGATACCACAAAAAGTATGCCTCCCCGGCTCTGCCGGACCCGCAATCTTTCGGACCCGCTTTTTCTTCGGGGTATCCCGTCGTCACCCTGGCCGGAACAGCTGGTCCACAGTGGATCCCAGTTCCCTTGCCAAGGCAAAGGCCAGGGCCAGGGTGGGGTCATATTTGTTGTTTTCAATGGCATTGACCGTTTGCCGGGAAACACCACAGCGCCTGGCCAGCTCCTCCTGAGAAAGCCCCAGTTCTTTCCGGCGGCTCCGGATGATGTTCTCCATTTCAGCCACCGTACTTTCTTTTGAAATAAAGGAGTAAAACGAAATAGATGATAGCCGTCGTCCCCAGACTGACAAAGGGATTTTCCGCCAGCGGCTCCATGGAAATCAGTTTTTCCGCGATCTTTCCAATGGTTGCTCCCGCCCAGGCCAGGAGGGTATAGGTGCTGGCCCGCCAGACAATCATCTGTTTCCGCTCATCCCCGGGCAGCGCCAGGGAAACCACCATCCCGATGTCTAAAATCACCAATAGCACCACAAAGCCTAAAAACAGCATCAGCAAAAAATTCTCCACCCGGCGCACCTCCTGTATGTTGAAATTGTCAAATACTTTTTACATTTTCAGTATAACATAAGGCCGCAAAATGTCAAGAGCTTTTGACACTTCTATTGTCGTTTCCTTTCCGCCCCTGGGCTGAACCGCTCTGACGTCCCTGCCGGGCCGGAAAATCGCTGCCTGATTGACAATTTCTTTTTTCGTCCTTATAATCAATTGTTAGACCAAATCGGACCCTTGGGATGAAATTCAGGGCGCTTTTTGCATCGCCTGGGATGAATTTCTCCCCTTTTCCCCGGATGCTTTTCTTGCTGCCTTTGTTTTCGGGGGACGGGGCCTTTGGAAAGCAGGCAAAGACAGCGGGATCCCTCAAGGGCCTGGAGGAAAAAAGCATATGGAAAACGACTATCTGATTCAAACGAAACCTTTTAACGCGCTGATTTTATTTTCGCTGCCCATCATCGTGGGCAACCTGTTTCAGCAAACCTACACCATGGCGGACTCCGCCATCGTGGGACGCTTTGTCAGCGAACAGGCCCTGGCGGCGGTGGGGGCCTCCTATTCTCTGACCAATATTTTTATCTGCATCGCCATCGGCGGCGGAATCGGCTCCTCGGTGGTTGTCAGCCGTTATTTCGGGGCCCATCACTATAAGAAAATGTGTACCGCCGTTTTTACAGCCCTCATTGCTTTTTTGGTTATCAGCATCCTGCTGGGAGGCGTGGGGATGCTGCTGAGCAAAGAGATTATGGTGGCCCTCAACACCCCCGCGGATGTGCTGGATATGGCCATCGATTACCTGAATATCTACTTTCTGGGGCTCCCCTTCCTGTTTATGTACAATGTGCTGTCCGCCATGTTCAACGCCCTGGGCAAATCCCGGGTTCCTCTTTATTTCTTGATCTTCTCCTCCCTGTTCAACATCGTCCTGGACTGGATTCTGGTGACTCAGTTCCAGATGGGCGTCACCGGTGTCGCCTGGGCGACCCTCATTGCCCAGAGCATCTCCGCCGTTCTCTCCTTCGGAGTGCTTCTCCGGCTGCTGCGGACAGTGAGCCGGGAGCATGACGGCATCTTCTCCTTCCGGGAAATTCCCACTATGGTGAAGATCGCCCTCCCCTCCATCCTCCAGCAGTCCACCGTTTCCATCGGCATGATGCTGGTGCAGTCGGTGGTCAACAGCTTCGGCTCGGAAGCCCTGGCGGGATATTCCGCCGGCATCCGCATCCAGTCCATCTGCATCGTCCCCTTCACCAGCCTGGGCAACGCTGTCTCTTCCTACACCGCCCAAAACCTGGGGGCCCAAAAGGAGGAACGGGTGATTCAGGGCTACCGGGTGGCCAATTTTCTGATTCTGCTCTGCTCCCTTCTCATCTGCCTGGTGCTGGAACTCTTTAACCGCCAGATCATCTCCCTCTTCCTGGGGGAGAACGGAACCGTCACCGCCCTCTCCACCGGCTGCGGATACCTGTCCTTTACAGGGTTTTTCTTCTGCCTGATGGGCTTCAAATGCGTGGTGGACGGCGTTCTCCGGGGCTCCGGCGATGTGAAGATGTTTACCATCGCCAACCTGGTCAACCTCTTTATCCGGGTGGCCTTTGCCGTCACCTTCGCCCCTCTCTACGGCATCGCCATGGTTTGGTATGCCGTTCCCATCGGCTGGCTGGCCAACCTGCTGATCTCCTTCCGGGAATACCGCACCGGAAAATGGCGGAGAATCTGCTTCCAGTAATTCCCCTGAATTTGACGGAAAACCAGGGGACGCCGGGGAATGTTCCCTTCCGCCGGGGTTCCCGCTTTCACCGAAACTCATTCTCCGCTCCCCTTGCAAAAGCGCGGAAGAAATCCGGAGGAGAGCGGCATCCCCTGGCGCAGGACTGTTTCCATCCCTTTCTGTTCCCTGGCCTCTGGTGAAAGTTTAACTTTGTACCAAACAAAAGGACGCCCTTGCATTGAACTGCCCCATTTTGTACTGTCCACACAAAATGGGGCAGTTCATCCCTTTTTCCCTGCGGTGAACCCGGCGGACATAAAAGGGATCCTGTCCAAACTTGGGTTTTGCCGGAGGATTTTCCTCTGTTCCCGCAAGTTTACCAGGAGATTGGGCGCTTTGCTTCCAGGAGCAAAGCCAATTTAAGCTCAAGACGCACAGGGGAAATGTCCAAAGTCCCTCAAAACCCGTGGTCATCGGAGCCCCGGAACAAAGGGAGCTGTATTTTGGGGAACATTTCCTGAAACTCCTTTCAGGCTGTCGAAAAACCCACTTCCAAAAGGAAAACAACATTCAAAATCATAAAAATCAGGCGCATGGCCCTCTGAGGGCGCCGAAAGGATTCGGCACGCTCAAAGGAGCGCAAGGCAAAGCCTTGCGCTCCTTTATCATCCAAAAAACCTGGCCTGCTCCGCTTTTACAGCTGAAGATTGGCGGAGGTGTCCCCTTCCAGGTCCTTGCCAAACTGGTAGTCGTTGCCGGGAAGAAGGGCATTGAGGAGAATTCCCAGAATGGCGGCGATGGCCAGGCCGGAGAGGCTGACGGTGAAGCTCTCGCTGGTGTAGAGAACCAGACCGCCCACGCTGTTGAAGCCCAGAGCGGACACCAGAATGACCGCGGCGATAATCAGGTTGCGGCTCTTGGTGAAGTCCACCTGATTTTCCACCACATTCCGCACGCCCACGGCGGAGATCATTCCGTAAAGAATCAGGGAGATACCGCCGATGATGGCGGAAGGAATGGTGTTGACAATGGCGTCAAATTTGGGGAAGAAGGAGAGGAGCACCGCCACTACAGCGGCAATCCGGATCACCTTGGGATCATAGACCTTGGTGAGGGCCAGAACGCCGGTGTTCTCGCCATAGGTGGTGTTGGCGGGGCCGCCGAAAATGCCGGCCATGGAGGTGGCCAGGCCGTCTCCCAAGAGGGTGCGGCTCAGGCCGGGATCAGCGATATAATTTTTGCCCACGGTGGCGCTGATGGCGGCCATGTCGCCGATATGCTCCATCATGGAAGCCAGGGCGATGGGCATGATGGTGAGGATGGAGCCCAGATCAAATTTGGCGAAGGAAGCGGGATTGAGGGCGATGCCAAAGATGTCCGCCTGGGCCACCAGTCTGAAATCCACCTTGTTGGTCAGCACCGCCACCACATAGGAGACCGCCACGCCGATGAGGATGGGCAGGATTTTCACCATGCCCTTGCCCCAGATGTTGCACACCACGATGCAGCCCAGGGCGATGACCGCCAGCAGCCAGTCGGAACTGGCGTTGGTGACGGCGGAGGGGGACAGGATCAGTCCGATGGAAATGATGATGGGGCCGGTGACAATGGGTGGGAAAAAGCGCATCACCCGGTTGACGCCGAAAATGCCGATGAAGATGGCCACCACCACATAAACCAGACCGGCCGCTACCACGCCGCCGCAGGCATAGGGCAGCCGCTCCACGTTGGCGATGGTCAGCTCGCCGTTGGCGTCCGCCAGCTTGGGCGCCACCAGGGCAAATCCGCCCAGGAAAGCGAAAGAGGAACCCAGAAAGGCGGGAACCTTCCCCTTGGTGATGAGATGGAACAGCAGGGTGCCAAGGCCTGCCATCAGCAGCGTAGTGGAGACGTTCAGGCCGGTAATCAGCGGCACCAATACGGTGGCGCCGAACATGGCGAATACGTGCTGGAAGCCCAGAATCAGCATTTTCGGCACGCCCAGCACCCGGGCGTCGTAGATGCCTTCCTCTCCCACTTGGATCTTCAGGTTACTCATGACGATTCAACCTCCTTATACTTTGAGGGACCGCTGCCAGACATGAAAAAAGAGGCACCGGCTTGTCCTGAAAGAGGAAAACCAATGCCTCGTTTTTACGGAAAAGGGAAAAACGGAACGGAAAAAAACGGCTCCGCCGGCAACAGCTGCTGCTCTCTGGTCTGCTTCATCATTGCGGCGGCCCCCTTTCCTCCATGCTTGTCAGCACTTTTCAAATCGAAATTATAACAAAAACTCTGTGGATTGTAAAGGCTGTTTTCACAATTTATTCATAAAATAATGATACCTTTTGTTTTATCATTCTATAATATACAATTTGTATTTCAGGCTGTCGAAAAACCTACTTTCAAAAGGAAAACAACATTTAAAATCATAAAAATCAGGACATGCGCCTGATTTTTATCCCACGACCCACGCCCACAGGGGCGCGAAACCGGGGGTATCGATTCTGGTTTCTTCTGGAACCAGAATCGTATCCAGGGGGTATGGGATACCCCCTGGAAGCGTGTCGAACTTTTTCGACACGCTCATATACAATTTGTATTTTGCTTTCTCTTCTTTTCCCAGCGGCAAGGGAGCCTGTTTTCCTTTCTTCCCTTCCCTTTATTTCTCCCGCAGCGCCTCGGCCCGCTTCAAATCCGGGTCCACAATGGCTGTTTGATAGGGCTCATAAATGACCATCCCTGGCCGGGCCCCCCGGGGCTTGCGGACATTTTTAATATAGGTGTAATCCACCGGCACTTTGGCGCTGTCCCGGGCGCTGGAATTGCAGGCGGCAATGACCGCCGCTTCCTCAATGGTCCGCTGGGGAATCTCCCGGGCCCCATCGGTGATGATGATGGTGTGGGAACCGGGAATCTTCTGGGTATGGAGCCACAAATCGTAGTTGGCGGCCTCCCGGAGGGTCAGTTGGTCGTTCTGGAGGTTGTTGCGCCCGGAGAGGATGAGGAAGCCGTCGGAGGAGCGATACCGCCGGGGAGACAGTTTCACCGGCTTCCGGCTTCCCTGGCTTTGGAGCCGAAGATACCCCTGGCTCACCGCCTCCTCCCGGATCCCCTGAAGCTCCGCCTCCGTCTCCGCCCGGGCCAGCTCTCCCAGCACCGTTTCCAGATAAGCCAGCTCCTGCCGGCCTTTTTCCATCAGATCCCGCAGTTTGGCGTCGGCTGTGGCCTCCTTGCGGTATTCGTTGTAGTATCGCTGGGCGTTTTTGGCCGGCGTCAGCATGGGGTCCAGGGGGATGTCAATTTCCTCCTGCTCCGGGCTGTAGAAATTCACGGCATGGAGAACATCTTGCCCTTTATACATAGAGTATAAATTTGCGGAGATAATATCCCCCCACTGCTTCTTCTTCTCCCGGTCCTGGGATTGCTCCAATTCCTGCCCCTGGGCCGCCAGCTTCCGGACCAGCCGGTCCCGCACGTTCACCAGCAGCTTGTGCAGATCGGCGCTTTTTTGCCGCATCCGCTCCGCCAGGTCCTTGGCCCCGTAAAACTCATCCAAAATCTCGCTGTAGCTTTCCATCTTCCGAAGGGTATACCCCTGCCCATACTGGGTCATCTCCAGGAAGCTGAACTCCACCGGTTTGCCCTTTTCATCCAGCACCATCACCGGGCTGCCGCCCTCCGGCTCCAGAGCGGTTTTGACCACCCCCAGATAAAACACCAGCCGCTGCTTCTGACCCTCGGTGAGATTGCCCACCGTTTGTTCCCCCTGGGGACAAACAAAATGGGCCGCCTCCCGGCAAAGGGTGGGGGAAAAGCCCTGAATCTGTTCCAAAATTCCTTTGGACAAAGGAATATCCCGCCCGTCCAGCACCTTTTCCGCCAGCTGCTGGGCGGTAGCGGTGAGGGGGTTCATTTTATCCTGCATGGGAGGCAGGCGGTAGGTGAGTCCCGGCAAAATCTGCCGCACCTCGGAGGTGACAAAGTCCACCCGTTTGGCGGCGTCCAGAATCTTCCCGGCGGCATCGGTGAGGATGATATTGCTGTGACGGCCCATGATTTCGCAGACCAGCCGCAGCTCTACCCGGTCCCCCAGCTCATTGACGCACTCAAACACCAGGGTCAGGATCCGATCCATCCCCTCCTGCCGGGCCCCCAGCAGACGCCCGCTTCCCAAATGCTTGCGCAGCAGCATACAGAACATGGGGGCGGCCTTGGGATTTTCAATGGTATTTTTGGTGAAATGAATCTTGGCCGCAGCCGCTGAGGCGGACAGCAGCAGCTTGTGATTGCCGCCGGCGCCCCGAAGGACGATCAGGATGGTTTCCCGGTCCGGCTGGCTGATCTTATCCACCCGGCTCCCTGCCAGGGCGTCGATCTCCTGTTTGATTTTGTGCAGAAAGGCTCCGTCAAATGCCATTTTGTTCTCCTTGTTTCTGCCCCGGTGGGGCGGATGGGTTTAAAAGATTTTCCACAGAATCTTCTCCTCTCTGTGGAAAAGACAGGGCTCGGGATGGGCCTTCGGCGGGACGAAGTCCATTCCGCCGCGGTCCCCTGGGCAGGGACCGTTCGCTCCATTCCCTTGTCCATCTACGGCCTAAGAGCCGCCTGCGGCGGCCCCGCTCCGAAATGCGCCTGCGGGCGCGAGGCTCCTCCGGAAAAAGTCACGCTTGCTTCGCCTGCTCGGTTGCCTCTGTCCTTTAGGGTAGTAAACGCCCTCCCGACGGCTCCGCTGCGCTAACAACTTTTCCCAGGCGGGGATGATTAAAATTCAAGAGGAAATTTTAGCCCGGACCGCAAATGTGGGGCTCAAAGACGGCGCAGCTGTGCTGCGCCGCCATCCTCCAAACAAAGGGAGAAGGGGCCAATTTACCGGAAACAGGTTTTGCTTTCCCTTTTTACTTGCAAGCCCGGTTTCTGAAAAAAGCTGGCGGCAGCTTTCCGGCGGCGGTTTACCGCCGCCCACAAAAAAGCAAACGCATCGGTTCGCAGCAAAGAAGCCCTGTCCGCTCACTTTGGCCCCAAGCCCCATCCGCCAGTGGCGGATTTCATTTCTACCTTATCCGCGCAACGGCATACCGGTTCCGCATCGAATAAAAATTACCGTCGCCCGGAAAAAGTTGCTAGCGCAGAGGAGGCGTCGGGAGGGCGTTTATACCCTAAAGGGCACAAGCAACCGAGCAGCCGGAGCAAGCGGGACTTTTTCCGGAGGAGCATCGCGCCCGCAGGCGCATTTCGGAGGCCAACCGCCGTAGGCGGCTCTTAGGCCGGAGATGACGCAAGGGAGCGGACGGATGGTCCCCGTACAGGGGACCGGAGCATAGCGGACTTTGTGTCGGCGAGGGCGGCAGCGGAATTCCGGTATTAGCAAGGCGGCAGTGTCTGTACTTTCTGCCGTGGGTCGGAGCGAGGGTATGCCGCCCCCGTGTGTCAGGCGGCAAAAAATGGACCACGGGGTGGAGCGGACCCCTTGGGCCATTTTTCCGAGCGTACCAGGCGGGGAAAGGAAAACAGCCGCAGCGGCCTTTGCGCGGGGCGGTCCAGCGGCACGCTGGTGAATTTTGCTTCCTTTGTTTCATTACAAAGGAAGTGCCCGCCCGGCATGAGGGCTACAGACTAACGCCTCAGAAAAAAGTAAGCCTTCCCGGCTCCGCCGGGCCCACAATCTTTCGTGCTTTTTTCTAAAGTGAAAACACCCCACATCCAGGGCGCTGGAGCACAGCGAACTTTGGAGCCACGAGGGATTCAGTCCAGGATCTGGCCCTGATAGGCCTCGGCCATGGAGACGGGGATCCCCGATCCCAGCCCCTGGGCCAGCCGGCGGGTGAGCCAGGGAATGGATACCACTTCGGTGGCATAGTGGCTGGCGTCATAGAGGGTGACGCCCAATTGCTGTGCCTCCATAAACTGATGATGTTTGACCTCCGCGGTGACAAAAGCCTGATACTTCCAGCCGTGGGCCTCCATCGCCTCCGCCATCAGTTCCCCGCCGCTTCCGCCGCACAATCCCACCTGATGAATCGGCTCTCCGCCGGGGTTGTACCGGGGGGCGATCCGGAGCCGTTCCCGGATCAGCCGGGCGAAGGCCTCCGGGGACAGGGGTTCAGGCAGCTCCCCCACGCAGCCGATCCAATGCTCCTCTCCAAAGTTCTCCAGGGTCCAGATGTCCCATACCGGCTTCTCATAGGGGTGATTCTGCCGCAGGGCTTCCACCACCCGGGCTTCCAGATGGGGAGGAAAAGCCGTCTCCAGCCGCACTTCCTCCACCTGTTCCGTGCGTCCCACCGCTCCGATCACCGGATGGGAACCCTCCATGGGGCGGAACCGGCCCTGCCCTTGGGTGAAGAAACAGACGCCGCTGTAATCCCCTCCGTCGCCGCAGCCGGCCCTGGAAAGTGCCTCATACAGCTGTTCCGCCTGATCCCTGGGAACATAGGTCACCAGTTTTTTCCAATTGATTCTTTTTTCCAGAAGGAGTGGCCGGATATTTTCCAGGCCCAAGGTTTCCGCCAATATCTGATTGACCCCTTGGGGCGCCATATCGTAGCAGGTGTGGAGGGAAAGAATGGAGATTCCCCTCCGGGCCGCCTCAAACGGTACGCTGCCGGCGGTGAACCGCTTTTGAGGATGAAAAATCACCGGATGGTGGGTGACAATGAGATTGCGCCCCTTGGCTTCCGCCTCCATCACCACCGGCAATGTGGCGTCCAGGGCGGTGAGGATGCCCGTCAATTCCTCTTCCGGATCCCCTACCAGCAAACCGCTGTTGTCCCAATCCAAGGCGCTGGCCAGAGGGGCCAGTTGATCCCCATAATGAACCGCATCTTTGATCTTCACTGCTTGATCCTCCTTTTGACTTCCTCCATCAGCTTTTCTGTCTCCCTCAATTCTTCCTCCCGGTCGCCCCTTCCCTGGGACAGCCCTGCCAGGCGCTTTTCCAACTGGGTCAATACTTTTTCCCCGTAGGCCCGGGCCTCTGGGGTGGAAAAAGAGATTCTCCCCAGATATTCTTCCACCGGCGGCGGGGATCTTTTCTCCCCGGTGTAAATCACCCGCATCGCCGAGTAAGGACGGCCTGCGGCGATGCAGCACCGCTCCTCCTCCAGAGAAAAACCCTCACGGAACAGAAAGGCCCGCAGATGCTCCCCCTTGGACATGGGCTGGAGACAAAAGGTCATTCCCGGGCGGCGGCTTCCAGGCCAGCGATCCAGAATCTGGGCGATGAGATCGCCCCCCATTCCGGCGATGAACACCTGATCCACCTCCTGGGGGCTGATGTCAGCGAGACCGTCGGTGAGCACCAGGCGGACGCGCCCTTCCAACCCTCTTCGGGCCACTTCCCTTCGGGCCTTGTCCAGGGGCATGGGATTGATGTCGGCGGCAATCCCCGTTTGGGCGATGTTCTCCTCCACCAAAGCGCAGATGAGATAGCCATGGTCGGTGCCAATATCCGCTCCACAGCGGCAGGGCCTGGCCATTTCCTTCACCAGGGTCAATCGTTGATCCATTTTTCTCTCCTTTCATCGGCGCTCCTGTGGAGGAATCTGTTTATTTTTCCCAAATCTAAAAAACAATTTTTCCACAAATTCTCCAAAATCTTTTCTCAGGAAGGGAAAGGGCATTTCCCCACAAAGAAACGGGAAAATGCCCCTCCTTACCAAAAACGTTGTTGCATCAAGGGACGCCAACGGAATCCTCTTTCATAAAAGCGGGATTCCTCACTCCCCTTTTGCCAGCCGGGCAGCTAAATCTTCCAGCTCCTCCCGGGAGTAAAACTGAATTTCCAGGGTGCCGGTATCCCCTTTTTTCCGGATTTTCACCTTTCTCCCCAGGGTATCCCGGAGGCTCAGCTCCACCTCTTTATAGAAGGAATCTCCCCAGGCGGAATCCTCCTTCTCTTTAGGCGCTTTGGGGGCGGAGTCCGGCTTTTTGGCCAGCTGCTCCAGCTGCCGCACCGTCAGGCCCTCCACGATCACCCGGTCCAGCAGGCCGTCTACCCGCTCTCCCTCCACGCCGGCCAGAACCCGGGCGTGTCCGGGGGTGATGCCGCCGTTTTCCAGCTCGTCCAACACCCGGGGCGGCAGAGACAACAGCCGCAGGGCGTTGGCAATAACGGGGCGGGACTTCCCCACCCGGGCAGCCACCTGCTCCTGGGTCATGCCGTAGGTCTCCATCAGGGCTTTATAGCCCTGTGCTTCTTCGATGACCGTCAGATCCTCCCGCTGAAGGTTTTCAATCAGGGCCAGCTCCATCACCTTATTGTCGTCGGCATCCACCACGATGGCAGGAATATCCCGCTGCTCCGCCAAACGGGAGGCCCGCCACCGCCGCTCTCCGGCAATGATCTGATAGGTGCCGCCGGGAATGGCCCGGACCACAATAGGCTGCAGCACGCCATGCTCCCGGATGGAATCCGCCAATTCCTGGAGGGCCTCCTGATCGAACCGATCCCGGGGCTGGTCCTTGTTGGGCTCCACATCCGACAGCCGCAGCCTCATCAGGGTGCCGGATTCTTCCGCTTCATTATCCAGGAACAGGGCGTTGAGGCCCTTGCCCAAGCCGCCTTTTTTGGCCATTTTCAGATCCCTCCTTTATTTCTTTCCTTTATTGTTGCGGATCACTTCCGCCGTTAAATTCAGATAAGCCTCCGCCCCCCGGGAGCTGCGGTCATAGTACATGATGGGCTGACCGAAGCTGGGGGCTTCCGACAGCCGGACATTCCGGGGAATGATGGTTTTGAAAATCTTGCCGGCGAAGAATTTCTTCACCTCGTCCACCACCTGGAGAGTGAGATTCAGGCGGCTGTCATACATGGTCAACAGCACTCCTTCAATTTCCAACTGGCTGTTGTACATCCGTTTGACGGTGCGGACGGTGCTCATCAGCTGGGAAAGCCCTTCCAGGGCGTAATATTCCGGCTGAATGGGGATGAGAATGGTGTCCGATGCCGCCAGCGCGTTGACAGTGATGAGGCCCAGGGACGGCGGACAGTCGATGAGGATAAAGTCATACTGGTCCTTCACCTGAAGGAGGGACGCCCGCAGCCCCATGGAGCGGTTCTCCAGCTCCACCAGTTCGATCTCCGCCCCGGCCAGGGAAATGTGGCTGGGGACGATGCTGACATTCTTAAACTTGGTGCGGAGGGTTGCTTTTTCCACCGGCGTGCTTAAAATCAGCACATCGTAGCCGGAGACCTCCACCTCTTTTTTGCTGATGCCGAAGCCGCTGGTGGCGTTGCCCTGGGGATCCAGATCCACCAACAGCACTTTTTTCCCCTTTTCCCCCAATCCGGCGGCCAGATTGACCGCCGTCGTGGTTTTACCAACACCGCCCTTCTGGTTGGCCACAGCGATGATTTTGCCCATTTGTCCATCTCTCCTTGCTTTTTTCCACCGGATGGCCGGTTTTTTTGTCTCCTGGGTCCATCTGTGGCTGACCAGGGATGCTTCCATCGTCCTTCAGGATTCCTGCCGCAGTCAAAGAGCCGCTTCTTCCTGAAGAAACAGTTTCCCTTTTCCATGAAGGAAGGGGGTGACCAAGCGTGCGTGAACAAACCGCAACGGGGACTTTTCATGCTGGGCTGACCGCATTTTCTCCTCTCCACCGGGGAGGAGACTGCACTTTCGCCGCGGAACGTGTCTCCGGAACGCCGCCGCAAACCAAAAAGGAAAAGAAAAGCCGGGGCTGTCAAGCCTCGGGACACAGCCAGCCCGTCTTCCGCGGGGATAGGGAGCTGAAACCGCCCTTGTTTTTCTCTCTGTGCCCCGGGTCCCCTGTTCACTGAAGGTATTATAGCACACTTTCAGGGGGCGGAACAAGGGCGAAACGCTTTGAACTGATGTTTCACGTGAAACATTGGCAGGGGTTTGATTCACAGGCGGGAACCCTGTTCCAGATTTTCGGGCTGCAATGGAGAGGGAAAATGGTTTTTCCCCGCCGGACCGGCTGCAGCGGTCTTTTCCTTCCGGCATCAGCGGAGGGCTCCTTCCTTCTCCGGAACAGGCTGAAGAATCAAAGAAACAGGGCAAGAGGCTTGGGGGTACAGCCCAAAGCAGGCTGAGGACCCGCCAGGGATGAAGGCACAAACAGAGCCAGTTTTTCTCCCTGGCCCCGCCTTTCGGCCCTGTGTCCACGGAGGGAATGGGGTGACAACAACAATGTTTCATGTGAAACAAGTTGCGGCATCCATCTGAGCTGGCTGATTCAAAGGTAAAAGCTATCAGGTTTTTTGCCTGTGACAGCTGCAACGGGGTTCCCGTCCTCAGGCCGCAAGCAGGGAAATCCTTCCGCCGCAAATTTTCCAAAGATCCGCCCAGAGCTAAAAGCCTTTAAAAGAATTTCTCACTTCCTTTGGGGCGTCTTCTCCATGATCCCGAAAAAACTTTCCCCATCCAAAAAACAAAAAGGCCGGGGCATCTATCCTGAAAGCATTTTCCAAGGCCCATCCCTCCAGAAGAAAGCCCGCCATCAGCAAAAGTTCAAATTTCCCCTGCTGCAACACCTGCGAAAAGCTCTGACCCCTCCATCATTTTCCCCAACGATCAGAGTCCATAAAAACAGAAAATCTCACCTGAATCGCCGCCTGTTCTCCCCAATCAAATTTTTCTGACGCCCCCGAAACATCCTTTTGTTCCCTGCCAAATCCTCTCCACCACCGCAAACCTCCAGCCTGTCCCTGAACGAATTCTGCTTTTGAGCAGGGCCGACAGAGGTTCCTTCTGAGAAAAATTAGGCCAAAAGGAAAAGCCCTCCCTCCTCCAACCTTCAGTCAGGCTCCCCCGGCTTAGCCGGGGGCTTGGAAAAGCCCTGGAAGGGCATTGTACCGGCAAGCCTCTCAAGAGGCACCGAAAAATCTGCCGCTTGCGTTACTTACCCCGCGCAGCCCGTAAACGGGCATTACTTTTCCAAGATGAACTTTTGGCAGTTGTAAAGTTGCTGATCTTTGCTGGATTCTTGAAGCTAAAACCTTTTTACCCTCCCCATCAGAACTGGGATCCTTATATCGCTAAAGGATACAAAGAAAAAAGCCGGTCCGAGGACCGGCTCCTTTCCTCTGCTCCGAAGAACAGATCAGGTTGGGAAGTGATATGATCAACTCTCTGACGAGAGAGAGTTACCTGTGAAAATTGGGACCATCAAAGGGCCGCCAGCTGGGGTTTTCCCTTCCGCACCTTGCCCTTTGGCACCCGAAGCGTATAAAGAACGCAGTCCTCCTCCTCTGATTTTTCGATGCGGACCGGGATCCCCGCTTCCTTCAATTGAGCAGCCGCCTTATCCATGGTGGAAAAAATCAGGCGATAATCCCGCAGGTGCCCGGAAGGGCGGCCTTTCCTCCCCTGCTCCTCCGCCAATCGGGCAATATAATTCTCCCCCTGGGCTGAGGTGAGATGATGGGCCGCGATATAGCGACAAGCCTTCAGCTGCCGCTCCTCCCCCTCCAAGCGAAGAAGGGCTCTGGCAATCCGTTCCGTCAGCCCCAGCTCCTCCACCGTATCCCGCACCGCCGGAGAAAGGCGCAGCAGCCGCAGCTTATTGGCCACCGTAGGCTGCGCCATATCCAGCAGGGCGCAAACCCGCTGTTGACTGAGACCATTTTCCCGGATCAACTGAAAAATCCCTTCCGCTTCCTCAAAAAAGCTGAGATTTTCCCGGTGAAGGTTCTCAATGAGGGTAAGCACTGCCGCCGAAAGGTCGTCCTGCTCCTGGATGATGGCAGGAATCTCCCATTGGCCCAATCTTCGGCAGGCCATCAGCCGCCGCTCCCCGGCAATCAGCTCATAACCCCCTTCCTGATCCTTCCGCACAAGAATGGGGCTCAGCAAACCATTTTGGGCAATGCTGCGGGCCAGGCTGTCCAGCTCCTCCTCCCCAAAGTACCGCCGGGGCTGGTAGGGACTGGGGTGAATCTCCTCCACTGGCAGCAGCACCACTTTATTCACCACTTTGGGCCGCCCTCCCAGCTTCATCTTCCTCGCCTCCCTAAAAAAACAGCGCCTGCGGCAGCCGGGCTTGTCCCGGTTCAGGTCCTTCTGGGACCTATCATACCATCAGGCGCTGAAAAAGGCGAATCATTTCGTCCGACAAAATCTCCCCGAAAAGGACCTGTTTCGCCGGTTTACAAGGGTCTTTTTGAAATTTGGCCGGCGTTTCTGGGATATTTAGGGGGAGTTTGCGATATTTTACGCACAATCACCAAGGTGCGGGGATCTCCATTGGGCAAAGCGTAGTCATGGATCTGCTCCACCCGGCCCCCGCACAGCTCAATGGCCCGTTTGCCATCCTCCGCTTCCTGGCGGCCGCTGCTCCCTTTGAGCGCCAGCAGCACGCCTCCCACCTTCACCAGGGGCAAGCAATATTCCGCCAACACCCCCATGGCAGCCACCGCCCGGGAGGTGGCCACATCATACTTCTCCCGATGCTTGGGATCCCTTCCCGCTTCCTCCGCCCGGGCGTGAAGTGTGACAGCATCGATTCCCAGCCGGGCGGAAAGATTCCGGAGAAAATTCAGCCGCTTTTCCAGGCTGTCCAAAAGGATCAGCTGCAAATCCGGGCGAATGAGCTTCATGGGGATGGAAGGGAAGCCGGCTCCGGTGCCCACGTCAATGAGGCGGGCGTGATCCGGCAGATCAAACATGGTCAGAGGCAGCAGGCTGTCCAAAAAATGCTTCACCGCAATGCCCTGGTCATCGGTGATGGCTGTGAGGTTGATTTTTTCATTCCACTCCTGGAGCATTTGGCAATAAATGGAAAATTTTACATAATCCTCCTCCATCGGCTCAATGCCCGCCTGAGAAAGAAGCTGTAAAAAGGACTGTTTTTCAATCATGACGGTCGCCTCCCTGCTTCCGCTGCTCCAGGGCGATAAGCAGCACCGAAATATCCGCCGGGCTCACCCCGGAAATTCTGGAAGCCTGCCCCAGGCTCAGGGGGCGGATCCGGTTGAGCTTCTCCACAGCCTCCAGCCGCAGCCCCCGGATCTCCCGGAAATCCTCAATCCCCTCCAGGGACGCGGTCTCCAACCGGCGCATCTGCTCCACCTGGGCCAGCTGCTTTTTGATATACCCCTCATATTTAATCTCAATTTCCACCTGCTCCACCACATGGGCGCTCAGCAGGGGACGATCCGGATCAAAGGGGGCCAGGCCGGCGTAGTCCACCTGGGGACGGCGGAGAAGTTCCGCCATCCGGGTTCCCTGGGTGATGGGGGCGGTGCCCACCCGCTCCAGGTAGTCGTTCACCTCCGCCGCAGGAGGAAGGGTCGTCCCCGCCAACCGGGCCTTCTCCTCCTCCTTCTGCCGCTGCTGCTCCAAAAAGCCTTCATAGCGCTCCCGGGAAATCAGTCCCAGCTGATACCCCAAAAGAGTGAGGCGGACATCGGCGTTATCCTGCCGCAGCAGCAAGCGATACTCGCTCCGGCTGGTCATCATCCGGTAGGGGTCCATACAGCCCTTGGTCACCAGGTCGTCAATGAGGGTGCCGATATAGGAGCCAGACCGCTCCAGCACCAGGGGGGATTTTCCCTGGAGCTTCCGGGCGGCGTTCACCCCCGCCACGAAGCCCTGAACCGCCGCCTCCTCATAACCGGAGGTGCCGTTAAACTGCCCCGCTCCGTACAGCCCCGGAATCTGCTTGAATTCCAGGGTGGGCAGCAGCACCGTGGGATCGATGCAGTCATATTCGATGGCGTAAGCGGTGCGCATCAGCTGCACCCGTTCCAGCCCCCGGACGGTGCGGTACAGCTCCACCTGCACCTCCTCCGGCAGGGAGGAGCTCATCCCCTGGAGATACATCTCCTCGGTGTCCGCCCCCATAGGCTCAATAAACATCTGATGCCGGGGCTTGTCGGAAAAGCGCATCACCTTGTCCTCAATACTGGGACAGTACCGGGGACCGATCCCCTCGATTTTGCCGCCGTACAGGGGGGAGCGGCCAATATTCTGGCGAATCACCTCATGGGTGGCTTCATTGGTATAAGCGATATGGCAGACCGTCCTGTTGGAAAGGGTGGCGGGATCGGTCTCAAAGGAAAAGGGCGCCACCGGCTCCTCCCCCGGCTGTTCCTCCAGCACCGAAAAATCAATGGAAGATTTCAGCACCCGGGCGGGGGTTCCCGTCTTGAAGCGCCGGAGGGAAATCCCCAAAGCCTCAAGACTATCGCTCAAGTGGTTGGCGGGGTGCATCCCATCGGGGCCGCTCTCCTGGGAATATTCTCCCACAAAAATCTTTCCCCTGAGAAAGGTCCCCGTGGCGACAATGGCGGCGGAAACCTCATACCGCCCCCCCATGGCGGTGGTGACGGAGGACACCCGACCCTGATCGTCCACCTCCAGGGAAACCACCTCCCCCTGGCGCACCAGCAGACCCGGCTGTCTCTCCACCACCTGCTTCATATACCGGTGATAGGCCTGGCGATCCGACTGGACCCGGAGGCTGTGGACCGCCGGCCCCTTGCCCCGGTTGAGCATCCGGCTTTGAAGCATGGTGGCGTCGGCGGCCTTGGCCATCTCCCCTCCCAAGGCGTCCAGCTCCCGGACCAGATGGCCCTTGGCGGTGCCGCCGATGGAAGGATTGCAGGGCATATTGGCAATGGCGTCCAAACTGATGGTGAACAGCACCACCGAACAGCCCAGCCGGGCCGCCGCCAAAGCCGCTTCCACCCCGGCGTGTCCCGCGCCGATGACCGCCACATCAAACCGCCCCGCGGCATAGGGTTCCATGGTATCTTTCATGATTTCGCTCCTGTTTCGATCTAAAATTTAATACTGACTGTTGAATTTATACTGTATTTTTCTTTTCGTAAATATCAATGATCCCCTCAAAGGAGAAAGATGACAGGGAAACGCGCCCGAAAATCCTTCCTCTAAAAAACGGCCGCCGGGAAAACCGGGGAGACGAAGGGTAGGCCCAAAATTCCTCCTCCCGGAAAGTTCTGCCGGAGGGGACCGGGGAGAAGAAAACGCGCCTGAAAATCCCGCCCCGAAAAACGGCCGCCAGGGAAATTGGAGAGAGGAAGGGCAGGCCCGAAATTCCTCCTCCCGGAAAGTTCTGCCGGAGGGGACCGGGGAGAAGAAGACACGTCCGAAAATCCTGCCCCCAAAAATATCCTCCGAAAGACCCGGAAGAACAAAGAGCAGGCCCGAATGGAAGCCCCCGGCATCTCCGACGCCCGGCAGATGGGCTTCCATTCGCCGGGTAGAGCGCCTGCCGCTGGTTGAATCTGTGCCCCTTCCCCGGAAGAAAAACAAACGGAACAGGCCGTTTGCCCTTCCGGCCCGGCGCAAACCATCCCGGGGCTTGTCTGAAAAAAAGGCGGACCGCCCCTGCTGTCCCCGGGAAAAGGCCCCCGCCGGACCCGCCGGCAAAAGAGCCTTGAAAGGCCCTTCTCCGGGAAAGTCAGTCCTGTAAACTGTAAAATATTAGTTAAATATAACTTTTAGTATTATTTCCCCACGCAGAATTGCTCAAACACCCGGTCAATAACCGCCTCGCTGGCCTTCTGGCCGGTGAGTTCCAGAAGGGCGTCAATGGCCTCCTCCAGCTCTACCGAAACGGCGTCCAGGGTCTGACCGTAACCCAGAGCATTTTTTGCCTCCTCCAGACTCCCCAATGCCCTGGTGACACAGGAGAGCTGCCGCTGGTTGGCCAGCATCCCGGCGCCGCTGTCCAGCTGGTGAAGGCCCACCAGATGGCTGATAGCCGTTTCCAGCTGTTCCAGCCCCTCCCCTTCCCGGGCGGAGATCTCCACCACCTGGCAGACATGACGGCGAATCTCCTCCAGGTCCGCCTGACGGGGCAGATCGCTCTTGTTGCACAAACCGATGGCCAACCGCCCATCCAGCCGCTCCAAAAGACTGCGGTCCCCCTGGGTCAGGGGCCGGGAGCCGTCAAAAACCGCCAGAATCAAATCGCAGGTTTCCAAACGGCTGACGCTCCGCTCCACCCCCATCCGCTCCACCACATCGGAGGTGCTGCGGATGCCTGCGGTGTCGCTGAGGTGAAGCACCAGGTCCCCCACCCGCACCGTGTCCTCAATCACGTCCCGGGTGGTGCCGGGGATGTCAGTGACAATGCTCTTTTCATAGCCGGCCAGGAGATTCATCAAGGTGGATTTTCCCACATTGGCGCTGCCCACAATGGCGGTGGAAATCCCCTGGCGGATCATCCGCCCCTGGTCGTAGCCGGAAGCCAGCTTGGCCAGGCGACCCTGGGCCTCCGTCAGAGTGTGGGACAGGTCGCTCATCAGCACCTCCTCCACATCCTCCTCGGGATAATCAATCCAGGCGGAAATGTGGGCGGCGGCATCCATCAGCAGATCGTTGATTTCCCGGATGGCGTTGAACAGCGCTCCATCCCGGGCCTGAAGGGCCGCTCTGGCCGCCTGACGGCTCTCCCCCGCCACCAGGTCCGCCACGCTTTCCGCCTGGGGCAGGGTCATTTTGCCGTTGAGAAAAGCCCGCTTGGTAAATTCTCCCCGGCCCGCCGGAACCGCCCCCGCGGCAATGGCCGCCGCCAACACCTTTTCCAGCAGGAAGGCGCTGCCGTGGCAGCTTAACTCCGCCACGTCCTCCCCCGTATAGCTGTGGGGGGCCCGGTAAACAAACAGCACCGCCTCATCCAGGTCCCCCTGGTCGTCGTGGACCCGACCCAGGCATCCGGTGTAGCCCTTCATATCCAACGGGGACTTTTTTCCT
>CASFXA010000010.1 GCA_949298535.1 uncultured Oscillospiraceae bacterium
AGAAAGAGGGATTTACGGTAGCCTTGGCCTATGACGGGGAAGAGGCGTTGAGCCGGTTTTCCGAGGAGTCCCCGGATTTGATTGTCCTGGATGTGATGATGCCTAAACTGGATGGATGGCAGGTGTGCCGGGAAATCCGGAAGAAGTCCGAGGTCCCCATCATCATGCTTACTGCCAAGGGGGAGACCTTTGACAAAGTCCTGGGATTGGAGCTGGGGGCGGACGACTATGTGGTCAAGCCCTTTGACACCAAGGAGATTGTCGCCCGCATCAAAGCGGTGCTGCGGCGCACCACCTCCGGCGCGGCCCCGGTCAACGAGGTCAAGGAGGTCAGCTATGACAAGCTGGTAGTGAATATGACCCGGTACGAGCTGAAGGTGGACGGCAAGGTGGTGGACACCCCGCCCAAGGAGCTGGAGCTGCTGTTCCATCTGGCCAGCAATCCCAACCGGGTTTACACCAGGGACCAGCTGCTGGACGAGGTATGGGGCTTCGAGTATTACGGCGACAGCCGCACCGTGGACGTCCACATCAAGCGCCTGAGAGAGAAGCTGGAAGGGGTTTCGGATCAGTGGTGCCTCAAAACGGTTTGGGGCGTGGGCTATAAATTTGAAGTGAAAGAATAACATTCCGCCCGGTGCGGCGGGCGATTGCGCTCCTTTGGAGCGGTGTCAGGCGGGAGTCGGCTCCCGCCTGTTTGCAAAACGGACCCCTTTTAAGGGGAGTACAGGAGGGCGGCAGGCCTGCATGAAAAGCAAAAGTCTCTTTCAGCGATATTTCTACATCTGCTTCACCATGATCCTGCTGAGCATGGTGATTCTGGGGGCCATTTTTCTGGTGTTCGCCTCCCAGTACTTCAAGGAGGATAAATACGCCCTTCTCTCCCAGAACCTGGACCAGGCGGCGGAGCGGACCCTGGACAGCATGATCCAGATCGGCGGGGTGGTGCATATCACCAGCAATGTGGAAAATTACTATAACACCATCGGGGAATCCATCGGCGCCGACATCTATCTGGCGGATATGCGGGACGGCCGCATCCTCTACAGCGGAGGCGCCGGGGGAAGCGACCATCAGCTGGAATATGTCCCCATGTCGGTGATGGAGAGCTTCCGCACCAAGGCGGTATACACCGAGACGGGGCGGATGAAGGGCCTCTATGACTCGGCCCACTACACCGTGGGCAAGCCCATCCTTTCCCCTGGCAACCGGGTGATCTGCGCTGTTTTCGCCTCCACCTCCGCCTCGGCGCTGTCCACCTTCCTGGTGGATATTTTCCAGATGTTTGTCCTCAGCGCCGTGGTGGTGATGATCCTGGCCAGCATCATCATTTATTTTGTCACCAGCAATATGATCCGCCCCCTGCGGCAGATGCTGGTGGCCACCGGCAGCTTTGCCCGGGGAGATTTTTCCATTCGGGTGCCGGTGGAAGGGGACGACGAGGTGTCCATGCTGGCGGCGGCCTTCAACGCCATGGCCTCCTCCCTGGCCACCCTGGAGCAGAGCCGCCGGTCCTTCACCGCCAATGTCTCCCACGAGCTGAAGACCCCCATGACCACCATCGGCGGCTTTATCGACGGCATCCTGGACGGCACCATCCCGCCGGAAAAGCAGAACTACTATCTGCAAATCGTCTCCACCGAGGTGCAGCGGCTCTCCCGGATGGTCCGGGCCATGCTCAACCTCTCCCGCATCGAGGCGGGGGAGCTGAAGATCACTCCGGAGCCGGTGGAAATCACCGATATTGTCACCCGCACCACCCTGATGTTTGAAAAGCCCCTCACCGACAAGAATATCGAGGTCCGGGGCCTGGATACGGAGAAACGGATGGTGGAAGCGGATCCCGATATGATCCAGCAGGTGGTGTATAACCTCATTGAAAATGCGGTGAAATTTGTCAACCCCGGCGGCTATCTGGAGTTCCGCTACTGGGAGGAGGGGGACCGGACCCTGGTGGCGGTGCGCAATTCCGGCGAGGGTATCCAGTCAGAGGAGCTGAACCGGGTCTTTGACCGCTTCTACAAATCCGATAAATCCCGCAGCAAGGACAAGAGCGGCGTGGGTTTGGGGCTGTATATTGTCCGTACCATCATCAATCTTCATGAGGGGGAAATTTTTATCCGCAGCGAGGTGGGGCAGTATACCGAGTTTGTCTTCAGCCTGGCCACCTGCCCCCAGAAGAAACAACCCCGGTTCCGCAAGGCGGAAAAGACGGAGAAAGAAGCGCCTGCTCCTGTCCGGACCGATTCCTCCGGGGATCCGGCCACCAGGGACGATGGAAAAAATATTTAAGGGCAGGTCAAATCCAGTTTACATTTTTTTGCTGTTTTTTTGTTATACTGTTGTACTGAAATGACAGCTATCAGCGCCGGGCCAGCTGCCAGGCGTTACAGGAACGGAGCGAAGCAAGATGAACGATCAATTCAATCAGAACGATCAGCAGCCGGAACAGGAGCGGGACTTTGCCCAGCAGCCTTACCAGCCGGATTATTATGCCAATGGCCAGCAGAACCCTGGCAGCCAGCGGCCAGACAGCGGCTGGCAGAACTATGACCGCCAGTGGCAAAGCGGCGGCAGTTACGGCTATCAGCGGGGCAACGGCCCCTATCAGTGGAATTTTGACCAGATGCACCAGACCGACAGCCAGAACCGGAGCCCCAGAAAAAAGAACCGGGGTCTGCGGGTTTTCGGCGCCATCCTGGGAAGCATCGCCGGGCTGGTGCTGGTCTGTTTTGCCGCTTACGGCGGCTATGTGGCCGTCACCGGCAATCTGCCCCAGAGTTCCCAGCCCATGGAAGAACAGCAGCAGGAGCAGGAAGAGGTTGTCAGTGTTCCTGACGTCACCCTGGAGGACAAGCCTTCCGGCGACGCTTCGGTTTCCGCCTCTGACGGGGGACTGGCCAATACCGAGATCTACACCAAATGCTCCCCCTCGGTGGTGGGCATCGTCAGCTATTTGGGCACCAGCAGCTTCGGCTACAGCGATCAGAGCCAGGGCTCCGGCATCATTATGAGCGAGGACGGCTATATCATCACCAACGCCCATGTGGTGGAGGGCGCTATGGACCTGGAGGTGGTTCTGTCCACCGGCGAGACCTATGATGGGGTGGTGATTGGCTCCGATACCCAGACCGATCTGGCGGTGGTGAAGATCGAGGCGGAGAACCTGACGGCGGCGGAGTTCGGCAATTCCGACCAGCTGCTGGTGGGAGAGCGGGTGGTGGCCATCGGCAATCCCGGCGGCCTCCAGTTTGCCACCTCCCTGACGGTGGGCTATGTCTCCGCCCTGAACCGGGAGATTGCCGCCGGCGACGCCGGGTACACCATTGAGTGCATCCAGACCGACGCCGCCATCAACCCCGGCAACTCCGGCGGCGCTCTCATCAACGCCTACGGGCAGGTGGTGGGCATCAATTCCGCCAAGATCGCCATGGAGGGCTATGAGGGCATGGGCTTTGCCATCCCCATCAACGACGCCATGCCCATTGTCACCGACATCATCACCAACGGCAAGGTGACCGGGCGGGCCATGCTGGGCATCACCGCCCAGCAGGTGCAGCTGGAGGAGGCCCAGTACTATGGCACGCCTTTGGGCCTGCGGATCTATTCCTTTGTGGAAGGGGCGGACATTCAGGCCAAGGGCGCCAAGGAGGGGGACATCATCACCCACATCCAGGGCAAGCCGGTCTATTCCTTCAACGAGAGCGCCGAAATTTTGGCGGATTATGAGCCTGGCGATACCGTCACGATCACCATTTACCGGCTGGACAACCGGGGCAAGAGCAGCACCTTTGATCTGGAAATTGTCCTCATGGGGTCCTGAGAAATCATCGCAAATTTTCATCAGCGCGGTCCTTTTTCCCTGCCGGCCTGCACAGGGCCCGGCACGGGAGGGGGACCGCGCTTTTTGACGCGGCCAGACGGAGAGGGCTCCTTTCGGAAGAAAAAACGGGAGACCAGGAAAATTTAGCCCATTGCCGGGAGAAAGAGCGAGCTTTTGAGGGCAATGACGAAAAAGCACTTTGCTTTTTAGACGTAACGACTAATTTTTCAGGTAGAAAGAAAGTTTTCTTGACTTTTTACACATCTTCTCCTAGTATGAAAACAGATGGGAAAACGGACCGCCCAAAGGAAAAACGAGCTGGTTCCCAATCGAAGAAAGGAAGATGATACCAATGTCCAAATGGGAGGATTTTTCTGAGAGATTGGCCGCTTATATGAAGGACCATGAACAGGAACTGATCGACAACCTGGCCCAGGTGATTCGTCAGCCCAGCGTCAGCAGCACAGGCGAAGGCGTGGAGGACTGCTGCGAGCTGATTTATCAGCGGATGCGCCGCATCGGCTTGGAGGTGGAGAAGTATCCCATCAAGCCCTATCCTGTGCTGGTGGGCCGCTGGGGGAACGATCCCGCCAAAAAGACGGTGCTCATTTATGCCCATTACGATGTTCAGCCCCAGGGAGATCTGAGCAAATGGCGCACCCCGCCCTTTGAGCCCACCATTGTGGACGGCGCCATGTATGGCCGGGGCACCGCGGACAACAAGGGTCCCCTGACCGCCCATCTCAACGCCATCGAGTTCTGGCTGCGGGAGTACGGCGAGCTGCCGGTGAACGTCCGCACCATCTTTGAGGGCTGCGAGGAGAACAACAGCGCCGGCCTGGAGGATTTTCTGCGGGACCACAAGGAGCTGCTGAAGGCGGATATGGTCTATTTCAGCGACGGTTCCATGAACCACAACGAGCAGCCCATTATTGCCCTGGGCGTCAAGGGGATGCTGTATGTGGAGCTGGAGCTTACCGCCATGACCCGGGACGTCCATTCCCAGTATGCCTCTGTGCTTCCCAGCGCCGCCTGGCAGATGGTGGAGCTTCTCCACAAGCTCAAGAGCGACGGCGTGGTCCATGTGCCCGGCTTCTATGACGACGTGGTGCCCGCCACCGAGAAGGAGAAGGCCATCTACAACACCCTTCCCAATGTGGACGCCAATCTTCGGGCCAGCTACGGTACCGATCCCATTTACGATCCCCAGGCGGGCTATTATGTCCAGCTCAACAACACCCCCACCTTCAACATCTCCGGTATGTGGTCCGGCCACACCGGTCAGGGCGGCGCCACCGTCCTGACCTCCAAGGCCTACGCCAAGATTGATATGCGTCTGGTCATCAATCAGTCCGGCGAGAAGATCCTGGAGAATCTGAAGAAATATATCCGGGATCTGGGCTACAACAATGTGGAGGTGCGCTGCACCGGCATCACTCCTCCTGCCAAGACCCCGGTGGAAACCCCCTGGCTGGAGCCGGTGAGCAAAGCTGTGGATCAGGTGTTCGGGCCCCATATGGTTTATCCCAACCGTCCTTCCACCGCTCCCGACTATCTGTGGACCAATGTGCTGGGGCTGCCCACCATCCAGGTGCGCTGGTGCGATTCCACCTCCGACAACCATGCGCCCAACGAGCATCTGACCCTGGAAAACTATCTCCGGGGCAGTCAGCTGACCGCCACCGCCCTCAAAGAGGTGGGAGAGGCCCAGGTGTAAGCCTGTCAAACATCAGAACAAGTGAAAGACGCCCCTTCCTGCGGCTGTTAAGGCCGGGGAAGGGGCGTTTCTTCTGTTCAGGAGAGAATGACGCGGGGGATGCCGGCCTGAAAAACGAGGGAAAGGACCGGTCAGGAGGGGGACTGCGCCCGTTCCGACAGGGTCACCAGCACCAGCCCCAGCACAAACAGCGCCGCCAGCGCCAGAATACCGTAAGAGGAGGACCCCAGCAGCACCGCCGAAAGGGAAAGAATCATGGGACCGAAAAAGTCGGCGCATTTGCCGAAGATGTCAAAGAGCCCAAAGTACTCATTGGATTCCTCCTTGGGCACCATTTTGCCGAAATGGGACCGGGAGATGGCCTGGATGCCTCCCTGGCACATTCCCACCGCCACCGCCAGCACCCAGAATTCCCATTCCCGGTCCAGCTGGAAGCCGAAAAAGCAGATGCCCAGATAGATGAGGATAAAAATTTTAATCATCCGCAGATCCCCCAGCTTTTGGGTCAGCTGGCCGCTGAGGATGGCGCAGGGGAAGGCCACCAGCTGGGTCACCAGCAGCGCCAGCACCATGCTGTTGCTGGACAGCCCCAGCTCTCCGCCGTAAACGGTGGCCATGGAGATGATGGTGTACACCCCGTCGATGTAACAAAAATAGCCCAGAACATACAGCAGCATTTTTTTGTCCTTCCGCACCTTCCGGAAGGTGTGTCCCAGACGGCGGAAGGCATGGCCCAATTTTCCCTTACGGTTTTCCAGGCAGTGGGTTTGGCGGACGTTGCGCAGCAGAGGGAGGGTGAGAACCAGCCACCACACCCCCGTCAGCAGGAAGGAGAGCTGGGTGGCCCGTTGGGTGGTCAAGCCGAAGGGGGTGGCCAAAATCAGCCCCAATCCCAGGGCGAAGGGGATGCAGCTGCCCAGATAGCCCCAGGCATATCCCTGAGCGGAGAGGAGGTCCATCCGGTCGTCAGTGGTGACGTCCACCAGCATGGAGTCGTAAAAAACGTTGCAGGCGGAATAACCCACCCGGGCCACCACAAAGGCCAGCAGAAACAGCTGCCAGTGGGAGATGAGGGACAGCGCCCCCATCCCCGCCAGGGAGAGGGCCAGAAACGCCACAAACAGCTTCTTTTTCATCCCCCGGTAATCGGCCAAAGCCCCCAGCACGCAGGAAAAGAGCCCCATCACCAGCACCGCCGCCGAGGTGGCGCTGCCCCACAGGGCGCTGGCGTATTCCGGGGAGACCCCGTCCGCTTCGGCATAACTGCGAAAGAGAATGGGAATGGTAGTGGAGATGAGCATGGTGAAGGCGGAACAGGCTACGTCATACAGCACCCAGCTTTTTTCCGCCCGGGTCATGGATATTTTGGGCATAAAAGTCCCTTCCTTTTTGATGGGATCCAGAATGAAGAAAGGCGGTCCGGTTCCAGACGGTGGGACCAAAAGACGTCCGGCCTCCATTCAAAAGAAAAAAGCGGCCAGGAATTCCTTTCCGCCTCAAGAAACCGGAAGGAGCGGAGGGATTTCCTGTCCGCCCCGGCGGCGAAGAGCCTTCCCGCCTACCGTAGGGTATTGTACCCTTTTTCAGGGGGAAAGTACAGAGAAAAGAGGAGTTTTTTTGGTTTCCGCTCCAACAAGCCGGAGAAAATCCCCCGCCGGCGGCGTCGCTGAAATCCCGTTTCCGCCGCGGAAAAGCATCTGCTCCCTGGGGAAGGGGCTGAAAAAGATCCGGAAAAGAATTTCCTTCGCTGAAAAAAGGACGTGGTTCCTTGCAGATGGAGGGGAACAGCCGGCAGCCCGGCGATGCTGGTATAAAAATGTTTCTTTGGGAAAAAGTACCCTCAGGGAATAAAGTTCGCAGGGGCGGAGAGGGAAAGCCTCTGCCGGTTTTTGCCCTTGGAGGCTCCGCCCGTCCCGCTTCCCCCAATATGGGGGGACAGGGAAAATTTCCGGCGGGGTCGGCGGGAACATCCCTCCCCGGGGAAATGAAAAAGACCGGCGGGGATCCGGCCAGTTTCGGAGGACATCTTTTGTCCCAGATCCGGGGAGAATCCCGGAAAGAAAAACAGAGGAGGGGCCATGAAAAAATATTGGAAAGGGCTGTTGGGCGGAGCCGCGGTGGGTCTTCTCAATGGATTGCTGGGAGCTGGCGGGGGTATGGTGCTGGTGCCGCTGCTGGAAAGATTGGGGGTCACCGGAAAAAGCAGCCACGCCACCTCTTTGGCGGTGATCGTCCCGCTGTCGGCGGTGAGCGCTTTCCTATACTGGCGGCAGGGATGGCTGTCCCTGGACCAGGGACTGCCGCTGCTGCTGCCGGGACTGGCCGGAGGCATTTTAGGGGGGATTTTTATGGGCCGCATCAAGCTGGGATGGCTCAAGGGGATGTTCGGGGCACTGCTGCTGTGGGGCGGCGTGCGCAGCTTCCTTTGACAGCGGGGCCGCCGGGCCTCTTTTTTTCATGAACCGGCTGCTGCCGGGAGAGCAAATTCCGGAGGCCTTCCCGGCCCGGCGCGGGGGAAGATAACGTGAAAGGGAGGATTTTCCATGGGAAACTGGCAGAACCTTCTGGCAGCCGGCGCGGCGGGGGTACTGGGGGCCATGGGCCTGGGGGGCGGCGGCGTGCTGCTCCTTTGGCTGACCCTGACGGGGATGGACCAGCGTCAGGCCCAGGGGTTGAATCTGCTGCTGATTCTGCCGGTGGGTCTGGCGGGATTGTGGTTCCACCGAAAAAACGGCCTGCTGTGTTCATCCTGTCTGCCCTCTCTCTGGCTGGGCGGCGCGGCGGGGGTGCTGGCGGGCCATAGCCTGGCCGGCCTGCTGCCGGAGGAAGGGCTGCGGAAGATGTTCGGGGCGCTGCTGGTGGCGATGGCCCTGGGGGAGCTGAAAACCGCCTGGAAACTGCTGAGAGAGGGGAAGGAAAAAGGAAAAGGAGAAGGAAAATGAAAGGCTCCTGGGCTGTATAAACCGGGGAGGGACGGTACAAACTAGGGGTGAGGTGATAGAAAGATGCCCCAAAACAATAAAATCAGCCTGTTTATGAAGGACAAAGGGTTTTATGTGGTGCTGGCCCTCTGCATCGTCGGCGCCTCCGCCGCCGCCTGGGTGACGGCCAACAAAACTCTGGACAGCATTGAAGAAAACAATAAAAAAATTGTGGAACAAAGCGTCAGCGGAGAGGAAAAGATATGGAAAGACGATTCTCCGGGGATCTCTCTCCCCGATACCACGGCCCCGGTGGAGCAGCCCGTCTCCGAGGCAGAAAAGCCGCTGCCCTCCTCTTCCTCGCAGCCGCCTGCTTCCTCCTCCTCCGGGAATACGGCAGATTCCGTCGCGGGCTCCGGACAGTCCAAACAGCAGCAGAGCTCACCGGCCTTGTCCTATGTCTTGCCCCTGGATTCTCTGGGGGTAATCACTCCCTACAGCGGCGGGGAGCTGGTGAAGAATAAGACCCTCAACGTCTGGCGGACCCATGACGGCGTGGACCTGAAAGGTGAAAAGGGAGCTGCCGTCAAGGCGGTGGCCGACGGCGTTGTGGAGGAGATCCGTGTGGATCCTCTGTGGGGCGGAATGTTGGTCCTCAGCCACAGCGACGGCCATTTGACCACCTACTGCGGCGTGACGGCGGACAAGAGCCTCAAGGAGGACAGTCAGGTGAAGGCTGGTCAGCAGCTGGGAACGGTGTCGGAAATCCCGGCGGAGATCTCCATGGAATCTCACATTCATCTCACCTTCCAGAAGGACGGCAAATATGTGGACCCCGGCACGCTGCTGCCCCTCAAGGGAGAGAATCCCTGAGCCTTTTGAGGACAAGGGAAACGGACGGACTGCCCCCATGGGCGCGGCCCGTCTGTTTTTTTCTGTTTCTCTCCGCTCCGGCGGAAAAGATCCGGCGACCGGTCCGTCTACCGGGGAAAGCCCACAGCAGGAAAATTTGTTCACGGAAATTGTGATGGAATTCATCACTTCGCCCTTTTTTTCCAAAAGCCGCTGTGCTATAATCCAAGTAAGACCAACAGCGGTGGTCCCGCCGCGGAAAGGGGAAAACTGTCCCATGGCTTATCTCATCTGCACCCAGCCGGTCAACCCCCGGATGGATGCTCTGCCTGCTTACAAGATTATCCATTATCCCCTGGAAAAGCGGGATTACAAGCCCTTTGCCCAGGTGAAGCTGTGCCTGACCCCTCAGGAGCTGATTGTGGAGATGTGGGCCTTTGAGATGCTCCCCCGGCCAGAAAGCAATCTCCGGGGCCTGCTGACGGCAGACGGCTCCCGGCGGCTGTGGCTCCGGGCCTGGCCCGATGGACGCTGGGAATGTACCGCCGACGGCCCCGCCGGAGAGGAGAAGCTGGACGCCATCGCCCACACCCTGGACGGGGAGGACCTCCAGGGCATCTACTGGGGAATGTCCATCCGGGTGCCCTGCAGCCAGGCGCGGCAGGTGCTGGGTCCGGAGAACCTGCGCCCCGGGGGCAGCCTGTTGGGAAACTTCTATAAACTCAGCGACAATAAGGACAAGCCTCACAAGGGAAGCCTGTATCCGGCGGATTTTGCCGGGGGACGGGAGTACGCCCTGTCCTCCCTGGCCCGGTTCCAGGTGGTCAATTACTGAATTGTTTTTGCTCCGGGAATAGGAACCCATCTGCAAAGGGCCCCAAAGGGCCTGTAAGAATGTAAGGACTGGAGGAAAAATCTCTATGAAAGTTATCGCCTGCCTTGTAAATTTCGTCGTTAAACTCACGGTGGCCGCCGCCGCGGTGGTGATGCTGCTGGAGCTGCTGGACCATTGGAGCGGCCGCAGCGCCCGGTACCCCATTCAGGAGGATTTTGACGACTGAGTCTCCCGTCAGGGAGAGAAAAAAACCGGCCGCTGTCCCCGGACGGGCGTCCCGAAGGAAAGGAACTGCCGCCAGGGGGCGTGGTTTTGCGCCTTCGGGACAGGTTTCCCATGGCCCGGGGGCGGTTCGAAGCGGTCAGGCTGCGGCTTCAGGACCTTCCGGGCTGCCGGAACATCCCGCCTGGTCCCCTGTCTTCCTTTTGGAGAAAGGGGCTTTCTTTTCTTGTGCCCAAAGGCAGCCATTCCAAAGGCCATGAGGGCAGGGGCGCCCGGCTGACTGTTTCAGCAGGGCTTTTGCGGTGGAAAAAGAGGGCGGATTCCGCCCTTTTTCGCCCATAGACAGACAGAATGAATATACCCCCTCAGGGGAGAAGGAGAATCAGCAAATATGGATCAGCAACTCAACGCCAAGATCGAGGCATACCTCCATCAGAATCGGTCCGCCATTGTGGAGGACCTGAAAACCCTGGTGCGTATCCGCAGCGTCAGCGAAAACGGCAGCGGGGACAAGCCCTTTGGAGAGGGCTGCGCCAAGGTTCTCAACCGGGCGGTGGAGATGGCCCGGGAAAAGGGACTGACCGCGGAGAACCACGGCGGTTATTACGGGACTGTAACCTGGGGAACGGGGGACAGGACCATCGGAATCTTCTCCCACCTGGACGTGGTGCCCGAGGGCAACGGCTGGCAGTATGATCCCTTCAACCCTGTGGAGAAGGACGGCTACATCATTGGCCGGGGCGCTTCCGACAACAAATCCGCCGCGGTGCTGGGGATGCACGTCATGAAGTGCCTGGAAAGCATGGAGGTCCCCTTCCGCAGCAAGGTGAGCCTCTACCTGGGATGCAGTGAGGAGACCGGCATGAACGACATTGGCCGGTATGTCCAGGAACAGCCCATGCCCGATTTTTCCATTGTGCCGGATACCAATTTCCCTGTCTGCCACGGGGAGAAGGGCATCCTCCGGGTGGACGCCATGTCGGACCAACCCTTTGAGCAGGTGCTGCGGTTCTCCGGCGGCCTGGTGAGCAATATGGTGGCGGACCATTGCGAGGCTCTCATCGCCCCTGACCCGGCTCTGATGGACGAGCTGCGCCATCTGGCGGAGAGCGCTCCCCGGATTCAGGTGAGCATGACGGAGGAGGGCATCCTGGTGGAGGCCACCGGCGTGGCGGCTCACGCCTCCCTGCCCCAGGACGGCATCAACGCCATCCATCTGCTGACCCACTTCCTCTCCCGCAGCAGAGTTCTCTGTGACAATGACCGTCATCTCATGGCCTTCATTGACACCACCATCGCCGACAATGGCGGCGAGGCCATGGGAGTGGCCTTCCGGGATGAGCCTTCCGGCCCCCTCACCTGCATCTGCGGCGTCTGCTCCACCGACGAGGGACGGCCCTGCCTGGATTTCAACATCCGCTATCCTGTCACCGATCAGGGCAGCCGCATTGTGGAAGGGATGCGGAAACACTTCTTCCAGGGGGAATGGAAGGTGACCCATTGGGAGGACAGCGCCCCCGCCTATGTCCCCAAGGACGACCCCATGGTGGTGGAGCTGTCCCGGATCTATCATGAGATCACCGGCGCCGACGCCACCCCCTACACCATGGGCGGCGGCACCTATGCCCGGAAGCTGCGCAATGCTGTGGGCTTCGGGATGGAGAGCGATCAGCGTCCCCCCATGCCTGCGGGCCACGGCGGGGTCCATCAGCCGGATGAGGCCCAGTCCATCGAGGCGCTGCTCCAGGGGCTGAAAATTTATGTGCTGTCCATTCTGGAGATCGACAAGATCCTCCACCGGTAAGAGTTTCCGGGGGATTGCCTGAGAAAAAACAATAAGCGGCCGCCGCTCCCATGGAAAAGGGAGCGGCGGCCGTCTGTTTATTTTCGTTCCGGGAAAAGCCCGCTATTCCACACACCCTTCGGAAAAACTCTCCGCCAGGGGAAGGGGCTGTACCTGCCCCTCCCGGATCATGGCGCCATACAGGTCGATCAGCTCCTGTCCCCGCCGGGCGCTTTGCTCCATCAGCTGAACCACGGTATCGGTGCGGGGCTGTTCCGGCTTGGCGGGATTGCGCCATACCCGCCCTGACAGGTTCAGGCTGTCCCATTGGGGGCGATGGAGCTTGACGTGTGCGCTGAGAACCCCTCCCTGACGCAGCAGGAGATCCCCCAGGGAAGCGGCCCGCCAGGCGGCCCCGGAACCGGAGTAGAGAATCCGCTGAAGCCGCAGCATCTCATCCACGGCCCTCGCGATCTCTTTGGGGGCCACCGCCGCTGCGTACACCCGGCGCAGAGCGTCCGAGAGCATCGCTGCCATCAGCTCCTTTTCCTCCCTGGTGAGGATATGGCCCTGAGCGGGATCATAGCGACTGATGGGCTGGTGCTTGTAGTAGCTGTACAGATCAATATCCATGTCCGCCTCAATGCGGCAGTGAAGGGAGCCGGGATGTTCTCCGGGACGCTTGGCCGCAAGGCGGTATTGGTGATGGAAGACGTAGGGATGGACGACGCTGTCCAAAGCGTAATGCCCCAAAAAGCCATAAAAATAGGCCTCCGCCCGCTGCCGCCGGAGGGGATCCCCCTGAGCGGCGCAGAAACGGGCCAGGGCAGCCAGAAGGGCGGCGGTAGATTCATCGTGCATCCGGTTGCCCAGACGGTGAAGGGGAGCGCCGGTGAGAAGACGGCGGTAAAAAAACAGATCCGGCCCCTGGAGCCCCCAGCGGAAAAGGGCCTCCTGCTTCTGTTCCAATTGGCTGGGACAATGGAGAAACTCCCCCAGCAGGTCGTGGGCAACAAAATCAGCCATGATGAAAACTCCTTTCGGCAGGGGCTTCCGCCCTTGGAATCCAAGATCCATTATACCAGCGGGGAGGGGGAAAGAAAAGCGGGAAACAAAACTTTCCTCCAAAAGCCGGAAAAGGGCGGGTCCCCCGGTCCGGCAATGGGAGAGGCGGGAATTTCCTGCCCAAAACGCTTTTTCCCGTGGAGAGTGGCGGAGACCTTTGAAAGGCCGGGGCAAGAGGATGAAACGGGAACTTTGAAAAGGGACGTCCCCGGCTTTCGGGAGAGGAGGGCGCTTTTTGACTCCTGGACAGGCCCGCGGGGAGAAGGGGTTCCGCCTGGAGTTTTGGGACAGAGGATTGCGCCCCCCTGTTTTGATGGACGGGCGGCGCTCCAAGGAAAAAGAAAAAGGCGCCGTCCACAGGCCGAAACGATAAACAGTCCGTTAAACAGGACTGTTTTTGGAATTTATTAATTTTTTGTAAACAAAAATGACGTTTTTCTTGCCATCCCCCTTGTTTGTCAGGTACAATAGAAACCAGAACAGCAGGGGAGCACCCTGCAAATTTTTGCCCAGAAAGGGGCGGGAATCATGATCAGAAGCATGACCGGCTACGGACGGGCCCAGGAGACGCTGGGCGGCCGGGACATCACGGTGGAAATCCGTGCCGTCAACCATCGGTACTTTGAATACTCCTCCCGGCTGCCCCGGGCCTATGGGTACCTGGACGATAAGCTCAAGGGGCTCCTTCAGTCCGCCATCTCCCGGGGAAAGGTGGACGTGAGCCTGACCATGCAGACCATTGACGGAGGCGGCGCAGACGTCTCCATCAACCGGGCTCTGGCCGCCGATTATCTGCGGGAGCTGCGGCAGCTGGGGGAGGAGCTGGGGGTCAGGGACGACGTCACCCTGTCGGTTCTCAGCCGGTTCAGCGATATTTTCACCGTCCGCAAGGCGGCGGAGGATGAGGACCAGGTGTGGAACGACGTCCGCAAGGTGGCGGAAGACGCCGTTGCCCGGTTTGTCGCCATGCGCCAGGTGGAGGGCCAGCGGCTCAAGGAGGACGTGCTGAACCGTCTGGAAGTGATTGAGCAGGCGGTGGCCGGGGTGGAGGAGCGTTCCCCCCAGACGGTGGCGGAATACCGTGCCCGGCTGACAGCCAAGCTCCAGGAGCTGCTGCAAACCACCTCCATCGACCAGCAGCGGATTCTCACCGAGGCGGCCATTGTGGCGGAAAAGCTGGCGGTGGATGAAGAAACGGTGCGGCTGCGCAGCCATATCGCCCAGCTGCGGGATATTCTGGAGCTGCCGGAGGCGGTGGGGCGCAAGCTGGATTTCCTGGTGCAGGAGATGAACCGGGAGGCCAACACCATTGGCAGCAAGGCCCAGGATGTGCAGATCGCCCGGCTGGTGGTGGACATCAAGAGCAATATTGAAAAGATCCGGGAACAGATCCAGAACATCGAGTAGCCGGTGAAGGAGGCGGAGGAATGTGAATCCATCCATAGGAGTGATCGGCGGGGTGGACGGCCCTACCGCCATCTTTGTGGCTTTTCGTCCCAACCTGCCGCTGCTGGCAGTAGGAGGACTGTTGGGCCTTGCGGTGATTGTGGGTTTGTTGTGGTACATAAGGAAGAAGAAACAACATAAAAGGAGAAACAGCCATGAAACTGATTAATATCGGCTTTGGCAATATGGTCTCCGCCAACCGGCTGGTGGCCATTGTCAGCCCGGAATCCGCCCCCATCAAGCGGATTATCCAGGACGCCAGGGACAACGGCAACCTCATCGACGCCACCTACGGGCGGCGGACCCGGGCGGTGATTATCACCGATTCCGACCATGTGATCCTGTCGGCGGTGCAGCCGGAGACGGTGGCCAACCGCATCGTGGATTACGAGGACGACGAGGAGGAGCTGGAAAATGAAGAATAAAAACGGGATGCTGGTGGTTTTTTCCGGTCCCTCCGGCGCGGGAAAGGGCACCATCCTGGCAGAATACCTTCGCCGGGGCACCGAGGCGGTTTGTTCCGTCTCCGCCACCACCCGAAAACCCCGTCCCGGGGAGATCGACGGTGTCCATTATCACTTTGTCACCAAGGAAGCCTTCGAGGAGATGATCCAGAAGGGGGAAGTGATCGAATACACCTGCTATAACGGCAATTACTACGGTTCCCCCGCGGCCCCCATCCGCAAGCTCCTTTCCCAGGGGAAGGATGTCATTCTGGAGATCGAGGTCAAGGGGGCCAAGCAGGTGCGGGACCGGTTCCCCGGGGCGCTGAGCATCTTTGTGATGCCCCCCTCCTTTGAGGAGCTGAAACGCCGCCTGGTGGGCCGCAACACCGAAAACAGCGAGGAGATCCGGGGACGGCTGGAAACCGCCCGCCGGGAGGTGGCCATGGCCCTGGATTACGACTATATCGTGGTCAACGACGTGGTCTCCGACGCCGCGGACCGGTTGGGTTACATCATCGAATCGGCCCGGTGCAGCAAAAAGTTTAACCGAGAATTTATTGAAGAGGTGCTGGAAAATGCTTAGACCTGCCATGTCCCAGATTCTCAAGCCTGGGGAAAGTTATTATGAATTTGTGGTGGCGGTAGCCCGGAAGGCCCGCCAGATCGCCTCTGAGGCGGAGGAAAACCATGTGATGCTGGACGAAAAGCCGGTGACCATGGCGGTGAATATGTTCGCCAGCGGCGAGCTGAAGCTGTCCGACAGCCATGTGTCGGTGGAGCCTCAGGAGCCGGAAGCGGCGGAGGAGCAGCCGGCAGCGGAGGCAGAGCCTCAGCCGGAGGAAGCCCAGACCGCGCCGGAGGAAGAATAAGGATTGGTGCGCAGCCGCGGGAGAACTGCGGCTGCTTTTGCTTTCCCGTCCAGAACCTTTTTGGCGGCGGGACCTTTTTACCCAGGATTTTGGAAGGGAGGCGGCGGCATGACGCAAACGGCCCGGGTGGCGGTGGAGAAGGCCGCCTACTCCTATGACAAGCTGTACGACTACGCTGTGCCAGCGGGGATGAACGCCCGGCCAGGGATGCGGGCGGTGGTTTCCTTTGGCCGGAGCGGGGACCGGATGGCGCTGATTGTGGAACTGGGCCAGGCGGAGGACGCCGATGGCCTCAAGCCCCTCAAGGCCCTGTCGGACCGGGAGCCGGTGCTGGGAGAGGAGCAGCTGGGGCTGCTGAAATGGCTCCGGGAGCAGACCTTCTGCACCTGGTTTGACGCCCTTCGGGTGCTGCTGCCCGCCGGATACGGCCAGAAGCTGAGGCGGGGCTATCTGCCGGTGGAACCTGCCCCGGCGGAGCCGGAGGAGGAAGAGCGGCAGGTGCTGGCTCTGTTCCGGGGCCGCCGCACCCCCCTGACGGCGGAGGATCTGCCTGCCGATCAGTTCCCGGAGGGGGAAAAGCTGCTGGAACGAATGACCCAAAAGGGGCTGCTGGCAGCGGAGGATCTGATCCGCCGCCGGGTCCAGGACCAGACGCTGCTGATGGTGCGGCTGCTGGAGGGTTGGGAGGACAAAAAGCTCACCCCCAAGCAGCAGAAGGCGGCGGAGCTTCTCTCCCAGGCGGGAGCGGCGTCAGTGCGGGAGATCTGCTACTTTGCCGGTGTCACCAAAGGCGTGGTGGATAAGCTGGCGGAGGCCGGAGCAGCGGAGTATTTCCAGCAGGAGACCTACCGGGACCCCTACCGCAACGCTGACCGCAAGGGGGACGCCCCCCGGCCCCAACTGTCCCCGGAGCAGGAGCAGGCAGTGGAGGTCCTCGCCGGGGAGTACCGGAAGGGGACGGGCAGCACCGCTCTTTTATACGGCGTCACCGGCAGCGGCAAAACCCAGGTGTTCCTGCGGATGACCGACAGGGTGGTGTCGGAGGGACGGCAGGCCATTGTGCTGGTGCCGGAGATTTCCCTCACCCCCCAGACCATTGAAACCTTCCATGGCTATTTCGGGTCCCGGGTGGCGGTGCTTCACAGCGGGCTGTCCCTGTCGGAGCGATTGGACGAGTGGAAGCGGATCCGCCGGGGACTGGTGGATGTGGTGGTGGGCACCCGTTCCGCCGTGTTCGCGCCTCTGGAGCGGCTGGGTCTCATCGTCATCGACGAGGAGCAGGAGCATACCTATAAATCGGAGAGCGCCCCCCGGTTTGATGCCAGGGAGGCGGCCAGAGCCAGGATCCAGTACCACAAAGGGCTGCTGATTCTGGCCAGCGCAACCCCTTCAGTGGAGAGCTTTTACCGGGCGCAGAAGGGGGAATATCAGCTGGTGCGCCTTTCCCGCCGGTATGGCGGGGCCCGGCTGCCGGATGTGACCATTCTGGACCTGCGGGGGGAGGAAATGGCGGGGGAGTGCCTCTCCCAAACCCTCTGCGAGGAAATTTTGCTCAATCTCCAGCGGGGGGAACAGACCATCCTCCTTCTCAACCGCCGGGGCTACAGCGCCCAGGTGAAGTGCATGAGCTGTCACCAGCCGGCGGAGTGTCCCAACTGCTCCATCCCCCTGAAATACCACGCCGCCAATAACCGCCTGATGTGCCATTACTGCGGCTACAGCGCCCCTGCCCCCAAAACCTGTCCCCACTGCGGCAGCGAGTATATCCGCTATGCCGGGCTGGGGACCCAGAAGGTGGAGGAGGAGCTGAAAAGCCGCTTCCCCGACGCCCGGGTGCTGCGGATGGACCTGGACACAACGATGCAGAAATATTCCCACCAGAAGTATCTTGCCGACTTCCGGGAGGGAAACTATGATATGATGATCGGTACCCAGATGGTGGCCAAGGGGCTGGATTTCCCCAAGGTGACCCTGGTGGGGGTGCTGGGGGTGGATCAATCCCTCTATGGGGAGGATTTCCGCAGCTATGAGCGGACCTTCGCCCTGGTGACCCAGGTGGTGGGCCGCAGCGGACGGAACACCCTGCCGGGACGTGCCGTTATCCAGACCTACACCCCGGAAAATCCGGTGCTCACCACCGCCGCCGCCCAGCGGTACGAGGATTTCTTCCATGAGGAGATTTACAGCCGGAAGCTCCACCTTTATCCTCCCTTCTGCCGCCTGTACTGCGTCGGCCTGTCCGGCCCCAGCCAGGAGCAGACAGGACGATGGGCCAGAGAGGTGCTGGAGGAACTGACCCGGCTCTTGCGGGAGGAATATCCCGACCTGCCGGTGCGGCTGCTGGGTTTGTCGGAAGCGGCGGTGTTCAAGGTGGCGGGAAAATACCGCTACAAGATCCTGGTTAAGAGCCGGAACAGCCCCCGGAGCCGGGCGCTTTTTTCCCGGATTCTGGCCTGGGCGGGGAAAAACGCTCCCAAAGGGGCGTCGGTTTTTGTGGACCCCAGCTACGATTCCTCCTTTTGAGAGGAAAAATGTGAGAGCCCTTGATGTTCAGCCTTTCAAACATTCCCAGGCGATTGTTTTTTCTATATTTCCGCAGAACAGAAGACTCCCGGGGAAAATCTCCGGGATTGAAAGTAAAAAAGGAGTGAAATACCTATGGCGATTCGTAACATTCGCAAGGAGGGGGACGACATCCTCCGCAAAAAGAGCAAGCCCGTGGAGAAATTTGACCAGAAGCTGTGGCAGCTGCTGGATGATATGGCCGAGACTATGGCCCAGGCCAACGGCGTGGGTCTGGCGGCGGTACAGGTGGGGATTCTCCGCCGGGCCTTTATCATCGATGTGGGAGAAGGGATTGTGGAGTTTGTCAATCCCCAGATCGTTTCCAGCTGCGGCAGCCAGACCGGCGAGGAGGGGTGCCTCTCCTCCCCCGGAGAGTACGGCATCGTCACCCGCCCCAACAAGGTGACCATCCGGGCCCAGGACCGCAACGGCAACTGGTTTGAGGAGACCGGCGAGGAGCTGTACGCCCGGGCCATGTGCCATGAAAACGATCACCTGGACGGGGTGATCTTCAAGGACCACGCCGAGCGGATGCTCACTGAGGAAGAACTGGAAGAGATGTACGGCGACGAATAAGGAGGGGCAGCCATGCGCGTGGTATTTATGGGGACGCCGGATTTCGCGGTGCCCTGCCTCCGGCGGCTGCTGGAGGACGGTCATGAGGTGGCGGGGGTGTTCACCCAGCCGGATAAACCCCGGGGCCGGGGCTACGCCCTCTGTCCCCCTCCGGTGAAGGAACTGGCGCTGGAGAAGGGCATCCCCGTCTGGCAGCCCACCAAGCTGCGGGATGGCACGGCCCTGGAAATTCTGCGGCAGCTGGCGCCGGAGCTGATCGTGGTGGTGGCCTATGGCCGCATCCTGCCCAGGGATATTCTGGACTGTCCCCCTCTGGGGTGCGTCAACATCCATGGTTCCCTGCTGCCCAAATACCGGGGAGCGGCCCCCATCCAGTGGACCGTCCTCAACGGGGACCCCATGGCCGGCGTCACCTCCATGTATATGGCCGAGGGGATGGACACCGGCGATATGATCCTCACCATGGAGACGCCGGTGGGGGAGAACGAGACCAGCGGGGAGCTGTTTGACCGGCTGATGGAGCTGGGGGCGGAGTGCCTCTCCCGCACCATGAAGCTCTTTGAGGAAGGAAGCGTTCCGCGCCGTCCCCAGCGGGAAGAGGAGGCCACTCTGGCCCCCATGCTGGACAAAGCCATGGGACAGCTGAAAAATTTTGACCGGGACGCCAGGGACATCCATAACCTGATCCGGGGTCTCAATCCCTGGCCTTCGGTGGTCATCCCCGCAGCCAACGGCAAAAACCTCAAGCTGCATCACAGCCTGGTGGTCCCCGGCAGCGGCAAGCCGGGAGAGATTCTGGACAGCAAGAAGCTGGTGGTTGCCTGCGCAAGGGGCGCCCTGGAGCTGACCCAGGTGCAGCCGGAGGGCAAAGGCCGGATGACCGGCGGAGAGTTCATGCGGGGCGCCCGGCTGACCAAGGGGGATCATCTGTTCCGGGAGGAATAAGGGATATATAGTATGGGCGATAGAAACGGGGCGAAAGATTGTAGGCCCGGCGCTGCTGGGCCCGCGCCCCCCTTTTTCTGATCTGAATAAAAATTACCCTGCGCGGATATTCGCAATTCTTTTTCCACTTCTTTGCAGACCATTCACATTTTGATGACATAATGGGAACAGTAATATGGAATGATTATCCCCGGCGGATGCGCTCCGCGGGGAAAAAACGAGGAGGATCTTTGTGTTCGGATATTATTACGGCTTTGACTGGAGCTATCTGGTGCTGGTGCTTCCTGCTCTGCTGCTGGCTCTGTGGGCCCAGTCCAAGGTGAAAAGCACCTATGCCCGCTATTCTCAGGTGCGCAGCTATCGGAACATCACTGGCGCTCAGGCGGCCCGGACCATTCTGGATGCCAACGGCTTGCGGGATGTCCGTATCGAGCATATCGCCGGCAATCTCACCGATCATTATGACCCCCGCGCCAGGGTGGTACGGCTGTCGGACAGCGTTTATAACAGCAGTTCCATCGCCGCCGTGGGTGTGGCGGCCCATGAGGTGGGCCATGCGGTGCAGCACGCCACCAACTACGGCTTTCTCACCCTCCGCAACGCCATTATTCCCATGACCAATCTGGGCTCCACCCTTTCCATGCCGCTGATTTTGCTGGGGCTGATCTTCAATTCTTCCTCCCTGGCCCTGGCAGGCATCGCCCTGTTTTCCCTGGTGACCCTGTTTCAGCTCATTACCCTGCCGGTGGAATTCAACGCCAGCAGCCGGGCCCTCCGCACCCTGGAGAGCTATCATATGCTGGAGGAGGATGAGCTGAAGGGCACCCGAAAGGTTCTCAGCGCCGCCGCCATGACCTATGTGGCAGCTTTGGCGGTTTCTCTGGCCCAGCTGCTGCGGCTGCTGCTCCTCTTTGGGGGCCGCCGCAGAAACGACTGAGGCCATGGGCAGCGCGCGACTGACCGCCGCCCGGAGCCTGATGGAGGTTTTCGGGTCCGGCGGCTATTCCAACATCGTCTTGGATCATCAGCTGGAGCAGGAGGATCTGTCCCCTCAGGACAGGTCCTTTTGCGCCGCTTTGTTTTACGGGGTGATTGAACAGGCCCTGGCGCTGGACTATGCCATCGGCAAGTACAGCTCCACCCCGGTGAAAAAACTTTCCCCCGGGGCGCTGGCCGCCCTTCGGTGCGGTTTTTATCAGCTGCTCCATATGCCGTCGGTACCGCCTTCAGCGGCGGTGAATGAAACGGTGAAGCTGACCCGCCAGCTGGGGGAACACCGGGCGGCGGGCTTTGTCAACGGCGTCCTCCGGAGCTTTCTCCGGGCCGGAATGGCGGTGCCGGAGCCCAAGGACAAGCTGACAGCTTTATCGGTGGCCTATTCCATTCCCGCCCCCCTCATCCAGTACTGGCGCAAAAGCTATGGCCAGGAGATGACCCTGCGGATTCTGGAGGGAAGCCGGGGCCCTGCCCCCATCTTCGCCCGGGTCAATACCTGCCGCACCACCGCTGAGGAGCTGACGGCGCTGCTGGCCTGCCAGGGGGTGCAGGCAGAGGCGGCAGGAATAAAGGATGCGCTGCGCTTGACCGCCCCCGGCAGCATCACCCGCCTGCCTGCCTTTCAGGAGGGACTGTTTCATGTGCAGGACCTGTCCAGCCAGCTGTGCGCCGCCGCCGTGGACCCAAGGCCCGGGATGCGGGTGCTGGATGTCTGCGCCGCCCCCGGGGGCAAGAGCTTTACCATGGCCCAGCGGATGGAGAACCGGGGAGAGCTGGTTTGCTGCGATCTCCATCCCCATCGGGTCAGACTGATGGAGGAGGGAGGTGCCCGGCTGGGGCTGAGCATTTTGCGGCCCATGGTTCGGGACGCCACCCAGTATGATCCGGCAGGAGGCGTTTTTGACCGGGTGCTGTGCGATGTGGTCTGTTCCGGTTACGGGATCCTCCGGCGCAAGCCGGAAATTCGTTATAAACCCCTGGAAACACTGGACGGAATCTGGTTGGTACAGTATAATATATTAGAAACTTCCGCAAAATACTGTAAGGAAGGGGGCAGGCTGGTCTATTCCACCTGCACCCTGAACCCCCGGGAGAACCAGCAGGTGGTGGAGCGGTTTCTGGCGGCCCATGAGGATTTTCACCTTATGGAGCCCATGACCACCTTGGTGAAGGGGGAGTTGGACTGCGACGGCTTTTTTTACGCCGTCCTGGAGCGGAAAACCACAATGTAAGGAGCGCGCCAGTTGGAAAAGACCGATCTGTTATCCCTGCCCCTGCCCCGGCTGACCCAGTGGGTGACCCAGGAGCTGGGGGAGCCTGCCTTCCGGGCAAAACAAATTTATCAGTGGCTGCATCAGAAGCAGGTGACGGAATTTTCCGCCATGACCAACCTCTCCGCCGCCCTCCGGGGAAAGCTGGAGGAGAAAGCGGTCATCGCCCCGGTGTCCACTGTCACCCGGCTGGATTCCCAGCTGGACGAGACCCGGAAATTCCTCTTTTCCCTGGGGGACGGCAACTGTGTGGAAACGGTGTGGATGGAATATAACCACGGTCCCAGCCTTTGCATCTCCACTCAGGTGGGCTGCCGTCAGGGCTGCCGCTTCTGCGCCTCCACTCTGGGGGGGCTGGTGCGCAGCCTCACCGCCGGGGAGATGCTGGGGGAGATTTATGAGGCCCAGCGGCAGATGGGCAAGGCCATCTCCTCCCTGGTGCTGATGGGTATCGGGGAGCCGTTGGATAACTTTGAGAATGTAATGGATTTTCTGGAGATTCTTTCCTCTCCCCAGGGGCAGAATCTCAGCCTGCGCCACGTCTCCCTGTCCACCTGCGGCCTGGTGCCGGAGATCCGGCGGCTGATGGAGCGAAAGCTGGGGCTGACGCTGTCCATCTCCCTCCACGCCGCCGATAACGCCACCCGGGACCAGATGATGCCGGTGAACCGCCGCTATCCCATCGAGGAGCTGATGGCGGTGTGCAAGGAGTATTTTGCCGTCACAGGGCGGCGCATTTCCTATGAATACGCCCTCATCGCCGGGGTCAATGACGATCTGGACCACGCCGATGAGCTGGCGGCCCTGCTTCGGGGGCAGAACTGCCATGTGAACCTGATTCCCGTCAATCCCGTCAAGGAGCGGGATACCAAACGCAGCAGCCGGCAGCAGATCCAGCGGTTTGTGGAGCGGTTGGAGCAGCGGGGCCTCAACGCCACCGTCCGCCGGGAGCTGGGCGGCGACATCAGCGCCGCCTGCGGCCAGCTGCGGCGGGAGCATCTTTCGGAAGCGGAGCAGCCGGTCAGCGGGGAAAAAGAGCATTGACAGCGACAGAACAAGCCGCAGCTGCGGCCTGCGGATAACCCCCCTCAATTTCAGAGGGAGAGGTTATTGAAACACAGGAAAACGGACAATTCCCCACAGCCGGAATCTTTCTCCGCAGCCTTCCCCTTTCATCGCCTGGAAAGGGAAGAATCAGCAACAGACAGGAGGGAACGCCATGGTCAAGGTAATGGGAGCCACCGACAAAGGCCGGGTACGGGAGCGCAATGAGGACCGCTTTGCCGGAGAGGCCCTTGCAGCAGATTATTGCTATGGCGTGGTTTGCGACGGCATGGGGGGAGAAAACGGCGGCAGCGTCGCCAGCGGTATCGCCTGCGAGGAGGTGCGGCGGCTGATGGAAAGCTCCTGCCGCAGCGATCTGGATGATCGTTCCGCCTATATGATTCTGGAATCAGCGGTATCCACAGCCAATGCCATGGTGCTTTCTCAAGCCAGACAGGACCCGGACCACCTCCGCGGGATGGGCACGACCCTTTGTCTGGCCCTGGTGACAGGACAGCGCTGTTACATCGCCAACGTGGGGGACAGCCGGGCCTATCTCTGCCGGGGCGGGGAGCTGACCCAGCAGACGGTGGACCATAACCGGGCCCAGATGCTGGTGGAGCTGGGGGAGATTGCCCCGGAAGAAGCGCTCACCCATCCGGACCGGAATCTCCTCACCCGGGCCATCGGGGTTCGGGACCGGATGGAAGCCAGCTACAGTCAGCTGGAGCTGCTGCCGGGGGACACGCTGCTGCTGTGTTCCGACGGGCTGTACAACATGGTGCCCCGGGAGATGCTGGGGGAGCTGACGGAGCAGGCGGCGAGGCAGTGGGACTGCGGTCCCCTTTTGGCGGAGGCCAACGCTCAGGGGGGACGGGACAATATTACCGCGGTGCTGCTTCACCGGGAGCAAACCGAAAACTGACGACACTGGGGGCGGCTTTTCAGGCTGCGCTACAGAGAAGCGGACATCCGAGGCGGGGGAGAAAAAGATCCCTCCCCATCTGCAAGCCTTGAACCGGCGGCAAACCCCTGGGGGACCGCCGGCAATCCACTGACGGAGGAACACGGACCATGGATAAAGTTTTGGGAAAAACTCTGGCCGGAAGGTATCTGGTGGAGGAGCTGATCGGCGTTGGCGGCATGGCCAACGTTTATAAGGGCTTTGATACCAAGGCCCAGCGGCCAGTGGCCATTAAGATGCTGCGGGACGAGTATGCGAAAAATGAGGATTTCCTCCGCCGCTTCCGCAATGAAACCCGGGCCATTGACACCCTCAATCATCCCAATATCGTCAAAATCTATGACGTCATTCTGGAGGTGCCCAACCCCACCATCGTCATGGAGTATGTGGACGGCATCACCCTGAAGGAATATATCGAGAAGAAGAAGGTGGTCAGCTTCAAGGTGGCCACCGCCCTGACCATTCAGCTGCTGATGGCGCTCCAGCACGCCCATGACAACGGCATCGTCCACCGGGACGTCAAGCCCCAGAACATCATGGTCCTCACCGACGGCAGCATCAAGGTGATGGACTTCGGCATTGCCCGCTTTGCCATGTCCCGCTCCCGGACCATCACCAACAAGGCCATCGGCTCGGTCCATTATATCAGCCCTGAGCAGGCCCGGGGGGACAGCGTCATCGACCAGCGGTCAGATTTATATTCTGTAGGCGTCATTCTCTTTGAAATGCTCACCGGTCAGCTGCCCTTTGAGGGGGACAGCCCCATCACCGTGGCCCTCAAGCAAATCGAGGTGTCCCCGCCCAAGCCCCGCCAGCTCAATCCGGCCATTCCCCAGGCTCTGGAGGACATCACCCTCCGGGCCATGGCCAAAAACGTGGAGAAACGGTACCAGACCGCCGGGGAAATGCTTCGGGACCTGCGGAGCTTCACCCAGAACCCCGGCATTGTTTTCGGCTATGGGGAGATGGACCTGGACCTGGAACAGAGGAGCGAGGCCCAGAAATTTATGGACAGGGAAGAGGCGTCCGGCGTGACGGAGCAGAAAACCAGAAAAACCAAAAAGGAAAGCGATTCCACCTCCCGCCGCCGGAAGAAGAAAAAAAAGATCTCTTTTCTCAGCGTCCTCTTCGGCATCACCTGCGCCTTTGTGGTGGGCACCCTCATTTTTGTGGGGGTGATGGTCTACAACAACAATCCCTTTGTCCAGGTGCCGGAGGTGGAGTGCCCCGATCTGGTGGGCAAGCAATATGACGAGGTCATCAAGGACAAGGCCTACAGCGATTTTGAATTTGTGCTGGAGGAGCAGGATTTCCGCAACAACTTTGAGCAGGGGGAGATCTATGAGCAGTATCCCACCTCCGGGAAGAACGTGAAGGTGGGCAGCACCATCCGTCTGAAGGTTTCCAACGGCCAGCAGACGGTGCCCATGCCGGATTTCACCGGACAGGAGGGAACCCTGGTGATGGCCAAGCTCCAGGAGATGGGGCTGGTGCCGGAGGAGACTCAGATCAACAGCGAGGAGGTGCCGGAGGGCGATGTCATCAGCACCGAGCCCGGCGCCAACGTCACGGTAGAAGTGGGCAGCAGCGTCATGGTTTACGTCAGCCGGGGCAGCGGAAAGGAGAAGGTGACGGTGCCCGACGTGGTCAGCCAGGATCTGGAGACTGCCCGGGAGATCATCAAGAACGCCGGCCTGGAGGTGGGCGCCATCATCCGCAAGGCCAGCGATATGCCTGAAGGGGTGGTCCTTAACCAGGATCCCAACTATCCCGCTCCTGTGGCGGTGGGCAGCAAGGTGAATCTCACCATCTCCTCCGAGCTGCCGGAAAGCGAAGGGGAAAAGTCGGTGAACATCATCTGTATGCTTCCCCTGGACATCGAGCAGAGCGTTCAGCTGACGGTGGATCAGGATGGGGTGGAGTTTCTCAACCAGATGGTTCGGCCCTCTGAGGCCCGGGTGGTGAACATCACCGTTCCCGGGGATTCCGGCCAGACCACCATCACAGTGAAGATCAACAACAAGGTGTATCACTCCTACACGGTGGACTTTGATCCGGAAAAGCCCACCTACGAAGATTTGGAGGACAACAGCGAAGGCTTCCAGCCCTGAGCAGGCGCGCCGGTCCCGCCCCCTTTGGGGGGCGGGCGGAACGCTTTCCCGGGGCTTTTTCCCGGAAGCCGCAGGGAAGGAGAGAGGGCCATGACAGAACCCAACGTCCAGCCGATCCAGGGCCTGATTGTCAAGGCGCTGGGGGGCTTTTATTATGTCCTTACAGGGGCGGAGGTGCTGGAATGTCGGGCCAGGGGGGTGTTCCGGAAGGAAGAAATTTCCCCCATGGTGGGGGATCAGGTGATGGTGGAGCCTGCCCAGCCGGGCAAAGGAACGGTCACCGCCATTCTGCCCCGGAAGAACAGCCTCATCCGTCCTCCGGTGGCCAATCTGGACCGGTTGGCCATGGTGGTCTCCGCCACCCAGCCGGAACCCAATGTCCTGGTCATCGACAAGCTCACCGCCATCGCCGCCCGGCGGCAGATCCCCGTCACGCTGATTTTCACCAAAATGGACTTGGCGGATCCCGGAGCCCTGGCGGAAATTTACCGTCAGGCGGGGTATGAAACCTTTCTGGTGGACAGCCTCCGGGGAGAGGGGATCGACGGGGTTCGCCAGGTGCTGGAACAGGGCCTGACCGCCTTCTGCGGCAATTCCGGAGCGGGAAAATCCAGCCTCCTCAACGCCCTGTTTCCCCGGCTGGAGCTGGCCACCGGGGACATCAGCAAAAAGCTGGGCCGGGGCCGTCACACCACCCGCCATGTGGAGCTGTATGCCACCGGCAAGGGGGGCTATATCGCTGATACGCCCGGCTTTTCGGCGGTGGAATTTCTCCAGTTTGAGCGGATGCTGGCCCGGGAGCTGGAAAACTGCTTCCCGGAGTTCCGCCCTTTTCTGGGGAAATGCCGGTACACCGGATGCAGCCACACCGCGGAGCGGGACTGCGCCGTCCGTCAGGGGGTGGCCGACGGCCAGATCGCCCAAAGCCGCCATCAAAGCTATTGCGCCATCTATGAGGAGCTGCGGCAGATAAAGGAGTGGCAGCTGTGAAGAAAAAAACGGACCGGTGCCTGATTCTCTGCGCCGGGGAGCTTTCCCCCAAAGCCCTGGACGCGGTGAAGGAACCGGAAGATTGTTACATCATTGCCGCCGACGGAGGGTATCTTCACGCCCGGCGGCTGGGGCTGCGGCCGGATCTGATTCTGGGGGACTTCGATTCGGCCCCCAAGCCTCAGAATACCCAGGTGGAGCTGTTCCCGGCGGAAAAGGACGACACCGACTGTATGCTGGCGGTGAAGGAGGGTATCGCCAGGGGCTGCCGGGATTTTGTCATTCTGGGGGGAACCGGCGGGCGGCTGGATCACACCGTCGCCAATATCCAGACGCTGGAATATCTTTGTGACCGGGGATTGGGAAATCTTCTGGCGGACGCCCGCCACCGGATCACTGTGCTGCGGGATGGCGCCCTCACCGTCCCCCGGTTTACCGGCTATTTGTCGGTGTTTGCCCTCAGCCCCCGGGCCGAGGGAGTGACGCTTCGGGGAATGAAATATCCCCTGGAGGAGGCGGTCCTCACCAGGAGCTTTCCCCTGGGGGTAAGCAACCAGATCACGGCGGAAGAAGGAACGGTGTTGGTGCGGCAGGGGACCCTGCTGGTGATTGCGGCGCTGGAACCGGAGGAGGAAGAAGGATGAACCAGGAAATTGTTGCCCAGCTGAACAGGGCCCGGGAAAAACGAAATTTGATGGCGGTGTACCGGGATCGTCTGGAGGTGGAGGATTGCAGCGGCATCCCTGTAGCGGTGGGCCGGCAGCTGCTGATCCTTCACCGGAACCGGGATTTTCTTTTGGACGGCTATCTGGCTCTGCGGCTGGAGGACATCACCCAGCTGGAACAGATGGATGAAAGCGATTTTATCCGCAGGGTTTGCGGCGGGGAAAAGCTGTACGAGAAGGCGGCGGCGCCCCGCCTCACCAGTGCTGAGGATTGGTTCCAGCTGCTGGGCGGGGTCAAGGGCAGCTTCGGGGGATGGCTGGCGGTGGAGTGCCTTTCCGAAGGGGAGCTGTGCTTCTGTCTGGGGGTGATTTCCCGGCTGGATGTGAACTTCCTTCAGCTGCGGCAGGTGGATGCCGACGGCTTCCGCCATGAGGAGGACACCACCATTCCCCTTCAGGACATCCTGACGGTTTCCTTTGGGGATCGGTACCTGGAAATATACAAAAAGTATACAAACAAAAAATAAAACAGACAGGAGAGCGCGGGCGAAAAAAATCCGGCTCTCCTGTTTGGTTTCAGGGAAAAAGATCCCCGGTGGGCAAAGGGTCAAAGGGGTTTTCCGAAGCCGGTGTTCCCCTTGCCGGAGGCCTGTCCCCCCAAACGCTGAGGGGAGGAGATTAGGACGCAAGATGAAAAAGAGAGCCCAGGGGGAGGTCTTTTGGGCCCTTCCCCCGCTGTTTCCATAGGGCGAAACGGTGAAAAATGCTATTTTTTTCTGAAAAAAGGATGGAAAATCAGCAAAAAAACAGTTGTGCGCCACAAAGGGACTAATGGGGCTGTTTTTGTCCTCTTGTGCAGGAAAAACAATTAAAACTTGCTTTTCGGGAAAGAGCGTCACAGAAAAAACAGGGAATTATTCTGGAAATTCTCTCTTCTTACCCAAAAGAAATGATTTTTTTCTTCTGGTATGCTTGCATTTTTTGGCTGCCGTTGCTATAATTAATCAACAGCCGGCGGAAACTTGTCTTCCTTGGAAGGACATTTTCCCCGGCGGTCCAAGAAAGAAAAGGGAGGAATTGTTCCTATGAGAAAGTTTATTGCCCTGACACTGGCCTGCTTGCTGGTGCTGACAGCCTTCGCCGGCTGCTCCAGCAGCTCCGGCACCGCCAGCTCCGCCCCCGCCTCCGAGTCCGCTGCGGCTTCCACTGATTCCGGCGCCGCCTCCGAGGCTCCCGCTTCCGGCGACAATGTGGTGCGCATCGGCGTTTTTGAGCCTGCCACCGGCGACTCCGGCCCCGGCGGAAAGCAGGAGACCCTGGGTATGCAGTACGCCAACAAGGAGACCCCCACTGTGGACATCGGCGGCACCACCTACACTGTGGAGCTGGTCTATGCCGATAACGGCTCCGACTCCGCCAAGGCTCCCACCGCCGCTTCCGACCTGGTGAGCAAGGATGTTGCTCTGGTCCTGGGCTCCTACGGCTCCGGCGTTTCCATGGCCGGCGGCCCCGTTTTTGATGAAGCGGGCCTGGCTGCCATCGGCGTCACCTGCACCAACCCCGGCGTCACCGCGGGCAACGATTATTACTTCCGCATCTGCTTCCTGGATAACTTCCAGGCTCAGGTTCTCAGCAGCTTTGCTCAGGAGAAATTCTCCGCTCAGAAGGCCTACTGCCTGGGCGAGCTGGGCAACGAGTACGATCAGGGCCTGATCGCTTACTTTGAGCAGACTTTCGGCGGCGAAGTCATCAAGGACTCCTTCCCCACCAATACCTCCGACTTCACCACCTACCTGAACAAGGCTGTGGCGGAGCAGGTGGACGTAATCTTCTGCCCCGTTTCCATCGCCTATTCCACCCAGATCGTCAAGCTGGCCGCTGACATGGGCCTGGAGATCCCCCTGTTGGGCTCCGATACCCTGGACAGCAACATGGTGCTGGAGGCCGCTGCCGGCAGCAACGTCCAGCTGTATGTATCCACCTTCTATCAGGAGGGCGGTTCTCCTGAGTTCGACGAGGGCATCAAGGCCTGGCTCAATGAGGATGCCACCGCTATGACCAACAACGGCGGCAACGACACCATCGCCGCTGTCACCGCCATGGGCTACGACGCCTACTATGTGGCTCTGGAAGCCCTGAAGGCTGCCGGCTCCATCGATCCCGCCGCTGTCAAGGCTGCCCTGCCCGATGTCACCTACACCGGCGTTTCCGGCGCCATCGCCTTTGACGACCAGGGCGACGCCATCCGGGATACCGCCTATATCAAGACCGCTGACAACGCCAACACCGCCTGGAAGCTGGAGAAGGTCCAGACCGCGGAGTGAGCCTTCTGAATCACAACAGATGACGGACCGCCTGGCGGAGCATTTTCGCCAGGCGGTCCACTTGTACCGGGGGCGGCCTGGGTCCTTCCGGTGACAAGGGAACAAACAAGAGAGGTGTGTTCCTGTGCAATATTATCTGTCCATCATCCTCTCCGGCATCTCCCTGGGAGGACAATACGCCCTCATCGCCATCGGCTACACCATGGTGTACGGCATCCTGCGGCTGATTAACTTCGCCCACGGAGACGTGTTCATGGTGGCCGGCCTGATGCTGGTGTACCTCAGCGCCTGGCTCCCGCTGCCGGTGAGCCTGCCGCTGATGCTGCTGCTGACGGCAGCCCTGGGCTTCCTCATCGAGCGGGCGGCTTACAAGCCTCTGCGTTCCGCCCCCCGGATGAGCTCCATGATCTCCGCCATCGGCGTCAGCTATCTGCTGCAGAACCTGGCCACCTATGTCACCGGCGGTCTGCCCCAGATGTACCCCAAGATCCCCTTCCTGTCGGATACTGTGGTCATCGCCGGAGTTTCCACCAAGTGGGTCACCATCATCACCCCCTTCCTGGTGCTGGCGCTGGTTATCGCTCTCACCCAGCTGATTAACCACAGCAAGGTGGGCATGGCCATGCGGGCGGTTGCCAAGGACTTTGAAACCAGCCAGCTGATGGGGATCAAAATCAACTCTGTCATCTCCGCCACCTTCATCATCGGCTCCTTCCTGGCAGGGTTGGGCTCCATGCTTTATTTCACCAACTATCAGTCCATCGTTCCCCTCTCCGGCGCGCTGCCCGGCCTGCGGGCCTTTGTGGCGGCGGTGTTCGGGGGCATCGGCTCCATCCCCGGCGCGGTGGTGGGCGCCTTCATCATCGGCATCAGCGAGACCGTCATCAAAGGCTCCGACTGGAGCGTCTTTTCCGATGCCTTCACCTTCGCCTTGCTCATCATCATCCTGGTGGTCAAACCCACCGGTCTGTTTGGTGAGAAGACCACCGATAAAGTGTAAGGGGGGTCCGCTGTGTTACAGGAAAAACGAAACAGAAGCGGCATGATTGCCGTGGTGGGCCTCACGCTGGCGCTGCTGGCGCTGGTGCTGGTGCTGGAAAACACCATCAAGCCCACCCATATGATCTTTATTGTTCTGAAAAAAAGCGCCGTCTACGCCCTGGTGGCCTCTTCCATGAACCTTCTCAACGGTTTCACCGGCTTGTTCTCCCTGGGCCAGGCGGGATTCATGCTCCTGGGAGCCTATACTTATTCCATTCTCACCATCCCGGTGGAGAGCCGGGAGAGCGTCTACTACATCTATGGCGGCTCCGCCATCAAATTCTCCCTGCCGGAGCTGTTTGGCGGCGGCGGCGTGGGATTGGTGCTGGGGGTTTTGGTGGCCCTCATTCTGGGGGGCTGCGTGGCGGCCCTGGTGGCCTGGCTCATCGGCTTGCCTGTGCTGCGCCTGAAGAGCGACTATCTGGCCATCGCCACCCTGGGATTTGGCGAAATCATCCGGGCGGTTTTCCAGTGGGATAAGCTGGGCCCCATCACCAACGGCGCCAACGCCCTGAAAAACTTCCCCACCTTCTCCAGCTTCAACATCGAAAACGCCGACGGGCAGGTGGTGCTGCGGCTGTCCGCTTTTGTGCCCATGCTGCTGGCGGCGGTCTGCATCGGCATCCTGCTGCTGCTCATCAACTCCTCCTATGGCCGGGCCTTCAAGGCCATCCGGGAGGACGAGATCGCCGCTGAGGCCATGGGCATCAACCTGGCCAAACACAAGCGTCTGGCCTTCTGCATCAGCTCCTTCTTCACCGGCGTTGGGGGCGGGATGTTCGCCATGTTCGCCAACCAGGCCCAGGCCAAGAACTTCGTCACCTCCATGACCTATGAGATCCTCCTCATTGTGGTTATCGGCGGCATCGGTTCCATCTCCGGGTCCTGCATCGCCTCCTTCCTCTATGTGGCCGCCAGCGAGTGGTGGCTCCGCTTTCTGGACAGCGAGGCTTACATCGGCGACTTTAAGGTTCCGCTGCTCCGCACCGGCTTCCGGATGGTGGTGTTCTCGGTCATCATCATGATTGTGGTGCTGTTCTTCCGCCGGGGCCTCATGGGCGATAAGGAGCTGCCGGATCTTTTCCGAATGCTGCGCAGCCGGAAAACCAGAAAGGAGGCGGCAAAATGAGTGAAAATATCCTCCATCTGGACCATGTGACCATGCAGTTTGGCGGCGTGGTGGCGGTGGATGATCTGACCCTGGACGTCAACCAGGGGGAGATCGTCGCCCTCATTGGCCCCAACGGCGCCGGCAAAACCACCGCCTTCAACTGCATCACCGGCGTTTATGAGCCCACCAACGGTCAGGTTTCCTTTCTGGGGACGCCCATTGTGGAGAACTATCCCCAGGGGAAGATGGCGTCCCAATACGCCGGGCAGAACAAGGGGATGTTTACCCACCGCCTGGCGCCCACGCCGGATCATATCACCCAGCTGGGCATCGCCCGGACCTTTCAGAACATCCGGCTGTTTGGAGCCCTGACCGTTTTTGAAAACGTCCTCAGCGCCAAGCATATGCGGGCCAAGCAGAATTTCCTTTCCGCCACCTTCCGCCTCAATCAGAAGGAGGAACAGCGGATGCGGGAGGAATCCATGAAGCTGCTGGAGGAGCAGGGGCTGGCTCATCTCAAAGACGAGGTGGCTTCCAGTCTGCCCTATGGTCTCCAGCGCCGCCTGGAGATTGCCCGGGCCCTGGCCACCAGCCCCAAACTGCTGCTGCTGGATGAGCCGGCAGCGGGCATGAATCCTCAGGAGACCCAGGAGCTGACCGACTTTATCCGGCAGATCCGGGAGAAATACGGGCTGTCCATCTTTATGATCGAGCATCATATGGACTTGGTGATGCAGATCTCCGAGCGGATTTACGTCCTGGACTTCGGCAAACTCATCGCCCAGGGCCCGCCGGAGACGATCCAGAACGACCAACGGGTCATTGACGCTTATTTGGGGGTGGCAGACGATGCTGAAAATTGATGAACTGCGGGTCAATTACGGCGGAATCGAAGCGGTCAAGGGCATCACCTTCCAGGTGCCGGAGCGGAAAATTGTCACCCTCATCGGCGCCAACGGCGCGGG
>CASFXA010000011.1 GCA_949298535.1 uncultured Oscillospiraceae bacterium
CCTGATTTTTATCCCCCGACCCGCGCCCACAGGGGCGCGAAACCGGGGGTATCGATTCTGGTTTCTCCTGGAACCAGAATCGTATCCAGGGGGTATGGGATACCCCCTGGAAGCGTGTCGAACTTTTTCGACACGCTCAAGCGCCGGAGGGTTTCCTCCGGCGCTTTCATGTTTGGCGGGAACAGTGCAGAAGCTGCCAACTCTTGTAGTCAGGATCCCCCATCCCCCTCCTTTTTGAACATATTGAGAGTGGGACCAGGAGGAGAGACAGTCTTAATCTGTAAGTCCGGACAGCAGATAGACATGATCTACAGGATCCACCCCATTGGGAAGATAGGAAGCGGCTCCCGATTCAAACAGGAGATAGACTCCGTCCCCGGCGGATTCCACCGCTTCGCTCATCGGGGGCATGGTGATGGAGCGCAGGAGGGTGTTGGAATCCAGGTACCACAGCGGCACCTCCGCCTGGCCGATCATTACGCTGTCGTGAGGCGGTTCTGCCAAAACATTCCGATGGAGCAGCAGGTGGGACTGATTTTTTCGTCCATAGGATTCGCTCAGGGCAATTGTCCCATCAGAGAGGCGGGTCATTCCCTGAATTTTGTGGGGGATGGAAAGAACGTAATCCGGTGTGACGGTGGTGGACTGATTGACAAAGGATTCCGCTTTCAGTTCGTTTTCCGTGGAGGGATCCAGCTGGAATCCCACAGCCCAGGCCCGGTTCTTGGATCCGTCAGGAGTGGTCATGTGGTGGCTTTTATCGGTGTCATATCCGCCGCCGCCATAATAGAAATCTCCCACCCACAACACGCCGTCCACCGCGTTGGCGAAGGAGGCCCGGGTGCCGGTGACAAAGTGGTCCACAAACTGGACCGAACCGCCATCCTCCGCCGCCATCAAGTGGGAAACAGGCAGCCGCTGACAAAGACCTCCGGTGGCTGCCCACAGATTTTTCTCCGTAGCGGCCAGTCCCCCGGCGTGTCCGGTGTAAACGGAGCCATCTTCATTGACCAGGCGGACAGACTTTTCCAGCTGCCCGGAGGCGGCGTCCACCACGCAGAGGATGGAATTTTCCCCGTCAGTGTTGGAGTAGTAGGAAATCACCAGCTTTTGTTCCGCCGGAAGCAGGCACATCCCCTGGGGCACATAGCCTTCCTGGAGAGCGGGAATGACAAAATCCGGGGAAGCGCAGAGAAGGAAATCCCCATATGCTTCGGCGTCATCCGGCAATTCTGTCACCACCGCCTGTTGTGTAATGGCAAGAGGGGCCGGCGCTTCCGGCTGTTGGACAGAAGCGGTCTGAGAGGAGGCTTGCTCTTGCGAGGAGGCGGAGGGGGATGCGCTGCAGGCGGAGAGGAAAAGACTGGCCGCCAGGGCGCAGAGCAGCAGGGAGGAAAGAGGTTTCATCTGATCACAGCTCCTTTTCGGCTTACGGGTGAGGAGTTGCTGCGCTTACTCTTTCTCTCCGGCAGGAACCCCTGAAGATACAGATTCTTGATGGATCATTTCAAATCCAAGCAGGTACTATTGTAGCATTTTGTCCTGAAAAGAGCAAGAAAAAAGAATGAAATTGGAATATTTTAATAAATTTTAATAGCGCAGCCCATCAACCTGTCAGCAGGAAAGGTACTTCCCCGGGGAATGGGAGATGTGAAGCGGAGGCTCCATAAAAGCCAAAAAACAACCGATACGCTTTCCGGGCTATTGCGGTTCGGAAGGCGCGTCGGTTGTTTACGCGAAACAGATTTTTGCACAACCGTTCTTTTGCGTTCAGATTGCGCTGAAAGGATCGCTGGTCAGGCTGTTTCCTCTGTGGAAATGGAAGCCGCCAAAGAATTCCAGTCTTCCAGCTGTGAATCGGGCACCAGGGACAGACCATAGGCGAGAGGGCCGCCGCCGCGGGAAATGACGCCATATCGGCCTTCGCCCAGTTTTCTGGCACGGAACAGCAGCCAGCCTCCGGAAAAGCTGCCGTCAGAGCGGATTTCCCCGGCAGTGTAGCGCAGCTCCCCCTGATCGCCGCTGATAAAGAATTCTCCGCAAAATTCTTCCTCGTCCCCCCACAGGTGGCCGCTGTCAATGGAATATTTCTCAACCCCCGTCTCCATCAGCAGCGGGTACAATACTTCCAAAGCGATCTGCTGCAAAGTTTCCCCCTGGGTATTCACTTCCAGAATCGGTTGAGCCTCCTGGAAGGTTTTTTCCAAACTGCGGTCATAAATCACGGTGGGAATCCAGTCGCCGCTGCCAGTCACTTCCTCGCTGCGGCATTGTCGCTGAATGGTCCATCGCCCCTGGCTTTCAGGCTCCAAAATCAATCCGAAATAGGCCCCAAAAGCGTTATGTTCTTCATCCTCATAGGAAACCCCCGTGGGCCACTGGTCCATCTCCGTCTCCGGAATCTCCAGGGTATACAGCACCGCCAGGTTCTCTCCACCGGTGTAAAGCTGGCCTGCCAAAAGCCGGCTGTCCGCCAGGGCGGTCTTTACCTGGGGCAGAGCGGCGTAGGCTACAAATAGTTCCCGGATCCAGCCGCTGTTGTCAGGGTCCCCTTCCACTGTCACTACGGCGGGAAGATCGCTTTGGGCAACAGCCGTTTCCTCCTGGGTGGGCGGCGTCTGAGCGCCGCTGGAAGGAGGCGTGTTCTGCCTGACGCAGCCGGTAAAACCGGCAGAAATTAATAAAGCAGTCATCCATACGGCCAAACTCTTTTTCATCTCTGTCGCCCCTTTCCCAAAATTGGTGATTTTCAATAAAATATTACTATGATCCCATTTTTATTATAACATCTTTCCTGATTAATTACATGACATTTTTGTGAATCCCTTGACACTTTTCTTTGACGTGATATAATAAAAGCCTGATAATTGTCCCATATGAGACATTATCGCAGAAGAGGGACCTTCTGCCTCGTTTATTTTTTATCGGTGCAGGACGGCGTTTCCCGTCCCGCGGCTGGGGAATGGTCTTCCCCGGCTTCATTCCCAGCCAGCGGCGCAGATGATCCCAAAAAGGAGGAAGGGTATATGTTGACGGCAAAACAACGGGCTCAGGTAGCCGGATCCTTTCTCCTGCGGGATGTGGTGGCTCCGGCGCATTTTTGGGAGCAGCTGGAGGCAACCCGTTTTTCTCCTGGAACCGAAATTTATTCCGCCCGGCATTTTCGCTCCGCAATCGCCATTCTTCTTTCCGGCTCCGCCGAAGTGCGGGGGAACAACGGAGTGTTAAGAAACTTGCTGAGCCCTGGGGACTGCTTCGGTGTGGCGGCGCTGTTTCATCCCGTTGGAGAGTATGTCACCACCGTTCTGGCCCGGACCGCCGTTACGCTGGTGTTTATTACCGATGAGCAGTTAACCCGTCTGTTTGAGCGATGTCCCCAGAGCGCAATCAACTACATTTCCTTCCTCTCCAGGCGCATTTGTTTTCTCAATCGGCGCATTGACAGCTATACCGCGCCTTCCGCCCTGGCGGGTCTGGCCTTCTGGCTGCTGGAACAGGAGCGGCAGGGAGTGGTGACGGTGACGCAGGGATACACCCGCCTGGCGGAACAATTAAATATCGGACGGGCTTCCCTCTATCGGGGACTGGATCACCTGGTGGAACGGGGGATCATCCGGCGTCAGGAGCGGAGCATCCAGATTTTGGACCGGGAACTGCTTCGGGAAGAATGTTCCCCGGTGCTCTGACCAGGAGAATCAAATCCGGCGGTTTGTGCCGCCCAGTAACAAGAAGGAGTAACAAAGATGAACAGATTCAAACGTTTCCTTGCCCTTGGAACAGCATGGCTGCTGGTCCTTTCCATGACCGCCTGCGGAAGCCAGGCAGCCTCCCAAAGCGCGGCTTCTTCCCAGGAGGCGGACAGCTCCTCCCAATCGGAGCAGAGCAGCCAGCCGGAAGAGGAAGAAAAGATCACCCTCCAGGTAGCCGCCCTCAAGGGACCCACCGCGCTGGGAATGCTGGAACTGATGTCCCAGGCAGACGCGGGGGAGACGATCAACGATTATCAGTTTACGCTGGCGGGAGCTGCTGATGAGCTGACAGGAAAGATCATCCAGGGGGAGCTGGATATTGCGGCGGTCCCCACCAACCTGGCGGCGGTGCTGTATCAAAAAACCCAGGGACAGGTGCAGCTGGCGGCGCTCAATACCCTGGGAGTGCTGTATGTGGTGGAAAATGGAGAGAGCATCCAGTCAGTGGCGGACCTGAAGGGGAAGACCATCTACGCCACCGGCAAAGGCTCTACCCCGGAGTACGCCCTCAATTATGTGCTGACCCAAAATGGCCTGACTCCCGGCACAGACGTCACAGTGGAATACAAGAGCGAACATACCGAATTGGCCACCCTGCTGGCCGCCGGAGAGGCGGATCTTGCCCTGCTTCCCCAGCCCTTTGTCACCAGTGTGCTGACCCAGAACGACCAGCTGCGGGTGGCGCTGGATTTAACCGAGGAGTGGAACAAGGTCTCTGACGGCAGCGTGCTGACTATGGGCTGCATTATTGTGCAGAAGGAATTGGTCCAGGAGCATCCGGAGGCGCTGAAGGCTTTTCTGGAGGAATACAAGGCATCGGTGGATTTTGTCAACAACAGCGACAATTTGGAGCAAGCCGGGGCTTTGGCGGAACAGTATGGCATCATCGCCAAGGCGGCCATGGCCCAGAAGGCCATCCCTCAGTGCAATATTGTCTTTATCGCCGGCGAGGAGATGAAGGCTCAGGTAACAGGATTTTTCCAGGTTCTTTTTGAGGCGGATCCCCAATCGGTGGGGGGCGTGATGCCTGACGACGGCATCTATTACCTTGGCTGACCGGGAAAAAAGAAAAGCGCCGCGGCTGTCCTGGGCGGCGGCTGCGGCCTTTTGGCTCCTTGTATGGCAGGGGGCCTGTTGGGCTGTGGGAAAGGAACTGCTGCTTCCGGCTCCCCTCACCGTAGTTCGGCGATTGCTGCTGTTGGCGGTTCAGCGGGAGTTTTGGGGGATCGTGGCAGCAAGCCTGGGACGCATCCTGGCGGGATTCCTGCTGGGATTTCTGCTGGGGGTGGCGGCGGCTGTCGCTACCGCCCGCTGGAAGGCCTTATACCCCTTTTTCGCGCTGCCGATGCACCTGATCCGGGCCACGCCGGTGGCTTCCTTTGCCATTTTGGCCCTGCTGTTTCTCAATGGCCCGGGCTTTTCCATTTTAATCGCTTTTTTAATGGTGCTGCCGCTGGTGTGGAGCAATGTATACGAGGGATTACTCCATTTGGATGTTCAGCTGTTGGAGATGGCCCGGGTCTTTCATCTGTCCCGATGGACCGTGGTGAAAAAAATCGTCTTCCCTTCAGTGCTGCCATATTTGCTGTCGGCGGTCCGGGTGGGATTCGGATTTTGCTGGAAAGCCGGGATTGCCGGAGAGGTGATCGCCATCCCTCCCAACGCCATCGGAACCCAGCTGTACAACGCCAAGGTCTATTTGGAAACGGGGGATCTTTTTGCCTGGACCGCAGTGATTATTCTCCTTTCCCTGCTGCTGGAACGGTTGGTTGTCCGGCTGCTGGACCTGGCTGCCGGTCCGTTCCATCTGGAAAAGGAGGAATACCATGCTGAAACTTGAACGGGTTTCCTTCTCTTATCAGGGGATGCCGGTGATCCGGGACCTTTCCATGACCCTGGAAGCGGGGGAGCGGGTGGCCGTCATGGGTCCATCCGGACGGGGAAAAACCACACTGCTCCATTTGATGGCGGGATTATATGAGCCTCAGAAAGGGCGGGTGACCGGGATCCCCCCTCAGGGGGTGGCCATGGTGTTTCAGGAAAACCGTCTGTTGCCCTGGCTGACCCTGGAGGAAAATCTCCTCCTTCCCTCCCCGGGAAAGGGAAGGGAGGCCAGACAGCTGCTGGAAGGGCTGGGATTGTCCGGTTGGGAAGGACGTTACCCCGGAGAACTGAGCGGCGGCATGGCCCGGCGGGGAGCGATTGCCAGAGCGCTGCTGTTTGACAGCCCCCTGATGCTGCTGGATGAACCCTTTCAGGGGCTGGACAAAGAGACCAGAGCCAAAACCGCTCAGGTAATCGGGGATTACGCCAGAGGAAAGGCTCTGGCTGCGGTGATCCATGACCCTGTGGAAGCCGACCTGCTCCAGGGGACCGTGATGGAGCTGCCAAAAACAGAGTAACAGGATTGAACCGGGAACAGGGCGATAGGTTCCCGGTTTTTTCGTTGGAAAGCACAAAGACCGGCTCGGGGGGCGGCGTTTGTGCTTGTAGAAGAATCTCTCCCCGGGACAGAAGAAACTTTGAAATCAGAAAAATCAGGATGCAGGTCTGATTTGTCCTCATTCTGTACCTGTTGAAACGCGAAACCAAATGGAATACCGCTGGCTTCGTTGTTGGCAGGTTCGCTTTCAGGTGGATCGGGGATCCGCTGGGAGGGCGCTCAAAATTTGATATGAGGAGAAGGGGCTGCGAAGAACAGGAAGCCTCTCCCCATAAGGCGCAGGGATGTTTTGCGTGTTTTTCAAGCAGGATTTTCTCTCCTGGGTGCCAGTGCAGGATCATGTTCACCACCGATCAGGAAAAGCATCCCGGAGCAGAGAGAATTTTAAACAGTTCATTCAAGGTGGACTATCGCCAGAGATGGCAGGCGTATCTTTTCCGGAAGTGGATTTCACCCTACTGGGCATTGACCGTCTGGCAGCCCTATCCCCATGCCGTCGCCAAAAGAAGCAGGGAAATTTTCACCTGGATGTCGCAACATCCCCCGCTGACAGGGTTCAACATTCCATTCCAAAGCCGGGCTGCTCTTTCTGGGTGAGGGAAGCTATGGCTTGTTTTTTGTCCAAAATACCCGCCACATCCTCCGGCAAAAGGAACGGCAGGCTGTTTTCCCCTTTGGCGGCCTGGAGGCTTGGGATTCTGCCCAAGAAAGGAACAAATCCCTCTGGTGCCGCGAGGATGGGGAGGAAAAGTAATTTCCAAAGCAGGCGGATCAGTCTCCTTTGCTGTCAGCAGACAGGGACGGGGAGAGGCAATCAGGCGCCGCTGCAAAGGTTTGGAGAAGTTCTTGGGGAGAAATGCCGGTTAGCTGGAGGGAAGGGATGCTTTGAACCGGAAGAATTTTGGCAAGGAAAACCTTTTTCAAGGCGGGCGGCAGGCCAAGAAAGTGGGAAGAAGAGCAATAGGCTCCCGATCAGGGCCCTCCCAGAAAGAGACGAACCGCCCATCCGCTCACCAACAAACTGGTCAGATCCCCCGCCAGAGCTGCGGGAAGGGTGAAGCCGGTATCCCGAACCTTTACCGCGCCGTAATAAACGGCGATGGTGTAAAAGGTGGTTTCGGTGGACCCCATCAGCACGCTGGCAACCCGGCCAGAAAAGCTGTCGGGACCGCAGCGTTCCAGCACTTCCCGGAAAAAAACCAGCGCCCCGCTGCCGGACAGCGGGCGCATCATGGCCAGAGGCAGCACTTCCCCGGGAATTTTAAACAGAGCGGCTACCGGCGAGACCGCCCACAAAAGCAGGTCCAGTCCGCCGGAGGCGCGGAACATGGATAATACCGTCAGCAGGCAGACCAAGGCGGGAGTGATGGAGAAGGCGGTTTTCAGCCCCTCTCCGGCGCCCCGCAGAAAGGAATCGAAGACAGGAACGCCTTTCCACAGTCCATGGAGGAAGATTCCTGTCACCAGTGCCGGCAGCAACAGCTGTGTGGCGGCAGCCATCATTTTTTCCTTCCCCCTCTCCTGACCAGCAGCAGCGAGACCGTTATGGCTGCTCCGGAAGTCAACCATACCGCCGGCAGAATTTCCAGAGGGGCCTGGGAGCCGGCCTGCATCCGAAGGAGGGCATTGGTGGCGGGAAGCAGCTGAATGGAAGCGGTGTTGAGGACCACAAAGGTCACCATTTCCCGGGTGGCTTTTCCAGAATGACCGCTTTGACGGTCCAGTTCCTTCATAGCGGCCAGCCCCAGAGGAGTGGCCGCGTTGCCCAGGCCCAGAAGGTTGGCGGTCATATTCATGGCGATCAGTTGACGGGCTTTGTTCCCCTCCTGCAAGGAGGGAAAGAGGAAACCAGTCACCGGGGAGAGGGCGCGGCTGACCTTTTGGGTCAAGCCACTGTCCTCTCCGATGGCCATAAGGCCCCCCCACAGCGCCAACATTCCCGCCAAACTCAGAGCCAGTTCCACCGCTTCACCGCAGCCGGTCATAGCCCCCTGGGAGACCTGAGCCATGGTTCCCCCCAGGGCCCCGGCAGCCAGAGAGATCGCCAACATTCCCCCTAAAATCCATCCCATCAAGGCAGAGCTCCCCCTTAGTTGCAGTTTTGCGGAAAAATTGCACTTTTATCTTCCATTATATGTAAGGTTTACAAACTATTTTAAAAATAGGAACAGATATTTCATATATATTCCAAAATTTTAAAAACTATTCCACATAATCTGTCTTGTCTTTTCCTGGGAGATAGGATATAATTAGGAAGAAAAATAACCTAAGATTTGGAGGCGATATTTTGAAAGCTACCGGGATTGTCCGTAAAGTTGACAGCCTGGGCCGTATTGTTCTGCCGGTAGAACTCCGCCGCACGCTGGACATCGACCTGAAAAGCGATCTGGAGATCTTTGTGGAAGGAGAACAAATTGTTCTGAAGAAATATTCTCCCAACTGCATCTTTTGCGGCAGTCGGGAAAACTTGGTTGACTTTGCAGACAAAAATGTCTGTGCTGAATGTGCAAAAAAATTGGGGGCCCTGGGTGGCGAGAGCCGCTGATGTGGCGATCCTTGTTTCTTTTGGAAGCGGTGATCTCCGCCTGACGGGGGTACGTCTTTCAGTCTGAATTCAATTTAGAGTAAAGGGGTGTGGCTTGTGGCTGCGCCCCTTTGTTTTTCTGAGGTCTGAAACACCTGCTTCAAAAGACGAATGAAATCCAAACTCATAACGACAGGAGAGAGCGGCTGATTTTACTTCCCCAACCTGCATCCGCAGGAGCGGAAATCCAGGGAGATCCAATTTGTCAAAAATCAGGCCTGCCCTCAGTGAACAAAGGGTGAAAGAGCCGGAGGTGGAGAAAAACAGGCCCTGCCTGGGTTCTCGTCCCTGAGAGCATCTTGTTTTGCCCTCCTGTCCGGTCCTTCGGCGTTTTCCGCAGAGGGGGCGGGCTTCCGGCAAGGATGTTTCTGGAAGGCAGCGAGAAAAACGACGCGGGAAGCAGGTTCGGCTTCAGAAGACCCATTTGCCCCTGGACCGCCGGAGATGTCCAAGGAATTTTGACCACGACAGTGCGGGAGCCCTTTTATGAAGGATATAAAACGTTGGGGCACGGCTGATTGGCCGTGCCCCAACGTTTTGTGTATGAGAAGATTAGAGAAAAGCAGATCCGCTCATGAGCATACGGGCTGTGCGGTAGCCGGAAGCGGAAAGAATCTGAACCTCACCCTG
>CASFXA010000012.1 GCA_949298535.1 uncultured Oscillospiraceae bacterium
GGTGCCCGCTATGGCCGCCGGCTCTGATCCGCTTACGAGTGTTGGCAGTCTGTCCGCCTTCATTTTCAACATCATCAAGGCCATTGGCGTCATCATCCTGGGCTGGGGCATTGTCCAGGTGGGCATGAGCATCCAGTCCCACGATGCCAGCCAGCGCACCCAGGGCTTCCTCTGCCTGTTCGGTGGGCTGATGATCGCCTTCGCCAAGGAGATCCTGACCACCATCGGCGCTATCTAAAAAATGACCGCTCTGCCATCGCTGAAAAGAGTAGCGGGCCGGGATCACCGCCCCGGCCCGCTGCCTTTTGCAATCGGTCAATATTCCAAAAATTTTGCTGGCGTCATAATCGCTGGATTTTTCACACCAGACTCCAAAAAATCTTTGTCGCCGGTAAGGAGCACATCGGCCTTTGCCGCAATCGCCGCACGCAGGATGGGGCGGTCATTGACATCTCGGATTTGTGTTTCCGACACGTTTTCGTCTGCTGGAATCGGGACTAGCTCCAGCGTCAGCAGAGCAACTGAGAGGAATTTATCCAGCGCCGTCAGACGGTGCGGAAATTTCTTGTTGAAGATTCGCTTCATTTCATCCACGTTCTGCTCACAGATCAGTCCATGGTTGGGATAGGTGGCCGCTTTTACATACGCTTGGAATGGTGTTCCACCGGCGCTTAATGCCGCTGAAATAAGGACGTTGGTGTCAATCAGAACTCTCATGCCTTTTCGTCCTCGTCCCGCAATTCTTTCACAAGCGCCATAACATCATCATCTGAAGTCAGGCCGGTGCGTTCTGCCTCTCCAGCCATTTCCTGCTGGAGCATTTGCATGGCGTACACTGCGGAATTGACAATGCGAACTGTGTTCCCTTCCACTACGAAAGTAACCCTATCACCGCTTGCCACACCGAGGACATCCCGGACATCCTTCGGAATGGTAACTTGTCCCTTTGCCATGACCTTTGCGTTGTCCACAAATGCCTTTGCTAACATGGTTTGCACCACCCTTCTAAAAGTATGGAAAGTAGGATTTTCCCTACTTCTATTATATGCAGGAGAAACGAAAAAATCAACAGGAACCACCATAACTATTTTCTCAATTACAATACTCCATCCACAATTTTCAACCACATGGAGGTGAATCAATTTGGACAACAACTGGGTTGTAGACAACCTACAAAACGCTTTTACCACATGGAACACCAAAATGGAGGAAATGTGGGGCCTGCTGACCCAGTCGCCGGAAACCTTCAAGGGCGGCACCATCTGGAGCACCATCGTCACCATCAACGGAGGGATGCAGGCCATCGGCTACGGTCTGCTGGTATTATTTTTCGCTATCAGTCTCTTTCGGAGCGCCGCCAGCTTCCGAGATTTCCAGCGACCGGAATATGTGGTGCGCCACCTGATCCAATTTGTATTGGCGAAGGTGGCCATTACCTATGGACTGGATTTTCTGACGAAAATCTTTGCGGTGTGCAACGGCATTGTAGCGACCGCAGCGGGTAGCATCGGCGGTGCCGATGGAGCCTCTATCACCATGCCAGCCGAAATCATTGATGCCATCAACAGCCTGGGCTTTCTGGAGAGTATCCCCCTGTGGTTGGTCACGCTGCTGGGCAGTCTCTTTGTAACGGTGCTGGCCTTTATTATGATTCTCACGGTCTATGGCCGTTTTTTCAAGCTCTATATGTACGCCGCCCTTTCGCCCATCGCCCTTTCCTCCTTTGCGGGAGAAAGCACTTCCTTTATCGGCAAGTCCTTTCTCAAAAGCTATATCGGTGTCTGCATGGAGGGGGCCGTGGTAGTGCTGGCCTGCATCATCTTCACCGCCTATGTCTCCAGCGGCACCCCCGTCATTGACGCAGAAGCGGCAGTCATCACGCAGGTCTGGAGCTATCTGGGTGAAACCATCTTCAACCTTCTGGTGCTGGTTGGGCTTGTGAAAGCTGCCGACCGCATCGCCAAAGAAATGTTTGGAGTGTGATCTATGGAAATCAAAATCAACAAGGAAATCCTGACCTATCAGGAAACCATCTTCTTCGGCCTGACCATGCGGCAGTTTTTCTGCTCCGCCTTGGCGGTTGGAACCGCCCTGGGGCTGTATGCGCTGCTCAGCAGGTTCATGGGCCGGGAATCGGTGAGCTGGATCTGCATTTTGGGGGCTGCTCCCTTTGCGGTGGCTGGCTTTTTCCAGTATAACGGCATGAAGCTGGAGAAATTCGCCTGGGTGTGGTTCAAGTCCTGCTTCCTGCTGTCCAATCACCGTGTTTGGAAATCACAAAACTGTTTTATCCCAGAAACCAAGCGACAGGAGGGAAAGAAGAAATGATTAAACCCTTTAAGGGGAAAAACCCCAACCACGAAAAGTTTTTTGTCCCCCGCAGCGCCCAGCAGTCTATCCCCATTAAAAAAGTGCATAAGGACGGCATCTTTGAAGTCGCCGGTCTTTACTCCAAGACCTGGCGATTTTTTGACGTCAATTATGCGGTGGCTGGGCCGGAAAAGAAGGAGGCGCTGTTTCTCAGCTACTGCGCTTTCCTCAACTCTCTGCCGGTGTGGGCGCTGGTGAAGATCACCCTGTTTAACCGCACCATGAACCAGCAGGAGTTCAGCCGCAACCTGCTGATGCAGATGGCTGGCGACGGCAGGGATCGCTACCGGGTGGAATACAATGACATTCTGACAGAAAATGCGGCAAACAGCAACAATCTCACCCAGGAAAAGTACATCACCATTTCTGTGGAGCGGAAAAACATTGAGGAGGCCCGTGCCTTCTTCAATCGTGTGGGCACGGAATTGAGCACTTACCTGTCTCGCATGGATGTTATGGTGCGAGATACCAACGTGGTGGAGCGTATGCGGCTGTTCCATGACTTCTTCCGTCCCAATGACCCGGACTTTTACTTCGATCTCAACCGCATCGCTCACAGGGGTAATGACTTCCGGGACGCCATTGCCCCGGACTGCATGACTTTCTATAAAGACCACTATGAGATTGGAGATCAGGTGGGCCGTGTCCTGTTTCTCCGGGATTGTGCCAGTTTCATTAAGGATGAGATGATTACGGAGCTGAGTGACCTGCCCCGGAACATGATGATCTCCATCAACCTTCTGCCCATTCCCACCGATGAAGTGGTGAAGGAGATCCAGCGGCGGATTATGGCCATTGAATCGGACGTAGGCCGCTTTACCCAGCGGCAGAATTCTCTCAACAATTTCAACGCCACCATCCCGTACCATCTGGAGCAAAGCCGCCTCCAGACCCGCGAGCTGATGGACGATGTGACCACCCGTGACCAGGGCTTGATGCTGGGACAGGTGACGATCACCCACTTGGCCGACACATTGGAGCAGCTGGATCAGGACACCGAAACGCTGGTTTCCATCGGCCAGGGCCGTGGCTGTCAGATTTCCACCCTCAAATATCAGCAGGAGGACGGCCTCAATACTGTGCTGCCCTACGGTCTCCAGCGGGTGGATGCCATGCGCAGCCTGACCACCGAAAGCACTGCCGTCCTCATGCCCTTCAAGGCCCAGGAGATCCAGGACAAGGGCGGAGTCTATTATGGCGTCAATGCTGTCTCCCACAATCTGATTATCTGTAACCGGGCCAATCTCCTCAACGGCAACGGCTTCTTCTTCGGCGTACCCGGCTCCGGCAAGTCCATGGCGGCAAAGCAGGAGCTGACGTCGCTGATCCTTGGCACAGACCACGACGTGATCGTGGTAGACCCGGAGCGAGAGTACGGCGCCCTGGTTCGTGCGCTGGGCGGCGAAGTCGTTACCATCTCCGCCTCCAGCGACCAGTGCAGCTACATCAACGCCCTGGACTTGTCGGCGGGGTATGGTGACGGTAAGAATCCCCTGGCGCTGAAAAGCGAGTTCATCATGTCTCTGTGCGAGCAACTGATGAATGCCGTTGCCCACGAAGTGGAGGAAATCGACCACCCGGAAAGCAGCGAGGGGGCCAATGATGGATACACAGAGCGCATCCTTCACATCACCATTACCGGAAAAACAGCAGAGGAAATGGCCGCGGAGTACGGCTTC
>CASFXA010000013.1 GCA_949298535.1 uncultured Oscillospiraceae bacterium
TCCCGGAGCATATCCGCCTTTTCCTTGGTGATGTCGCCGATAATGCGGATCGCCAAACCAGGCCCCGGAAAAGGCTGGCGCATGACCATGTATTCCGGAAGACCCAGTTCTCTTCCCAGCTGCCGGACTTCGTCCTTGAACAGCAGAGACAGCGGCTCCAGCACGCCTTTAAAACGGGCGACCACCTCCGGGGGCAACAGGCGGTTGTGGTGGCTCTTGATAACGTCTGCGTCTCCTTTACCGGATTCAATGACATCAGGATAAATGGTTCCCTGTGCCAGAAAATCCTCGTTGGTAATATGGAAACGCTCCGCTTCATCCCGGAACACATACCCAAACTCTGCGCCAATGATTCTCCGCTTGCTTTCCGGCTCAGAAACACCGGCCAGCTTGATAAGGAAGCGATCCTCCGCATTCACCCGGACAAAATTCACCTTCCACTTGGAGAAGGCGGCCTCCACCTCGTCCCCTTCGTTTTTACGCATCAAACCATGGTCCACAAAAACACAGGTCAAACGATCTCCGATGGCTTCCGCCAACAGCGCCGCCAACACGGAACTGTCCACGCCGCCGGAAAGGGCCAACAGCACTCTGCCGCCGCCGATCTCCTCCCGCAGCCGGGCCACGGTGGTCTTGCAGAAATTACCCATGGTCCAGTCGCCCACAGCGCCGCAGACCTCATAAAGGAAATTGCGGATCATCTTGAGGCCATTCTCGGTATGATTGACCTCAGGGTGATACTGTACTCCATAAAATCCCCGTTTTTCATCCGCAATAGCCACATTGGGGCAGGCGTCGGAATGGGCCACCAGCTGAAAGCCCTCCGGAATGGCCGCCATATAATCTCCGTGGCTCATCCAGGAGATCCCCTGCTCCGGAAGGCCTTTGAAAATGGGGCAGGAGGTATCATAATAGGTCACCGTCTTGCCGTACTCCCGGGCGGAATCGTCCTGAGCCGCAGTCACCCGTCCTCCCAGGGTGTGGGACATCAATTGGCAGCCATAGCAGATGCCCAAAATCGGTACGCCCCAGGTGAAAATCTCCGGATCCACCTTGGGAGAACCCTCCAGATAAACGCTGTCCGGACCACCGGTGAAAATCAGACCGATGGGATTTTTCGCCCGCAGCTCCTCCAGGGGCGTGGTGTAGGGATGAACCTCACAATACACGCCACATTCCCTGACGCGGCGCGCAATCAGCTGGTTATACTGGCCTCCAAAATCCACAATCAGAACCGTTTGATGCGCCATAATTTCCTCCTTCTGGATCATTCTCCTCCTGTTGCTTTAAATTCAGCAAAGGGGAGAAAATTCACCCTATAATTTTGCCATCTTTCACAATGGATTGCAAGAGGAATCCCAAACGAAATCCAGAAAGTTTTTGAAATTTCCTTTCAGCAGATTCGCGCCGGAGATTTCTCTCCTCAGACCCATGGAAAAACAACCGCTTTCTCCTGCCGGCAGCGGCTCTCCCCCTTCCCCCCCACGAGACCGGAAATCGTCTTGATTTTCCCCGCCCGTGTGTTATGATAAGGGCATCCGAGACCAAGGAGGCGCCCCTATGACCGCTGATGAAAAAAAATTCGCTCCTCCCCAGGGGGTACTGATGATCCTAAATCGGCTGGAGCAGGCCGGATGGGAAGCCTGGACTGTGGGGGGATGCGTCCGGGACAGCCTGTTGGGGAAAAAGCCCTCTGACTGGGACATCTGCACCGCTGCGCCTCCTTCCGTGGTCCAGGCCCTCTTTGGGGACAGCTGTTCAGTGATTCCCACCGGCCTTCGTCATGGCACCGTCACCATTCTCACAGAGGGGCTGCCAGTGGAGGTAACCACCTTCCGCACCGAGGGAGCCTATACTGACCACCGCCGTCCGGATGAGGTCCATTTTGTCACCGATCTGCACGCTGACCTGGCCCGGCGGGATTTCACCGTCAACGCCATGGCCTGGAGCCCGCTTCGGGGCTTGCGGGATGATTTTAACGGCCAGGCGGACCTGGAGGCGGGAGTGCTGCGGTGCGTGGGGCAACCCCTTCTCCGCTTTGAGGAGGATGCTCTGCGGATGCTCCGGGCCTTACGTTTCTGTTCCCAGTATGGCTTTATCCTTGAAGCCAAAACCTTTCAGGGGATGACTGACCGGAAAGAACTGCTGAAAACAGTGGCCGGGGAACGGGTGCTGACAGAGCTGAAAAAGCTCCTCGCGGGGCCCTGGGCAGGCAAAGCGCTGTTAAACTCCTTATCGATAATGGGAACCATATTGCCGGAACTGCTCCCCCTGGAGGGATATGACCAGCACAATCCCCATCATTTCCTGACTCTGTGGGAACACACCTGCCAGGTGGTGGACGGCTGCCCTCAGGAGGCGACGATCCGGCTGGCAGCTCTGTTTCACGATGTGGCAAAGCCTTGCTGCCGCAGCTGGGACAAAACAGGAGCCGCGCACTATCTGGGCCACGGGCCGCTGGGGGCGGAAATGGTCCAGAGCTGTCTGCAACGGCTGAAGGCTGACGGTGAAACGCTGCGGCAGGTAACCATTCTGGTCCGCTGCCACGACAATCCGCTCCCCCAAACCAGAAAAGCCATGGCCCGGCTGTTGGGAAAACTGGGGCCGGAGCTGACCCAAAAGCTGTTGGCGCTGCGCCAGGCAGACATTCTTGCCCACAGCCCCCAGACTAAAGAGGCAAAGCTGCCGGAACTGGCTCAGGCCCGGGAGCTGATGGAAAGACTGCTGGAGGAACAGGCTTGCCTGACTGTTTCCCAGCTGGTGGTAGGGGGCCGGGAGCTGATGGCGTGGGGGATTCCCTCTGGGCCTCAGCTGGGAGCAACTCTCCGCTGGCTGCTGGAACGGGTTCTGGAGGGAACCCCCAACACGCCGGAAGCTCTCAAAGAAGCCTGGGAACAGCTGCCCTCCCTCTCCCCAAAAGGCGAAAAAGACGGGGATGAAACAGTCCCCGGGAAGGCCCTTGGGGATCAGCCGTCAGTGGAGGAGTCATTATAAGAGGCAGGGGACATCTCCCATCTCTCCGGGGCGCGGAGACTGTTTTTGACTCTCGTCAAAACCGGCGGCGCCAAAAAATTCACTCCGGAAGGAGGAAAAGCCCTCTGAAATCTGATCCTTTCAGGCGACAGACCCGTTCAGGGCAGCCGGATCCTCACCAAGAGCGTCTTTGCCGCTCTTTCTTGTCCCTGTCCCAAAATCGCCGGACCGCCGACGTTTGCAGCCCTGTCACAGGAGTGGAAGACCAAAACAGACAAAAAGGACGTCCCTATCCCTGACGTATGGAGACATTTTTGGTTTGGCCCTGAAATCTGATGGCCAGGCCCCATTGTCCCGCCCAGATTCAGCAAAGCCCGCGCCGGTTTGTTTGACCAGCGCGGGCTTTTTGCAGTGCAGAAGGATGGTACCGGTAACGTCTCCGGAGGAGCTTCTCTTCCTTTTTTCCGTCTTATTGCTCCCATCCGCCGGAGGGAATGGCGAAGGTGTGGTCCATCGGACCGGAGCCTTTTCCCAGATCCAGCATCGCGGCCAGCGCTCCGGATAGATAGGCCTTGGCCCGTCCCACCGCTTCCTCCAAAGGCAGACCCAGCGCCAGATTGGAAGCAATGGCGCTGGAAAGGGTGCAGCCTGTGCCATGGGTGTTGGTATTTTGGATCCGGCGGCCATGAAACCACCGGCTTTCACCCTGCCGCCACAGCAGATCGTCGGCATCCTGAACCCGGTGGCCGCCCTTGCACAGCACGGCGCAGTTCCATTTGGCGCCAATGGCGGCAGCAGCCTGTTCCATCTCCCTGGCGTCCCCAATGGGATGTCCCCAAAGGACCTCCGCCTCCGGAATATTAGGGGTAATCACCTCAGCCAGGGGAATGAGGTACCGGCAAAGGGCCTCCACCGCTTCCTCCTGAATGAGGCGCGCGCCGCTGGTGGCTACCATCACCGGATCCAAAACGATGTGAGGAGCGCGGTACTCCTTCAGTTTTTCTCCGATGACCTGGATCAGCTCCGAGGAAGACACCATCCCGATCTTTACCGCCTGAGGGGGAATGTCGGTGAAAATGCTGTCCAGCTGCTGAGCAAGAAACTCCGGCGGCACCTCCAGGATTCCGGAAACGCCGGTGGTGTTCTGCGCCGTCAGGGCGGTGATGGCGCTCATGCCATATACTTTATGGGCGGTCATGGTTTTCAGGTCCGCCTGAATTCCCGCTCCGCCGCTGCAATCGCTTCCCGCGATGGTGAGTGCTGTTACCAATGTCATCCTCTCCTTGCTGTTTCGTGTGTCCCGGGAAAGCTCCCGGCAGCGATTTCATCATTCAAACGGTTTTTCTCCCTGTTGCCCCTGCGCCTGTCATGAGTGGAAATGCCCCCGAGGCCCTCCTTCCGGCCCATCGGTGGAAAGACCGTTTTGGCCGCAAAAAAACGGAAGGGGTTTCTGCCTCTCCCGCCGCTTTTTGCGTCTCCCTCCGTTGGCATTACCCAAATCAGGTTCCGGGGTCGAAGCGCAACCGCTTCCTCTCAGCCTGCCGTACAAGCTCCCCCTGTTGTTCACTTTTGTTTCATCATACCTGTTTCCCCTCACAATGTCAAGGCGCGCAGCAGCTCCCCAGAGACCTTCACCGCCCGGGTGGCTGCGAAGGTGGGAATATGATGGTCGTGGAGATTTCCCTCCCCATTGGTATCCTCATACAGGTGGGTAAGGATCAGCCCCGCTTCCAGCTGGCTGCCCAGCTGTTCCTCCAGGGTGTGGGAAAACTGCACCCCCTCGTCCGCCGCCAGACACTTCTTCATCAGCTCCGGATCCGCCACCGGATCAAAGGGAAGACTGTGGCTGACAAAGGTTTCTGTCTCATCGAAAATATAGTTGAGCCCCAGGTCCAGACCGGAGAGCATCACTCCGCCCCATTTCAGCACCCGGGCACATTCCTGAAAAATAGGCCGCACCTGGCGCACATAGCAGTTGGATACCGGGTGAAAGATCAAATCAAAGGTCTCCCCCTCAAAGGGAAGGGGCTTGGTCATATCCCCCCGGATCACCTCCACCTCATATCCTTCCCGCCGGGCCACCATCCGTTCGCTTTCACACTGAACCGGAGAATAGTCCAGCACTGTACACCGCGCTCCCAAAGCGGAAAAAACAGGGATCTGCTGTCCTCCGCCGCTGGCCAGCCCCAGCACCCGCTTTCCTGCCAGCGGCTCCAGCCATTTGTGGGGAACCGCTTTGGTAGGGGTGAGATAAACCTCCCACTGTCCCCCCTGTGCCCTGACGTACTCCTCATGGGTAATGGGTTTGCCCCACTGCCATCCCTGGCGGCACCAGCCGTCAATGGTGGCGGCATTGATCTCCTGGTATTCCATGTCCTCCTCCTGTATTCCTTCCGGACGTTAAATGTCCTTTTCTTTTTTCTTAAACTTTCCATCCCTGCGGGCCTGCAGCGCCTGCTCCCGGTAACGGCTGGGGGTCATCACCTGGAAGCGGAGAAAATTCCGGGTGAAGGATTTGACGGTGTTGTATCCCACCTCCATGGCAATGGCGGTGATGGTAGCGTCGGTCTCCGCCAGCAGCTGGCTGGCGTGGAGAACCCGGACATAATTTAAAAAGCTCTCAAAGTTCTTTTCCACCTGATACAGCAGCAGCCGATGCAGCTCTTCCGTGGTGATGCCGAAATGCTTGGCTACCGTATGGACTGTCAGCGCCTCGGTATGGTTGCGGTAGATCCATGCCACCACTTCATACCCCAGGCGGCTTTCCCGTATTTTGCAAATCTCCCCCACCTTCTGATAGGTACGGCGGTACTCCCCCGCCCGCATCCCCATTCGGGCGGAAAACACCTTGGAGATGTGGGAAGCGTCCACATATCCCAGAATCTGCGCCAGTTCCTCCAGGGTCAGATCGGTATACAGGAGAAAATTGATGGTTCGGGCCACCCGCATTTCCCCCAACAGGTCAAAAAAGGACAGGCCGGTCATTTCCCGAATATACAGCCGGATGGCGGACTGACTGAGATAAAAAATTCCGGAGAGACTCTGCAGTGTAATCTTTTCATTGAGATGGGTATAGAGATACCGGAAGATCTCCGACTTGTCCACCTGCTGCCGGGGACGGCCAAAATTCCGGTTCTCCTGCTGGCCCGCCCGGCAAAACAGCACCATCAGCTGGGTCAGCAGGCTGACCTCATAGATCTCCCGGAGGGGCTGTTCCCCTTCTTCCGTCTCCTGCTGAAGGGTCAGCAACAGCTGGCGCACCCGTGCGGCATCCTGCTCCCCGCAGTAAACCACCGGGCTGTTCTCCATCTCCTCCAGCAGTTTTACCGCCTCCCCCCGGACATTGCAGATGGATTTGACCACCTCATTGATGGTATCCAGCTGATAGCGGAGGATAAAATAACCCAGGGGGCTGTCCACCTGCATGACCTGGCTCAACTGCCAGGGAAGAATGGCCACCAGCGCTCCGGGGCGAAGGGAATAGTCGGCGTTTTGCAGCCGCAGAATCCCCTCCCCCTGATTGATGAACAAAAACCTGGCCCCCTGATGGAGCAGCGGCGCGGTGGGGGCTTCAATCACCTCCCGATCAAAGCCGCAAAGGGTCCCCTGATCCAGACGAGAACAGAATCCCGGCTGCATCTGCACGGTACGGGACATGGCGCTCCCTCCTTTCCGGTGGAATCTTTTCTTTCAGCAGAGACCTCCTGTCCTTTGAACGCGCTCCAAAGGTTTGACACGCTTCCGGAGGCTTTGGTCTCCCCGAATTTCTCCGGTTCCCAGAGCCCGCGGGCGCGGGAGAATGGGTTAAAATCAGGCATCTGCCCTGATTTGAGGTGTCACCTTTTCTTCCAGACAGATTTTCGGCAGTCTGAAGGGACACTTCGCCCTTTTCTTATTGTATTTTAACACATTTTTCTCTTGAGAACAACGGGAGAAAAAGGGCCATTTTCTTTCTTTTTTCCCCCGGAAAAGAACGTTAAAATACCCTCGTCTTCCCCCTATTTGTCCCGCAAAAAGCCGGAGAATCCGATACAATAAAATCGTCAAGAAAATATCCGGTTCGGCGCGGCAGCCTCTCTGCCACAGCGCCCTCATCGCATCAGAAAGGAGTTTTGCCCTTTGGCCATTCATGTCACAAGCGAAATCGCCCCCCTCAAGGAAGTACTGCTCCACCGCCCCGGACGGGAGCTGGAGCATCTGATCCCCGACGCTCTGGAACGGCTGCTTTTTGACGATATTCCTTATTTGGCCGCCGCCCAGCGGGAGCATGACGTCTTTGCCCGCACCCTTCGGGAACAAGGGGTGACGGTGCTGTACCTGGAGGAGCTGATGGCCCAGACCCTCAGACAGGATCCTCAGCTGAAATCCGCTTTCATCCGGGATTTCATTCAGGAGGCCGGATCAGTGGCTCTCAACTACCAGCAGGAACTGTTCCGGCTGCTGATGGACATTGAAGACGAACAGGAGCTGGTGCTGCGGACCATGGCGGGCATCAACCTGTCGGAACTGCGCCGTCCCGCCAGCTCCACCCTTTCAGAGATGGTGCGCCGGGAGGACCGCTTTGTGCTGGAGCCCATTCCCAACCTCTACTTCACCCGGGATCCTTTCGCTACCATTGGACGGGGCGTAAGCCTCAACCGGATGTATTCCGCCACCCGCCGCCGGGAAACCATTTATGGCCGGTACATCCTGAACTATCATCCGGATTACGCCGGCAAGGTTCCCCTGTATTATCAGCCTTCCCTCCCCTTCAGCATTGAAGGCGGGGACATCCTCAACCTTAACGCTCAAACCCTGGCCATCGGCATCTCTCAACGGACCACACCTGAGGCCATCGAGCTGCTGGCCAGCAACCTGTTCCGCACCGAAGGCTGCGCCGTCAACACCATCCTGGCCCTGGACATCCCCAGTATGCGGGCCTATATGCACCTGGACACCGTCTTCACCCAGGTGGATACCGATAAATTCACCATCCATCCCGGTATTCTCCAAACCCTGCGGATCTATCAGCTGTCCCGGGACGGCAGCGGCGGAGTGCGGACGGTGGAGCGGACAAAGCCCCTGGATACGGTGCTGGCGGAGCTGCTGGAACTGGATCGGGTGACCCTCATCCACTGTGGCGGCCAGGACCGCATCGCCGCCGAGCGGGAGCAGTGGAACGACGGTTCCAACACCCTGTGCATCGCCCCCGGCAAAGTGGTGGTTTATGACCGCAACAGCATCACCAACCGTATTCTGGCTGATTATGGGGTGACGGTACTGGAGATTCCCAGCTCCGAGCTGTCCCGGGGCCGCGGAGGTCCCCGCTGCATGAGTATGCCCTTTGTGCGGGAAGGCTGAGAGAACAAATTTCCAGGCGTCCCCCATTTCCCCAAGAACAAAAAGGCAGGGGCCGTCCGCTGGCGGATTCCCCCGGCGAATCCCTTGCTCTCGGTAAAAATTCTGATACAATAATAAAAGGAGTTGTTTGTTATGGCAGTCAATCTGCGCGGCAGAAGTTTTCTCAAACTGTTGGACTTTTCTCCCCGGGAGATCCGGTATCTGCTGGACCTGTCCAAAAATTTCAAGGACCTCAAGCGCACCGGCACCCCTCACCGTTACCTGGAAGGGAAAAACATCGTGCTGCTCTTTGAAAAGACCTCTACCCGCACCCGCTGCGCCTTTGAGGTGGCAGGACGCGACCTGGGCCTGGGCGTCACCTACCTGGATCCCGGCAGCTCCCAGATGGGCAAAAAGGAAAGCATCCCCGACACCGCCCGGGTGCTGGGAAGAATGTATGATGGCATTGAATACCGCGGCTTCAGCCAAGAGCTGGTTCAGACCCTGGCGGATTACGCCGGCGTTCCTGTGTGGAACGGCCTGACCGATCAGTTCCATCCCACTCAGATGCTGGCGGATCTGCTGACCATTGAGGAGAAGCTGGGCCGCCTCAAAGGGGTTCGCTTCACCTACATGGGAGACGCCCGGAACAATATGGGCAATTCTCTGATGGTGGCCTGCGCCAAGATGGGCCTGCATTTCACCGCCTGCGCTCCCAAGGAGCTGTTCCCCGCTCCGGAGCTGGTGGAGGCCTGCAAAGCCATCGCCGCCCAGGAGGGAGGCTCTGTCACCCTCACCGAGGACGTCAAGGAAGGAACCACCGGCGCCGACGTCATTTACACCGACATCTGGGTTTCCATGGGTGAGCCGGACAGCGTTTGGGAGAGCCGCATCAAGCTGCTGCGTCCCTATCAGGTCAACGCCGCCGCCATGGCCAACGCCAAGGATACCGCTCTGTTCATGCACTGCCTGCCCTCCTTCCACGACACCCGCACCACCATCGGCGCCCAGATCGCGGAGAAATTCGGTCTGCCGGAGATGGAAGTGACCGACGAGGTCTTTGAGTCCAGACAGTCTGTGGTCTTTGACGAGGCGGAAAACCGGATGCACACCATCAAGGCGGTCATCTATGCCACCCTTTCTTAAAGGAAGGTGACGGACCAATGGGAGTGTGTAAGGGAAAAATCGTAGTGGCCCTGGGAGGAAATGCTCTTCAGCGAAAGGGGACTCCCCCCACCGCTGAGGCCCAGCTGGAAGTGGTCCGGGATACCTGCCGCCACCTGGCCCAGTTGAGCCTGGGAGGCTATGAAATCGCCGTTGTCCACGGAAACGGACCGCAGGTGGGACGGATCCAGCAGGCATTTGAAACGGCGGCGGGGGATACGCCCCCCATGCCCTTTGACGTCTGCGACGCCATGAGCCAGGGCTACATCGGTTACCATCTCCAGTTAGGAATGAAAGAGGCGCTCAAGCAGGTGGGCCTGGGCCGTATTCCGGTGGTCTCTCTGGTTACACAGGTGCTGGTGGACAGGGACGATCCCGCTTTCCAGTATCCTTCCAAACCTGTGGGCTCCTTCTATAACCGCCAGGAAGCGGAGCTGCTCTCCGTCCAGCGGGGATACACCATGAAGGAGGACGCCGGACGCGGCTGGCGCAGGGTGGTGCCCTCTCCCCTGCCCCGGGAAATCCTGGAGTTTGAAACCATTAAGCGTCTCTGGGACAGCACCATCGTCATCACCTGCGGCGGCGGCGGAATCCCCGTGGTTCGGGGAAAAGAGGGCCTGCTGGAGGGCGTGGCAGCGGTTATCGACAAGGACTTCGCCGCTGAGCTTCTGGCTCAGCAGGTGGAAGCGGATGTCCTGATGATCCTCACCGAGGTTCAGCAGGTGGCGATCCACTTCGGCCTGCCGAATCAACAAAACCTGGATCATCTGACCACCGCCCAGGCCAAGGAATATGCCGCACAGGGACAATTTGCCGCCGGCTCCATGCTGCCTAAAATTCAGGCAGCGATCCGTTTCGTGGAATCAGCTCCTGGCAGAAAAGCCATCATCACCTCATTGGATAACGCGCTGCCGGCTATGGAGGGCCGGGGCGGTACGGTGATCTCCAATCCATAAGCCCATATTTGATCTTGAGAAAGGGAGGCAGTTTATCTATGGCATTTCAGATTCCAACCTATCATCATCCTGATTTTACCCAGTCAAAATTTTCAGAGGCTCCAGACGTCAAAGTGGCCGTAGCGGACATGGACGGCGTGGCCCCGGATTATTATCACAGCACCTCCATGTATCCGGAATACTTTAAAATTGACGGCAAATGGGTGTTGGCTGAGGAGAGCCGGATGGACAGTTCCGTGGTGATCCGGGAAAACGGCCGCCTGGATGTGGTGGAGAACCGCAACATCCGCAAGGGAGACCGGGTGATTCTGGGCCGCACCGAAAACTGTGAGGAGGGAATCTATCTCCATGCCACCGGTTTTCAGGAGAAAGGCAAGGAAGGCGATCAGTTCGCTTTCCGTTCCGGACGTTCCCGGGAAACCGCCTTTTCCAAGGACTATGACCAGCTGTATCAACTGCTTCAGTATGAGCGGGAACACGGCAAGGTGGTATGGGTGATGGGCCCCGCATTCTCCTTCGACTATGACGCCCGCCGTTCCATGCAGGCTCTGGTGGAAAGCGGCTTTGTCCAGGGTCTCATGGCCGGCAACGCTCTGGCCACCCATGACCTGGAGGGAGGACTGCTCCGCACCGCTCTGGGCCAGGATATTTACACCCAGGAGAGCCGCCCCCAGGGCCATTACAACCACCTGGACGTCATCAATCTGGTGCGCCGCAGCGGCTCCATTCCCCAGTTCATCAAGGACCATAACATCAAGGACGGCATCATCTACTCCCTGGTGGAAAAGAACGTTCCCTTCGTCCTCACCGGTTCCATCCGGGACGACGGCCCCCTGCCGGAGGTAATCGGCAACGCCTACGAGGGACAGAGCAGGATGCGGGATATGGTCCGGGACGCCACCACTGTCATCTGCCTGGCCACTCAGCTCCATACCATTGCCACCGGCAATATGACCCCCAGCTTCCGGGTGGTGAACGGCGTGGTTCGGCCCCTGTATATCTACTGCATCGATACCTCCGAGTTCGTCACCAACAAGCTGGCGGACCGGGGCAGTCTCAGCGCCATCAGTATGCTCACCAATGCCCAGGACTTTATCGTCAATGTGGCAAAAGGCGTTGGGGCTCTGAAATAATCAGCTGCCGGAAAGCGGCGCAGCGGCAACATTGAAAGCGCTTGTGCGTTTTCAGTATCAAACCTTTTGGGGATGGGTTGGACGATTGTCGCCCGGTCCATCCCTTTGTTTTATTTTTCTTCCTGAAAAATCTGCCCCCGCTGAAAACGCCTGTTTCCAGTTTGCAGGGGGCTCTCCAAAGCGCAAGGCGGCGGGAGTCTCCCTCCCGCTCCATCCCTTTTTTTAAAAAATTTTCCCCCCGGTCAATATTCCGTTGTTTATTTTCGTTATAATGAAAAAGAACTCCTGTGAAATTTGGCTAAAATTTACAGAAAAAGGAGTGATTTTCATGAAAAAACAACTTGCTCTGCTTTTAACCCTTCTGCTCCTGTTGGGGGGATGCCAGCAATCCCCCACCAGCGGCGTCTCTCCGGTTTCCGGATCCTCCGCCGGGGAAAGTGAAAGCCAAGCCCAGGATGCGCCTGCCCCCTCCTCTTCCCTACAGGCGGCAGAAAGCTCCGGTTCTGCCTCCCTGGTGGCACAAGAGGCGGACGCCCTGGCTTTGCCGGACATTCTGGCCGTCCCCGCCAAGGGCTATGGTTTGACGCTGCTGACCCCGGCTCAATATGACGCCCATCTGGATTCCGGCAAGGGAGGACCCCGGGGATACCTGACGGGAGATTGTTTCCTTCTGGAGCGGAACGGCAAAACCGCAGTGGCCAGCCCTGAGGGAGAAATTGTCACCGATTTTATTTATGACGGCAATCCCAACGGCTACTGGAACGCCCAAAACGGCGGGATTCTTCTGACCAAGGACGGCAAAGAAGGGGTCGTGGACATTCACACTGGCCAGGAAATGATCCCCTTTCTCTATACAAGAATGATCCCCGCCTATCAGGGGACGGAAGGAAGCAGCGGTTACACCGCCCTCAACGAGGAGGGACAGGAGGTTTGCCTGGACCTGCAGGGGAATGTCCTCTTCACGCTGAAGGAAGGTGAAAGCTGGACCACCTGCACCGGGGGCGGGTACGTCCTGTTCCAGAACGGCATACTGACCATCAGCGACGGACAGCAGCAGCTGGCTTCCATCCCCTGCGACAGCTATGACCTGGTGGGCCGTGGGGAGACGGAAGGCACACCGGACCTGATTCGGGTCAGGATCGGGGAAAAATATGCCCTGTATGACAGCACCGGCGCTTGTCTCCAGGATCCGGTCTGGGATGATATTGGGTATTTCCTCGGCGGATACACCACTGTTACCAAGGATGGAAAGGTGGGCATCATGGACGCCTCCGGCAAGGTGACGGCGGAGCCGGCCTGGGACGCAATCTATCTCTATGAACATTCCGCTTCGGTGCTGCAGGGAGAGCTGTGGGGAGCCATCACCGATCTGGCTGCCGGCACCGTAACCATCCAGCCCCAGTACCAGTCCCTCTCGTACTTTGATTCCACGGGTATCGCCTGCTGCCAGCTCAATAACAAATACGGGCTTGTGGATACACAAAATCAATTGGTGCTGCCGATTCAATATGACAACACCCTTTCCGCTCCCGCCTGGCTGGAGGAGGGCTACTATCTCCTTTCCACCAATGAAGGCCCGGGGTGCTACAACATCCTGGACAAAGAGGGCAACGTCATCTTTGAGGGGAGCATTTGGGCAAATGGCCTGGATGACCTTGTCATGGCCAGCACGGCGGATGGAAAATGGGGTTATCTGGGGAGCGACGGTCAGTTTATCATCCCGGCGGAATATGACGCTGTGGGAGATTTCATTCCCGGCACAAATGTCGCCTTCGCCAACAAGGACGGCCTCATCCTGCTGCTGGACCGCAACGGCAATACGGTGCTGGAAACCGTGTTCAGCGACGTCATCGGCTTCTGCCCCGACACCATGGTATGCGTCATGGAGTATACCGCTGAGAACGGCGACAAAAAGTGCTGCCTGGCAAAGATCACTCTGCCAGGTTGAGGAAAAAGGGTCTCGTCTTTCTTCCCTGGGAAGGAAATCCGCAGCTGTGAAAAAACAAAGCCTCTGAAAGTGGTTCCTGTCCCCTGGGTTTCAACCGCCGGATTGGGCAAAAAGAAAAGGCCGGGGCGTGACTTAGCTCCAGGCCCTGGCCTGGTGGTGGAGGCGGTCAGTTTAGATTGGCCGAGACGCGGGCGACGATTTCGGGCAAAAGGAAAAGGCCCGGAGCGCGACTTGGCGCCAGGCCCTTGCCTGGTGGCTAACCTGGTCAGTTTAGCTCGGCTGGACGCGGGTGCAGCTTTGGGGCAAAGGGAAAAGCTTGGTGACCCATTGAACCTCCGGATCACCTGGGGAACCATATCCAGCGGCAGGCCGGATGGCATCTGCCGCTGTTCCCCTGTGGGGGTGAACAGGAGGTTTTTTGAGCGAAGCGGAGAAAACCTCCGCCACATAGGGGGCAAAGCCCCCTGTGGAAAAAATCCCGCCATGGTTTCCCATGGCGGGATTTTTTGGCTAGCGGGAACACTTTAGATCGGTTCCGCTCCGGGTTTCTGATTTGGACATAGGGATGTATTCCGTTTTCACAAGATTTTCCCCTTTCTGTTCATATAATTCTTGCGACAGCTTCCCTCTGTCCATTTTGTTTTTTCTTTTCCGTAATAACTTATTAACTCTTATATTGTTTGTTGATATTACCTCCTGCGCTTTTAAGTTGTTAGTCCCCTCCTTATTTAACACAAAATCCCATCTTTTTGACTCTTTTTTCCCCTGACTTTAATCTGTGTTTTCGTCAACAGTTCAACCTGTAGAAAATGAATAACTTTATCAGACCTGAGAACACTCATTTCAATCATGCACTCAGAATACTTAGATCAGTAGTCTGTTATGAACTGTAGAACTTCCTACCCGGACTCCCGACAATTCCCCGTTGGAACGAACAAAAATTACAGCACCCAAAGAACATGAGAATATTTCTCCAGATACATATGTACACGGATATCGGACAGCCTGGGAACCATTTTGAACATACAACACACCATTTTGACTCGTAATACTATATCGGCACAGAACGGTTCCATATTCTCCAGTGTATTTGTCCAGTGAAACAGGAGGCGAATCAGCGGATAACTGTACTTTACCGCAAAGATAAGCATTCAAAAGAAGATGATTAGACGAACCTCCGTCAGTTCCTGGCAAACCGACATACATCCGAGTATCCCCCATGGAAAAATAGTAAACACCGGGACGTTCATGTTTCGTCAGCGGATATGAATGGTTCTGAATATACAGAACCGGATGATCATCCTCAGCTTTCAATTGAATCAATCCATAGAAATCGCTTAAATACAGACCTTCCTGAGCTTTCACCAACTGTATATCTGACTTGGTAACTGCTACCGTTTCACTTTTTTCCTGCAGATCAAACAGGTCAGAAAGAATGAATTTTGGAATAATATCAGTAGCTGGTTCACCCGTTTCAGTACTGGTAAGAACAACAATACCAATCTCTTTTTCTGGGCAAGTCCACAAAGAAGAAAAATAGGGTGGACTTTGTCCGTCGTGACCGCACAAAGAAAGTCCTCGATATTCTTTGAGACGCATTGTCAGCCCGTATTCATTGCGATGCCCAAGATACAGATTACATTGAGGCGTTTTCATCATCTCCAACGATGCTGCAGAAACCAAGGGATATCCATTGTTCAGCAAAACTCGAGCAAGCTTTGCAAGATCATTCGCCGTGGAAAAGAGTCCCCCCGCAGCGTGTCGGGTTGCATTCACAGGAATAAAATGGACGACCTCAGGTTCACCGTTTCTGTTTACACAATGGGGAAGCGCCAAAGGCCATGTGGCTGCTTCACATAACGTGAAGGTCGAACGTGTCATCCCCAGAGGTTCTAGGATATACCGTTTTACAAGTGCTGTAAATGGCATTCCTCCGACCTGCTGAAGAATGTAGGATATCATGCGGATTCCCCAGTTACAATAATAGTACAGTCGATCATCAGGATCTGCAATGGGTACCAACTTGGGAAAAGCAGCCCGTAAAACATCTTCCAGCTTATCCTCATCATGGGGGCCATCGGGGGTAAATTCCGATGGCAATCCTGCAGAATGGCTCAGAAGTCTGCGTAGAGTAATACGCGGAGCTGTAGGAATATCCTGCTGGGTAACCCAAGGGACATATTGCGTAAAGGGTGCATCTAGGTCCAGAATCCCCTCTTCGCAGAACTTCATGCAAAGAAGTCCTACTGTCAACTTTGTTACCGAAGCGATACGAAATAGCGCATCTGGAGAGACCTGCATCTCAGGGGAATCGGCACTGAGATAACCATATCCCCGTGAATAAATGGTCCTTTCTCGGTCTGTCACAGCAAGGGCGACCCCATTCAGATGATATTCTTCCATAACGGCGCGAATCTTTTCGTCCCATTTGGATGTATTCATTTTTTACCTCCAGCCACACGGTATAAGCAAGTCACTTCCATTACAGCGTAGTATCCGGAACAAATTCCTTCGTACCATTGTAGATATCTTTATCAAATTCTCCTTCAGACTTGGCAACTACCATAGCCACCATAATATCATCGCCAGTATTGTTAATGGTTCTAATGGGGCCAAGGAAGAAATCGGCGGCCGAAATAATAACCATTCCTTCAGGAGGCAAACCCACAGTGGCCAAGACCACAGCCAGCATAACCAGTCCACCTCCAGGAACAGAAATGGCGGCAAAGCTGAATGCCGTTGAGAACAACACCAGAGTAAGCATATCCGCGGCAGTCATGGTGATATTAAAAATCTGTGCAACAGTTATGGCTGACAGACAGAAGAAAAGAACGGCTCCATCAGTGTTCATAGACATACCCATAGGAGCAACCAAACGATTGATCCGGGGGCTAATGCCAAATTTTCTTTCGCTGTCTTCCATCTTAATAGGAAGGGCAACGGCCGAAGAAGCGGAAATAATACAGATAATCGCGGTGCGAGCAAATTTGGGGAAAAATTTCAGCGGGCTGACACCACAATACCAACATGTAACAACAGTAAAAAGAACTGTGAGAACGATCATACCCACCAGATTGCTGAAAATCAGTTTAGCCAGAGTGGACAATACCTGAGGTCCAATAACACCCACTGCATAGCTGACAAAAGAGAAAATTGCCAAGGGAAGCAACTGAATTACCACAAAAAGCAATTGCATAACAATTTTGTTGACTTCCTTAATTCCTTCCAAAACGGGATTACGCTCATGCTTGCTGCCATAGATGCTCAACGCAATACCAAAAAGGATAGCAATTACAATACATTGAAGATTATTTCCGCTGGACATAGAAGCAAACATATTATTGGATACATATCCTAGTAATTGCTCCGAAAAGCTGGCAGGTTCAGGTACGGTTACAGCGCTCAGGTCGAATATTCCTTCTGTTTGCAGACCGACACCAGGTTTCATAATCATGCCAAGAAGTAAACCAATCGTACCGGCGGCAGCAGTAGTGAAAGCAAAAAGGAGAATGGTTTTTCCTCCTAGTTTGCCAAGTTCCCTGGGATTAAGAGATCCTACAGCATCCATAACTGCACACATTACCAACAGAATAATGGGCATCTGCATCACTCGGAGGAAAAGATCTCCCACCACCTTAAAAGCAGCCATTTTCTCTTGAAAGATCAAGCCGGTAATAAGGCCAATTACGGCACCAGCCACAATACCGATTGTAAGGTTGTATCTTCTCTTCTTTATCCCTTTTTCCATAAACTGACCTCCTCGTTGATTTATTTGAGATGGGGTACCGCGATATACCCATCTCTCTATGAAACCACAATGCAGAGTCTGCAAATTTATAATAGTGGAAATAAAGAAGAGGCACAATTATACTTTTTTAATATTAAAATCGGCAAAAAAGTATAACATTTATGCGATATAACTCATTTTGCCTATGACGCAATTACACAATTATCAAAAAAGCGCTTCCCTCTTTATGCAATATATTACATTGCAAAATATTTAGTTATTGAGCTTGGTGCGTTTTTTTTTGAAAAAATGTAATAACCGGCATATAGTTCATCCCTTTAAATTTTTGTTATTAAGCCAGCGGGCTGATTCCTTTTATGGATTTGATAACAACTTTCAATGGTATTTAAGCGTAATAGGAAGAAAGGATAGAGATAAATTCCATCGCCAGAGCATTGGGCTGATAATCCTTTCTTTTTATCCAACCCACTTCGCTAGAAATAGTTGTCCCTTTCATAACAAAATATCGTGTATCTGGATAATAATCTGTGTGTTGGTATGCTTTCTGATTAGTTGTCATGATAGTAAAGCTATCCGTTTTCGCTAATAATTCATAGATAGTTGCCCTATTGGAAACATAGATTCGTCTTGAAAAATATTCTTCAGTAATATTCAGCATACGGGGAATCTGAGAATATGGTCCGAATCCCAGCTCATCATACGCCAAAAAAATATGCCCTCTCAACATTTCAGAGGTCACTTCGTTTTCTGTCAGGTAATAAAGTGGATTCCCCTTTCCCACTACAATGCTGATTGGCTGGGAATCTAGACGATAATACTGTAACTGCTTCGAAGCAAATTGTCTCAAAAGAATCTTTTTGTGGCAACTGTAGAACCCAACTACGCCGATCTGACACTCGTCCTTGTAGACCATATCGATTACATTATCCCTCAGTCCCTCTTTTACCTGAAGAACAAACGCATCACCTGTGTGATTTTGACACAATTTCGAAACAGCATCATTCACATATCGGAAGGTCATATTAGCAAGAGAAAAATGGAGTCCCTCCCGAACCCCCATCTCTCCTGACATATTGGTCAACTGGTTAATCTGCTGCAAAATAGTCTCTGCATAGTCCACGAAAACTTTCCCCATGGAGGTAAGATACATTCCTCGATTTGTACGTGAAAAAATAGCGTATCCAAGCTCCTGTTCCAAGTTCTTTAAGGAAAGTGACAAATTGGGCTGGGAAATATATAATGCGTCAGCAGCTCGATTTAGGCTCCCGCTTTTTGCCACTTCAATAACCTGCTGAAGTTGTTCTAATTTCATCTTAATAACTCCCTTCTTTATTAACAATATAACAGGTTTTCTATGTGAATTTTATATAAACACTGCAATTTCATCAAATGTATAATGAGATTACAAGGTATCTCTTTACAGCTTACGGAACAAAGGAAGGAGAGCATCATGTTTGATTACAAAATTCAGGATGTGTGCATCATAGATGGATCGGGCAGATCTTCATACAAAGGAACCATTGGAATTAAAGAGGGAAGAATATATCATATAACCAATGATGAACCATCGAACAATATTATTGATGGAAACGGATTAATTCTCTGTCCGGGCTTTATCGATGGCCATTCCCATGGTGATTTCGCTTTGCGGGAAGACTTCGGCCGGTATTCAAAAGTATCTCAAGGAATCACAACGGAGATAGCGGGGCAATGTGGTATGACATGGTTTCCTGTAAGTAAAGACCCACATAAAGCAGCTATCTTGGCCGATATTACCGGTGCTCTCTATCATACTTTACCACAAGATTTTGAAAAATTCACATCCTTATCCAAGTTTGTTGATGCGATGGGCCCCACAGTCAACAACTATAAGCTCCTGGTGGGCCACGCCGCTTTACGTATTGATGCCATGGGAATGGATCATCGTGATCCTACCGAAAAAGAATTGTGCCAGATGACCGCGCTTTTGGGACAGGCAATGAACGAAGGCGCTATGGGTATGTCCAGCGGACTCCTCTATTCGCCCAGTGGATATGCGGAGAAGCACGAATTGGTACAACTACTTCGGATAATAGCCCCTTACAATGGTTTATATGCAACCCACATGCGTAATGAGGGGAATTATGTAGTTGAATCAGTGGAAGAATCGTTGGAAACTGCTCACCAAGCAGGTGTACATCTGGATATTTCCCACCACAAAATATGTGGACAACAGAATTGGGGAAAGAGCAAGCAGACACTGAAACTCCTTACTCAAGCAGAAGAAAGTGGGCAGAAGGTTTTTTTGGATGTATATCCCTATACAAGTTCTCTTAGCAATTTGGATGTATGCCTACCCGCTTACTTTTTTGCACAAAGCAGAGAATCAATCAATTCAAAGCTACATATACCTGCTATCCGCGAGCAATTAGAAAAAGAAATACGTATGATGGATGGGCGATATGTACATTGCGGTGGTTTCAGCGGAATTACAGTAGCTGGTGCACCCAACACCCCTCAATGTGAAGGCAAAACCATTGAACAATATGCATTTGAAACCGGTAAACGTCCATTTGATGCATTTTTTGATATTTTACTTGCCAATGGAAAAAATGCTACGGCAATTTACTCTTCAATGTGCGAAGAAGATCTTTGTAGGATCATTAAGTATAAAAATGCAGTAATCGGAACGGATGGTATGGTCCGCGCTTTTGACGAACCTACACACCCTCGTGGCTTTGGAAGCTTCCCGCGGATGTTAGCGTATTTTGTTAAGAGAATTCACCTGCTACCTTTAGAAGAAATGATACATAAAATGACTGGTTTACCTGCACAATTTTACCAGTTGCCCAATAAAGGTTATATCCGCGACGGTTACGATGCAGATCTGGTTCTCATTAATTATGAAAATATTGAAGATAAGGCAGATATCTTCAATCCAACTACCCCGGCAGAGGGGATAGAGATGGTCTTTGTGAATGGGCAGATTGTTTATAAAAACAAGGCTTTAACAGGCATCACTCCCGGTCACTTTATCCCCCATAGTTCAACCAAATAAAATCAAGCAGTAAATTGGGGGTATATTGTCTGTTTGATGCGCAAGCTAGTCATGACCACCCTTAAGAGGGGTGGCATGACTAGTGCACTATAAGAGGCCGTAACGGGATTTCCAGGATAGACGGTCAGTTTTCCCTCAAAGAATGTGTGCGGATACTCTTGGTTCACTAGCGTATGTCAAGTGAAGTATTGGCGAACAGATAACTTAACCACAACGGGAGACTTCCGAAAGAAAGCAATCTCCCCAAAAAGAAAAAGCGCTTTCTTACTACATTTGATATTTGTCAAAAAAGTCGCCGTATCCACTTTATAATTAAGCCATCGCAGGCATCCGGCAATGGCCTCTGAAATTCGTGTAAGTATAGACGCTCATTCAAAAAATCAGCGCAATCTCCAAAACACGGAAGCATCTTCCAATTTTTATCTGAGTACCCTCGATATACAGTTTTCAAATACACAATGGATGACAAAATCCACCATTTAATCCTGTAACCAGCCTTACATATTCAGATACGCTCTTTACAATCATATTTTCCATAATAACTTCTTCTATAGACAGGAAATCAAATTAAATTAATAAAGAATTTGCTATTTTAGTTTTAGATAATCTTACCACTAACTCAAAAGTATTCTGATTTCTATCCTATGCTTCTTTGTAATCCCGACCGTTTTGACTTTTCAAACAATTCCCTGCTCACAATTGCTGGGTGGTGGTGCTGGTATAAATATCGTTCCTTCTCGCCAGTATTTTTAATCTGCTTTCCGGAAAGCAGATCTCTTACATAGGTCTTCTGGAGCAAAACATCTCCCACATATTTCTCATTTTTGAGAAGCTTACTGATCGTCTCCCGACTCCAGTGACTTCTGCCTGTTGGAGAGGGTATACTCTGTTCGTACAGCCAATTAGATATTGTTCCGAGGCTTGCTCCATCCGCCCGCATTTCAAACAGCCTACGTACAATCTCCGCATTCGGCTCATCAATAATTAACTCGCCATTTCTGTCCCGTTTATAGCCAAAACATACAAAGTCCGCATACCCTGATTTCCCGCTTGTAAATCCCCGCTTGATTCCCCATTTGATGCTACGGCTCATGTCTTCACTCTCCGCCTGTGCCATTGCACCGTACACGGTAATTGCCAATTGGATTGTCTGTTCGTGAAGCCACAGATTTTCCAATTCGAAATAAATGTCAATATTCAAGCTCTGAAGTTCGCGAAGTGCTTTGAGAAAATCCAATGTGTCACGGGCAAACCGACTTATGGATTTTGTGAGAATCAGGTCGACCTGTTTTTTACGACACTTTCGCATAAGGGCACAAAACATGGGGCGCTCTTTTAAATTCAGGCCACTGGCTTTTTCAGAAAAAATACCCGCATTTTCCCAGTTTGGATTTTCCTCGATTACGGCACGGAAATGTGCCTCCTGTACCTCCAAACTGGTTTCCTGCTCCGCATGTTCCGTACTCACCCGACAATATGCTGCTACACGCAGAACCTGTTGTTCAACAGGTTTGGATATTCGCCCAGCAAGTATTTCTGATACATGTGCCATTCACCCATCACCTTTTTAAGTTTTCGATATTATTGTATCAGAACACCGGTGGGATGGAAAGATTCTATCACCGGGCTTTGGATCGAGACTTCTTTTCCTGATGCACTACGCGAAATAATTGATCTGAAATAATAGCCTCATGAAATCCGGTATAGAGATACTGTTCTATGAAGCCATCGTTTTCAATTTGAGAGGCTCCCATGCTGATTGTTTTCTGAAGCAGGACACACCCAATATATTTTTCATTGGAAAGTAACTTATCAATTGCTTCCCTGTTCCATTTGGCCTTGCCAGTTGGAGAAGGGATCCCCTGTTTTTCCAGACCAGCAGCAATTTTACCTAAACTCTTTCCCTTTACATATTCTTCAAAAAT
>CASFXA010000014.1 GCA_949298535.1 uncultured Oscillospiraceae bacterium
TTGGCACATGGCGGGGTCATCGTCCACCACCAGTACGGATAAATCCTCCTCCAGGGGAAGAATATCCTCAGAATCTTCCTCCGGCACCCGTCCCAAAGGTAATTCCACAGTGAAGAGGCTTCCCTGTCCGGGGGTGCTGGAAACGTCGATATGTCCTCCCATCATCAGCACCAGGCTATGGGTGATAGCCAATCCCAACCCCGTGCCTTCAAACACGCGCCCGGTATTTTGCTGCTCCTGCTCGAAGGGTTTGAAAATACGGGACATGAATTCTTCCGACATACCAATGCCGTTATCCTGCACCTGGAAACGCAGCAGCGCGCTTTCCCGCTGCTGACGAAGAAGGTCGGCACGCAGGCGGATGGTTCCTTTGGCGGGGGTATATTTTAAAGCGTTGCTGATGAGGTTGAGGAGAATTTGATTCAGCCGCAGGGAATCCGCGCGGTAATGGCGTTCAATCCGCTCATCCACAAAGATGGTAAAATCCTGTTCCTTTTGTTGCGCCTGGTTGTTGCAGATGGAGGTGAGATTCTGGATCAGCTCATAAAAATCAAAAACGGCGGCGTTGACATTCATTTTCCCGCTTTCAATTTTGGACATATCCAGAATATCATTGATTAAGGAAAGAAGATAACGGGAAGAGGTGGAAATTTTGGACAGACAGTCCTCCACCCGCTGAGGATCGTCCAGGTTGGCCTGAGCAATGGCGGTCATACCGATGATGGCGTTCATGGGGGTACGAATATCGTGGCTCATTCGGGAGAGAAAATCGCTTTTTGCGGCGCTGGCCCGTTCCGCCAGCTGCAGAGCATCCTGGAGGGCCTGCTGCTGACGCTGCTGAGAGCGCTTGAGTTCATCAATGTCCCGAAAATAGATCATTACCCGGATGGATTTTTCCGAGCGTTCCAACAGCTGCATTTGGATCCCATACCATCGCCACAGATTCTCTCCGCACAAAGCGATCAGGTCCATATCCAAAGTAGTTTTGCCGGCTTCCATGGCGTTAAGGGCTTTTTGGGGATGGAACATCTGCTGGAATTGCTCCCGATAATCAGGATGAATACACTGCTGGCAGATCCGCTGAAAATGTTCCATCAAAGTGGTGCCGGGAGGGGCAAAGGTCATGTTGTTTTCGCCGTTTTTCCACACCATCAGTTCTCCGGTAATCAGATCCCCCTCATAGATGGCGTCATATAACCTCAGCACAGCGGTAGCGAAGCGGCGATTGGCAGTTTTGCTTTCCTCTTTTGCAGCGTCCAGCTGCTGATTCAGGTGAGCTTCCTGCCTGCGCAGAGCGTCAATGTCCCGGAAGGTTCCCACCACTCGGCGCACCTCTCCGGTTTCAGACAGAACGGCTGTTCCCTGGCCCAGCAGCCAACGATATTCCGCCTCCAAAGAGGAACGAACCAGGATTTCAGCCCGGGCCCTTTTCCCGGTAAACAGTTCCAGCAGCGCTGTCCGATGCTCAGGAAGGACCCGAAAATTTTCCGGCAGTTTTTTCAGATAATCTTCCAGCATCTTTTCCTGGTGGGTATCCCCATACTGCACACGCAGACAATCGCTGGAGAAGGAATATTCGAATACAATATCGGCGCTGCTTTCCACTGCCAGCCGATAACGAAGACGTTCCTGCTGCAGCTCCTGCCAGGCAAGGTGCTGGTCGGTGACATCCAGCAGCAGCAGCTGATAAATGGGGCCGGCGGCATCTTCTCCCAGGTGTTTTCCCACACACCGCACCCAAACAATCGATTCATCCTGGCAGCGCATCCGGAATTCGCAGGAAATGGCCTCCCGGCGTCCAGCAGTGCCATACAGGAGGGAGAGCGTAGCGGCCCGGTCCTCCTCCAGAATGGCTTGGTTTATGCCTCCCGGCTGCCGCAGATCCCCAAACATCTGAAAAAAGCCTTCGCTGGCGTCTTTCAGTAGAATATTTTCCCCCAAAACACATTTTACAACACTGCCTGGAATGCTGTTATACAGAGCTTCCCGTTCGTGCAGCAGCCATAGCTCCCCTTGCTTTTCCTGGTCAATGTTGCGAAACATTGTCAGCTCCAACAAATCGTCGTTTTCCGGATTGTCCAGCAATACGGCGTTGCAGCGGATCCAGTGATATTGCTCATCCCGGTACAGCGCCTGATATTCCCCCACCACGTTTCGGTTTCCCTGGTTGAAAGCGCTGCAAAGCGCTGCGCGGGAAAAAGTTTTGCAAAACGCTTCCTTGCTTTCTGGATGAAGAATCCGGGAGAAAAGTTCCACCATGGTGTCCACCGATCCATTTTCCTCCGGCAGAGAAATACGGGAAGCCCCCAGGGCGAGCATGGAATATTCATTCCTGGTCAGATTGACCGAGAAGATAACGGGATAAAGCTGAGCGGCCACGGCAGCCAGTTTTTTCTGGTTCAGTTCAGCCTCTATTTCCTGCTGGGAACGGGTTCGGGGGGTAATGGTAATCAAAAAGGAGGGCACTTGCTCCCAATAAACTTTGGTGGCAGTGATGTCAACCGCCTCTCCAAAGGTGTGATGATAGGCAATGACAGTGTTGGTGCGCTTTTCCCCCAGATTGTTCAGAGGGCAGTAGGCACAGTTTTTTCCCCATAGCTGAGAACAGGGGGTGCCCAATCGGACTTCTGGTGTCACCTGCTGTACACGGCGGTTAAAATAAAGGATCCGATGATCTTCCCTTGTGATGACATAGACGGCGGTATCACCCAGGTGATCTAAAATCATTTCTAAATGCACTTTTTCTGGCATGGCGTTCTCCAGTTCTGAGACTTTAAGACAGATATTGTCCCAGTGTCTCCATCAGTTTTTGAAAGTCCATGGGTTTGCTGATGTAAGCGTTCATTCCCGCCTCCAGGATGGCGGCCACATCGTCGGGAAAAGCGTTGGCGGTAACGGCGATAATAGGGATAATGCCAGCGTCTGGGCGGTCCAGTTTCCGGATCCGGCGGGTGGCTTCCAGACCGTCCATAACAGGCATCTGCATATCCATCAGTATTGCCTGGAACGTTCCGGGCGGGGATTGGGAAAAGAGATCCAGAACCTCCTGTCCGTTGGTTGCCTGGGTGACGACAGCTCCGTTCATGGTCAGCAGTTCCACAGCGATTTCCATGTTCAGCAGGTTGTCCTCCGCCACCAGCAGATTTGCGCCGGAGAGATCCAGATCCGCGCCTTTTGTTTCCTGGGGCGCAATGTTTTCACTGGAGGATTGCTGCAATTTCAGCGGCAGGGTGACTGTAAATGTGGTGCCGTGCCCCGGTTGGGTGGCCACATCGATGGAACCGTTCATTGTTTGAAGGATGCTTTTGACAATGGGCATCCCCAGGCCGGTGCCGGACATCTGGCTGGAATGAAAGCGTGTTTCCCGCTCGAAAGGCAGAAAAAGTTTGTCCAAAAATTCTGGCGACATCCCCACTCCGGTATCCGATACCACCAGCTGAAACAGCGCAGCATTTTGGTTGAGCAAAGCGGTTTGCCGCAGCTCAAAGCGAATCTTTCCCCCTGCAGGGGTGAATTTGACAGCATTGGAAAGGAGATTATTGAGAACCTGGCTGATGCGCAGGGAATCTCCCAGCACATGATTCTCTCCAGGATCACAGTGGAAAAAGAAGGACTTTCCCTCTGCTTCCGCCTGTGTTTGGAAGGCCTCAGCTGTCTGCCTGCATAAGCTGTTCAGGGAAAAAGGCTCCTCCCGGAGAGTCAGATGTCCCTGTTCAATTTTAGCCATATCCAGGATGTCATTAATCAGCTGAAGAAGATGATCGCTGGAGAAACGGATTTTTTTCAGATATTCTGTCACCCGGCCAGGGTCATGCACATTTTTTTCTGCCAGCTGGGAAAAGCCGATGATTGCGTTGAGAGGGGTGCGCATATCATGGGACATATTGGATAAAAAGCTGCTTTTAGCGGCGTTGCCTGCCTGGGCCGCCATAATGGATTCCTCCAAAAGGCGGACCCGCTGAGTTTCCCGCAGCTTTTCATGGGAAATTTGCCGGAACGCGAAGATGACCTCGTCGCTGTCCAGGCCGGTTCCGGTGAGGAGCAGCTGGATGTTAACCCACTCATATTGACCGTTTGGAAATTTTCGGCGGAAATCTCCTCCGAAATCCCGAATCCCTCGGGCGGCCAGGGAACGGATGTTGTCCAGATCAAACTCTCTGCGGAATTGTCCGGAGGTGTCAGGCTCCATCAATCCTGCCATCACGTCCACCAACCGCTGATAGCTGGTATTGCTGCCCATCGCTTGCGCCACATCAGCGGAGGGTTTCACCATGCGGCACTGAGCGGTGCCAGTATGGATGAGGTAAATGGCATAATAGGTGTCCCCCAGAGCGTGGAGGATTTTGGCGTTTTCCTCACTGAGGCGGGAATGGTGCCAATTTCGCAGCAATACGCCTCCCAGGGCGAGAAAATACAGAACTCCGGCGGCCAACAGACCGTAGATCAGCCGCCGATTAATCTGCGTCAAAGGATCATAGGAAACGCTGGAAACGGACAGCCAACCGCTGCTCCCCGGCATACTGTAAACAATTTGCTCACAGCCCAAAGCGTCGCGATAAAGGAAACTTTCCTCCTGGGAATGGTCCAGCAGCTGTTGATACAGATTCTGAAAATAAGCTGAATCATGGGGACAATTGGCCAGATCCCAGCATTTGTGACAGATACATTGGCCGGATCGGTCAAAGGTCACATGAATATTTCCTTCCGGCAGCAGCTGCTGGTTCATTTCTTGTTCCATGTTCCGGGCGTTGATGTCAATGGCGACGACGTTCCCATCCCCAACCGAGACGGAAAGGGTTACGACCTCTTCCTCTGTGAGTACGTCGGTATACAAATCGGAATAATAAACCGTTCCATCTAACGCTACTGCCTGGAGGTACCATTGCCTTTGAGCGGCGTCATAATCCGGCGGAGGGGCCCAGCCTACGCTGTTCATATATTGCCCATCCAAAACAGCGTAAAGACCAGTATAGCTGTTGTTGGAGGAATCCATAGCGTCTTGGGAAAATTGACAAATCCACTGATGAATTTCAGAAATATCCTTCCCGTCCTGATACATAACGCGGATATTCCGTGCCGCTGTTTCCAAAACCGTACGATAGGTGGCGATTACAGCCATATTTTGCAGCCGGTAATTCTCTGCTTGCTGCTGTCCGAATTGTTGGGTCATTTGCTGTGTGGAACGGGTGAGGGCATTGATCCCTACGGCGCTCATCAGCAACAGGGCAAGAGCTAGAAGAATAGATAATATCGGCAGACGATGGCTGCTTTTCATAGCCAGGTCTCCTTTCTCCGAAAAGGCGATCTTGTGGGAGCGAAATGAAAACATATTTTCAGCCGAAGACCGGTTGCTTTTTCTCGTCTCGCCAGGTCGTCAACAATACTGCCGCTCTGTAACGGTCGATGATTCCATTATTTCAGAAGGCTACAAAAGAGAAAACAGTTTTTTTCAGTATACCTGTTTTTGTACTTATTGGCAACAGAAAGAGGTATGAGAGGGGAGGAAAGTTTTTGATGAAAAAGCAGAAACAATCTGTACAATTCTCCTTTTTTTATTGTGGTTTTCAGAAGCAGAAATATTTTTGAGAGAGAAAAAACATGACCCAATGAGTAAACGGGTGCTGTCAAAAGCCGTGGAGGGATCCTCTGTGATGAAAATTAGAAAAATGGTTTTTGGGTCACATTTTCAACCGATTTTTGTTGTATCAATAATATGGAAGATTGTATTTCTGATCTGCTGATGACGCATGGAGATGGAACGTATGATCGGGCAGTGAAGCGTTTCAGAAATCAGAGTCTCCCGTTTATGAAGATGAATAAAAAATAAAGGGTGTGTGTGAATGAAAAAACTGCTTACAATGTTTTTGGCGATTATGCTGTTAGCGCTTTGCGCCTGCGCCAACATCGGTGGTTCCACGGGGACGGACGACCCCGGAGCCGATGCCGCGGAAGTACAATATGACTATCAGCTGAAGGCTGGCGAGCAAGAGGAGATTTACGATGTGACCTTTGAAAAAATGGTGACCGTCACCGTGGATCCTGCCAGCACACGCGATGGGGCCAACGATATGCGCAGCAATCTTTATTTTGACAACTGCACCTTTAACGGCGGTCTAACCATTGTGGGAGACTATCATGCTATGATTACTCTGGGAAAAGGCTGTTCTTTTGGCAGCGGTTCCGGGATTCTCTGTCAGGAGGCTACCGCTGGTATTGCCAAAGAAACCACGCTCAATGATAATCTCATCAAAGTGTTTGTATCCTGCGAAGGAACCGCCGTAGAGACGGAATCCGTGATGGGTGTGCTGACGGACGGTCCCGATCTTGTTTTGAACGGTACGACTTACAGCAAAGCTGAACTTGCGCCGGATGCTGCTTATTTAGGGGTGTACAGTGTCTGCGAGGGCGATGCGATGACGTATGTAAAATTTGCCATTGGCGAAGATGACAGCGCAGAAATTTTGGAGTAATGGTTTTCCTAAACAGGGATGATAGCGGCCCCCTGCTGTAAAAAGGACGGCAGGGGGCCGCTTTTCCTGTAAATCGCTTTTAATCAATTGACCCAGTGTTTTTTAGATGATGGGATTTGACGTTCACCGCAAAGCGGCACGGCTGCCGGCGACTCGGCAAATATTGTTATGGGGAGAGGGAAAAGACGTTCAAACAGACGTCCTTTTATCGGTTTAATGGTGATTACAGAGCGTGAAGGTCTCTTACCGGCTCCTTGCCCCGCAGATTTTCATCAAGGGGTTTTCAGCTTTATAAACGATAGTGTGAGTTGTTTTTTGTAAAGAAAAACATAGAATCTAGATTATTTCGGTCAGGATTCACGATAGAATTGTTGGCCTTCCTGGGTGATTTCCGGAGTAATATACCCCTTTGTGTAATACCTCCACATTTCAAGCAGCAGTTCCTGGTTGCGCTGCAAAAACGGCATAATCACCTTTTTGTTGTCCCGTTTATGAGGACTTACAAGAGGATCAATTGGCAGTAAAGTTTCTAAAGAATATCGGATTTCTACTCCGGCCTTTGAGACATGAACATGGGGCATATGTTCGTGAATCTTTTCATCGGGATGAATTGTAAATCTGTAACTGGTCTCGTTGTGAATGGATGCGCCGCCGACAACAAAATAGGCAAATTCCAAGCAGTCCGTTTCAAAATCGTGGAAAATCTCAGAAATAGTCTTGTCTTTCTGTATCCCCAGCAGGTAATCATGATATTGCAGATAAACCGTGGCGATGGAAAAATTCTCGAGTCCCCACGTTCCCAGTCCTTCCCTTACAGCAGGATCTTTTTTTAAATAGTCGATGAACTCGCTGATATGGACAATCTTCAGTTGCTGTAAAGTTGTTTTGGCGAAACTCTTTGTAATATTGCCATAAGGTTTATAAATCATGATTTGTTTGGAAAAAGTTTCCTCGCTCATTCCGCAAAAATAAAAATTAAATCGTAAAATGTCTATTTTCTGTGACCTCTCTTTCTGTATACCGCCTGAATGATAATAGTGAACCTAAAGCGATGTCAATTACATCTGCTGCGTGATATTCTTAATCCACATGAAAACAATAGAATGATATTGGAACAATGATTATTTCTTGTTGCAGTTGTGACAGTGCGACTGGACTCTCGCCGCCGTACGGCTTCAAATCCCGCTTTGAGAGATATGAAAAAAAGACGCCCTGACGGACGTCTTTTCGTTGGTCTGAGTGGCGGGATTTGAACCCACGGCCTCTACCACCCCAAGGTAGCGCGCTACCATCTGCGCCACACCCAGAAACAGCTTGATTATAATATCATATTTCTGGGGGGAATGCAAGAGCTTTTTGAAAAAATCATTCTTTTTTTGAAGCGATTTGAGCTTTTTTAAATTGGAGATACTTTTGAAGATAAATTTTATTGGCAAAGGCTAAGGCAGCGGACTGTACCAGCAAAGTTTCCGGGGTTTGGTGTTTGACGGAGGGCTGACAGCAAAAATTTCTGTCGGTGAAGGTAGCCTTCAAAGTCATTTCAACCTGGGAACAGAAGAAATCATATGCTTCTTCAATAGGATAGGTGTCAATCTGGTGCTGGATAAGCTGACAGATTTCCGATAAACTGAGAACCTGCTTGAGAATACAAACCACCATCAAATAAACCAGGTGTTTGCGGTTATATTTCTTTTTTTGAGGGGGAGAGACCACCTTTTGCTTTACATAATTGTTCACCATGGTGGAGGTGATAAATTTTTCCCCTGAGTCATCTGCGAATGGAGATAACACACTTTGGAGGATGGTCAAAACCTGATCCATGTACAGCTCCAGGTCTGGAAATTCATTCATTCTGGGGCAATGGAAGCTGGTCATTTCCTGCGCCAGTTCGGAATCTTCAAAACGCTCCATCAATGTCACTCCTTTGTGTGAAAGCTGCCGCGAGCATGAAACGAGTATGAGAATAGTAATAATGATAGCAGGTCGAAAAAAAAGTGTCAATATCACTTTTTGCGTTGACATATAGTTTTGTACATGGTATTCTGGTTTCAGATACTAAATCCTTTGATTTTTGCCATGAGGTGAGGGAATGGAACAGCAGAGAATTGCAATTCTAATGGATTCCGGGGGAGATGTGCCTGGGGAGTATCGGCGGCAATGGGGAATCTATTGTGTCCCTTTAACCATTCATTATAAAGAGGGAAGCTATCGGGACGGTATCGACATCACCGCTCAGGAGGTTTATGATCGTTTCCAGCAGGAAATTCCCAAAACGTCTTTGCCCAGCGGCAGCGCGGTGGAAGAGGTTCTGGAACAAATTTGGCAGGACGGTTATCGCCAGGTAGTGATTGTAACGATTTCCAGCGGCTTGAGTGGCACCATGCAAATTATGAAAGCGGCTGCGGAAGAGTTCGGCAAACTGGAGTTTCGGATCGTAGATACCAAAAACATCGGCATTGGAGCGGGTTTCACAGTGATGCTGGCCCGGGAGCTGGTGGAGCAGGGGCTGGAGCTGGATGAACTGGTAGCCCGATTGGAGAAATCTGTGCGGGAGACAAAAGTCTATTTCTGTGTTTCCACACTGGAATATCTCCGTAAAGGGGGACGGATCGGTCTCGTTTCCGCCACATTGGGCACGATGTTGGGGATTAAGCCTGTAATTTCCTGCAATGAGGATGGGGTTTATTATACGGTGCAAAAAGCCAGAGGGCGGAAAGCCTCCCTCCAATGTGCGGTACATTTGGCGGCGGATTTTGCCAAAGGCCATCGTTGCCGCCTGGCGGTGATGCACGGCGGAGCCCCGGAGGAAGCGGAGGAAGTAAAAAAAGAATTATTGGAACTGCTGCCGGGGCAGAAGGTCGAGATAGAAGGGCAGATTACGCCGGTTTTGGTTGTGCACACCGGTCCCGGTTTGATGGGAATCGGCGTCCAACGGTTGGACTGAGAATAATGTAAAAATACAAAGCGGAGAGAGTGAACAATCAGACTCTCTCCGCTCTTTTTTGAATCCTGTAAAAATCACTGTGCCATAAAAAATTTAAGCTTCATACACCACGCTGCCCTCCCGAATGGTGGAGAGAACACAGATGTTTTTTAATTCCGATGCCGGGCATTGGAGCGGATTCCGGTCCAGCAGCACGAAATCCGCTTTTTTTCCCGGCGCGATGGAGCCCTTGTCGTTTTCCAGGCAGTATTGCCGGGCGGCGTTCACCGTGATGGCTTTGAGCGCTTCCAGGATGGTGACACGTTCCTCCGCTCCCAGCAGGACGCCGTTTCTGGTGATCCGGTTGACTGCGCACCAGAGGGTTTCCATCATGTCCGGAGGAATCACCGGTGTATCCTGATGGAAAGTGGGAGCCAATCCTGCCTTCAAAGCGGAGCGAACAGGGCTGATGAAAGAAGCCCGTTCCATGCCGAAATTTTGAATATGCACGTCCCCCCAATGGTACACATGGGCGACAAAGAAGGAGGGAGTCATTCCCAGGGAAACCAATCGCGGCAGTTGATCCCGCCGCAGCAGCTGGGCGTGGATCATAACCGGATGAATGGAGGCGATGGATCTTCCGGTTTCAGCCTGAACCTCCTCACAGCAGCGAAGAAATTGTTCCGCCGCCGCGTCGCCGTTGCAGTGGGCAAGAAGCTGCACCTGCTGGCGGAGAGAGATGCGGATATATTCTTTCACCTGCTCGTCGGAAAAGACAGGATACCCTGTATAATCTGCCGGTTCTCCCAGGTATGGCTGGGTCATCCATGCGGTTCTGCCCTGGGGAGAGCCATCCAGAAAGATTTTATATCCTCCGATGCGCAGGTGTCCCCGGGCGTGGAGATATTCTCTGTTTTCCTCCAACACCTGTTGAGAATCCACCAGATTGATATATGCCACCACGTCTCCGGTCAGCGCTCCCGCCTGATCCATCTTCTGGAGCAGTTGCCATTCCGCTTTCCGGGTCAGGCCGTCCTGTATGGTGGTGATACCATAGCGGAAATAAGTTTTTTCCGCCGCCTGAATCTGTCTGGCGAGCTGCGGAAAATCAGGCTGCGGCAGACGGGAGCCCAGCATGGTGAAAGCAGTTTCTTCCAGGTATCCGTTGGGAACTTTGCTTCCCGGCTGGCGCCCGATCTTTCCGCCCTCCGGGTCCGGCGTTTGTTCAGTGATTCCCAGCGCATTCAAAGCGGCGGAGTTGGCGACTCCCATGTGTCCCGAAGCATGAGAGATCAGCAAGGGGTGGTGGGGACAAAGTTTGTCCAGCAGTTCCTTTGTGGGATGGCGGGGAGGGGAGAAGCGGTTGTGGTCGTAGCCGAATCCCATGATCCATTCTCCGTCGGCAGGGGGAAATGCTGCCAAATGTTTTTGAATTTCCTGTGCCACCGCTTCCAAACTGTCCGCGTCTGCCAGATGAATCAGCCCCACCGTTTGGGCCAAAGAGGTGATATGACTGTGGGAATCGATGAAAGCAGGCAGCAGCGTTTTTCCTTTGAGATCAACGCGGCAGTCGGCCAAGGGCGCCAACTGGGAAAGGGCGCCTGTCGCCAAAATTCGTTCCCCCTGTATCAACACCCCTTCAGGGAAAGAGGTGTCCTCCATTGTCAGAATGTCGCCTCCGTGATATAAGATTTTCTGTTCCATCAAAACTCCTTTCCCGGTGGCGTTTGCCGCCGCGGCACTCCCCCAAAGGGGGTACCGGATCCTTTCTTATTATAGCATTTTTCCCTCAGGGAGAGACTTTTCTGAGCCTCGAAATGAAAAAGTTTTGTGGACGGGAAACATCGGTGAGGATTCATTGACAAATTATGTAATTTTTACAGATAAAGTGTTCAATATTTATCATTTATCCCCAGAAAAGTAAAGAAATAGCTGTTAATTAATTGACAAGAACCGATCTTTAGAGTACAATTAGGGTGCAAGCGTTATGAAGCCTGATTCATAGCGCTTTTCGCAAGCACCTTGTTATAAGGAGGAGAAGAAATGTCTGAAGAAATGAAAAAAGGTATACTTGATAAAGAGTATACCAGACGTCAGTTCCTGAAGATGTCCGGTAAGGGACTGGCCGGTCTCAGCATGACTGCCGCGATGCTCACCCTTTTTGGCTGCACCCAGGAAGAGGTGGACCAGGGCGTTGTGGAGACTGTTGCCCTGCCCGAAATGCTGTTGGTGGTTAACCGTGCCAAATGCACCGGATGTCAGAGATGCGAGACCAACTGCACCCTGGCTAACGACGGTAAAGCTCAGCCCTGGCTGGCCCGCCTGAATGTCCGTGACAGCGTTGTGTTTGGTTCCACCACCATCGCTGATGACTATGCTCACGGCGGCGGCTTCCTGGGCGAGTGGGACATGGGTCCTGAGACCTGCAAGCAGTGCAAGGATGCTGCCTGTATGTCTGCCTGCCCTGTGGGCGCTATCAAGCCCGATCCCAACACCGGCGCCCGTGTGGTAGATACCAGCGTTTGCGTCGGCTGCGGCGCCTGCGCTCAGGCCTGCCCCTGGGGTATGCCCAAGGTGGATCCCGAGACCAAGAAGTCTACCAAGTGCATCACCTGCGGCGCCTGCGTCAGCGGCTGCCCCACCAGCGCTCTCAGCATGATCCCCTGGGAGGACGTTGCAGCTGCTATGCAGCAGTAATTAGGGATGAAGGAGGTTTTTTGATCCATGAATGGTTGGACTGGAAAAATGCTCCGCGTGAACGTTGGCACCAAGCAATGTTCTGTTGAGAGCAGTGAAAAATATTTTGATTACATCGGCGGTAAGGGTATGGCCAACCGCATCCTCTATGATGAGGTCCCTGCCGGCACCAAGCCCCTGGACGAGGCCAGCAAGGTCGTTTTCGCGGCCGGCCCCAACTGCGGCGGCAGCGCCCCTTGCTCCAGCCGTACCAGCATTTCCTTCCTGTCTACTTTCACCAAGAATAACGCTGTTGTCGATGCTCACATGGGCGGCGACACCGCTATCATGATGAAGTATGCCGGTTACGACGCTATCATCATCGAGGGCAAGTCTGAGACTCCCGTATACATCAACATCAAGGATGACGATGTTTCCGTTAAGGACGCTACCTTTGTTTGGGGCAAGACCACCATGGACACCGTGGCTGAGATCTGCCGCGTGGAAGGTTCCGGCGTCAACGTTGTCACCATCGGCCCTGCCGGTGAGAACGGCATCCTGATGTCCAACATGATGAACAACGGCGGTCACAGCGGCGGCGGCGGTCTGGGCTGCATCATGGGCAGCAAGAAGGTTAAAGCTCTGGCCATCTATGGTACCCAGGCTGTTCATGTGGCTGATGCCAAGAAGGTTCTGGAACTGAACAACTACGTCATGAGCGATCTGATGGGCTCCAACAACAACCACGTTGTTCCCACCGTTGCTCAGTCCTGGTCTGAGTATGAGAACGCCAGCAGCCGTTGGACCGGTCATCCCGGCCTGACCTGGGGTGCTGCTGAGGGTGGCCCCATCGATACCGGCGAATCTCCTCCCGGACAGCCCACTCTGATGGGTTATCGCTGCCAGAAGGCCGTTAAGGACTGGGGCGATGTCGCTGAGAAGTACACCGTTAAGATGACCGGTTGTGCCACCTGCCCTGTTCGTTGTTATGCTTCTTTGAAGGTTCCTGCTTTGGAGGAGAAGACCGGTGTTAAGGCGGCTCACGCCAACACCTGCATGGCCAACGGCGCTTATGCCAAGCTTCTGCCCTCCTTCCAGGACATCGCTGAGGAAGGCGACGGCGAGTTCATGGCTGGTTATCTGGGCTGCACCATTGCTGATGATCTGGGTCTGTGGGATAACTATGGCGACCTGAGCGCTACCCTGGTCTATTTCATGAACAATGATTGCGAATTGCTCAAGAAGATCCTGCCTGAAGAAGAGTTCAATTCCATTCCTTGGGATAAGAGAAACGCCGGCGATCCCACCTTTATCAAGGACATGCTGGAGCTGATTGCCAGCAACAAGGGTGAGATTTCTCACCTGGCCGACGGTGCTTACAACGTCAGCGAGCGGTATCATGACATTCTGGGCGATGACTACATCCACAGCGCTGCTATGGCTCTGTGGGGCCCCATCGGCGGCAAGCGTCATCACGGCAACGAGTGCGCTGCTCAGGTTGGTATGTTGACCAACATCATCTACAACCGTGACGGTATGTGCCATACCATCGTGAACATTACCGGTTCCGGTCTGCCTTATGATCTCCAGAAGTCCATCATTGAGGAGATCTTCGGCGCCGGCGCTCTGGATAAGCCCAAGGCTTACACTCCCATGAACGAGAATAAGGCGAAGTTCGCTAAGTTCGGCGTTATCCGTCAGGTCATCCATGACTCCATGACCCTGTGCAACTGGGTATGGCCCATGACCTTCTCTCCCCGGAAGGATCGCGGCTATAAGGGCGACCTGAGTGTTGAGGCTCAGTACATGACTGCTGTTACCGGCAAGGAGTGGACTGAGGAGTCCCTCAACGAGGCTGCTGAGCGCGTCATCCAGCTCCAGAGAGCTATGACCGTTGAGGCCTTTGGCACCACTGACATGAGAAATGAGCATGATGTCATCTCCAACTTCATCTTTGACATGGATCCCGACTTCAAGGCATTTGAGGAAGGCACCGTCAAGATGGATCGTGACGACTGGCAGACTGCTCTGACCATGTTCTACAAAGAGTTTGGCTGGGATGAGACCACTGGTGCTCCCACCAGAGCAACTTTGGAGAAGTTTGGTCTGACCGATGTTGCCGACAACCTGGCAGCCAAGAATCTGCTGCCCGCGTAATCCCTGTTTGTAACATTGACCCAAGGGCCGCGGCGGTAGAATTGCTGTCGCGGCCCCTTTACAGGAGGAACCACAATGGATGAAATTTTGAACACAACTTCTCCGGAAGAGGAACCATCTTCTGCGGCGGAGCAAGCCGTGGAGGAGGCGGAACAAAAGGCCGACGGAGAACAATCCGCCAGCCCGGAGGAATCCCAGGAGAAGAAGCCGGCAGAAAAGACTCCGGCCCAGAAGCTGGCGGACTATATCCGGCAGTGTTCCATCGATTCTCATGTGGCGCCGCTGAAAAAGACACGGCTTCAGCCCCCCGAGGGTGTCACCCAGGAGGAGGTAACGGCCCTCCTGGCCGCTGTTGGAACAGCGGAGGCGGACCCGGCGCTGGAGCATATCAGCTTCGTTCAGGGGCAGAAGGATCTGTACTATTTTGACCAGCAGATGATGACACGCCATTTTGCGGAAATCGATTCCATGCTGGAGGATAAAGATATTCTGTACACCATTGCCACCGTTGCACGAAGCGACTGTAAACTTTATCCCCGTCCCACCCAGTTTTCCAAGTTGCGGAAATATCCCTTCTTCTTTACGGAGGACGAGATTTTGGGAGCAGTGGCCCGGATGAAGTTTGACGACCGGTATTCAGATATTGACACTGTTACCGCTTCCAACGGCGCCATGGGCATCTATTCCAGTCAGTTTATGTCCAAGAAGTACGCCCGGGCATTGATTGAGCAGGTGGAAGTGGAGGAACGTCAGAATCCCTGACCAATGGTTGCTGCGTTGTCGATCAAGAAGGAGATTTTTGCGGCTGCGTTTGCGCTCGCAGATGAGCCGGTGTTCTGCGGAAATACCGGAGAGGACAGGGCAGATCGCAGACTATAGCCATCGGCAGCGGCTGTAAGCGGTTGTTCAGATGGCGGTATCGCCTCCCGGGTTATGGAGAAAAAAGTTCGGCGCCGGGTTCTCAGGGATCGCCGGCGGGCAGAAAAAATTTTCCTCCTGAATCTGGGACAGCGCGGCAACTGGGAAAGGGGAAGATATTCCGAGAACAGCGATGTTCAGGCTTCCGGCCCTTTGGCAGTTTCCTTTCCGGCGGGACGCTGCTGGAAAGGATGCGCTGCCGGAAGATGGTTGACAAAATGATGGATACTGGGGTAAAATGAAAGTCGGAATCTGGCAGATTTGGTTCAAAAGTAGCGGAAAGCAGTTGGACCAGGCTGGTTTCACAGATTCGGCACAGTTGTGACAATGTGAAGGGTGTCTCAAATGCCCAGGGGGTTGCGAGGATCCCGTGGGTGCAATTTGAAAAGAGGAGCCATAAGGGGCGCCTTGAAGTTTTGGACAGAGGTTTTTCTCTGCTCCCAAAACAGCTTTGAATCGATTTAGGAGGAATTTTAAAATGGGAAGAATCGGCCCTTTTGAACTGATCTTGATTTTGTGCATCGCGCTGATTATTTTTGGACCTTCCAAGCTGCCTGCTTTGGCGAAATCCATGGGCCAGGCGGTGAAAGAGTTCCGCAAGGGTACCCAGGACCTGACCAAGGATCTTGAGACTGCGGTTGATCCCGCTGCTGCTCCCGCGGCTCCTGCTGCTTCTGCAGCCCCCGCTGCTCCTGCAGCAGCCCCTAAGGCCGAAGAAGTAAAGCCTTCTGAGACCAAGGCGTAATAGAGAAAGGCTGAACCAGTGTCGGAACAGAATAATTCAATGACGCTGGTAGATCATTTGGCGGAACTCCGGCATCGGCTGGTGATTATCTTTGTGAGCAACCTGGGGCTGGCGATGGTGCTGTTTCAGTTTGCGGACAAGATGATGGCCTATTTGTTGGCGCTGAATCCTGGCTTTACATTTATTTTTGTAGAACCCCAGGAGCTGTTTATGGTGTACATTCAGCTGGCGCTGCTGCTGTCGGTTATTATTTGCTCTCCGCTGACGATCTATCAGTTATGGGCCTTTATCAGTAAGGGCCTTTATGCCAGGGAACGCTTTTATGGCATCTGTTCGCTGGTGGCAGGAGTGGGGTTCTTCGCTCTGGGTGTAGTGTTCTGTTATAAGATCGCGCTGCCTTTTACGCTGCGATTCTTTGTCACGATCACTATCGACGCCATCAGCCCCATGATTTCCATTCAGTCCTTCGCCAGTTTCTGCAACACGATGTTGGCGGCATTCGGGCTGGTGTTTGAAATGCCGGTGCTTTCCTTCCTCTTTACCAAGCTGGGTGTGATCACCGCTCAGGGATTGCGGAAGAAGCAAGGCCTGTTGATTTTGATTATTTTCATCCTGGCTGCCATTATTACGCCGCCGGATGTGGTGTCGCAGGTCTGCCTGGGTGTTCCCATGGTGCTGCTGCTGCAAATCAGTATTGCGGTCAGCGCTTTTGCCCAAAAGGGATTGAAAAAGGAGGCTGCGGAAGCGGCTGCCTGATTGAACAATTGAATCTCATAAAGCTCCGATTTTCAGTGGTCTAAAGTCAGTAACAACTGGCCATGACACTGAAAGCGAAATCGCGTCTGCGGTTTAAGGGCAGGGAGGGAAACCTCTCTACCTTCCACCTTTGAAAAGGAGTTTTGGTATGATGAATGGTAAGCCAGGGAGGAATTTAGTCCTCTTTAGGTTGTCATGTTCAATGCTAAAACTGTCTTTTGCATCAGCAAGGGCAGTTTTTCCTTTTCATGGTTAACCTATCGTTGATAATAGGACTTCTCCTCCTTATTATCTAAATTTTGAACGGGGGA
>CASFXA010000015.1 GCA_949298535.1 uncultured Oscillospiraceae bacterium
CGCCTGATTTTTATCCCACGACCCGCGCCCACAGGGGCGGGAAACCGGGGGTATCGATTCTGGTTTCTCCTGGAACCAGAATCGTATCCAGGGGGTATGGGATACCCCCTGGAAGCGTGCCGAACTTTTTCGGCGCGCCTCCAGGCCCCGCCGAAGGCGGGGCCCCCTGAGTCCTGTATTTTCCCTGTAAAGAGCGCCCCGGTTTAACCGGGGCGCAAGTAAATCATTTGTATCGCCGCGGCCCAAATGGAGCCAACTGGGGCGCAATCCGCACGATGATTCCCGGGCTGGAACAGCCTCCCTTGCGGGAACTGGGATTTCCCTGGCGCCGCCCTCCCGAAAGAGTCCTGACCGCCAGCAAAAACCTTTACAGCAGCAGCTCCTCCACAGATTCCCAAATATCCTGGGGAATTCCCAGCTCCTGCCAATGATCCTCGTAATAGTCCAGCATCATCTGCTTGGCGTTCTCATAGGAGGATTCCTGGGCTGTTTTGGTCTGGCGGCCAGACTCGCTTTCCTCGGTGCTGCTCTGTCCTTCCCCCTGGATTTCCAGAATCTGTTGCTCCAGCTGGTCCAGCTCCCCGGTTTGCTGCTGCTCAAGGAGCTGCTTCTCCCACTGGACGGTATAGGCCAGCGCCTCCTCAAAAATGGCCCTGGACTGGGTGCTGAGGCTGGCGGATTTTCCCGCGGAAAGAACCAGCCACCAGCCGTCAAACTGATGCTCCGTCCGTTCCACGCTTTTGATGCGGCTCAGCGTTTCCTCCGGAACCGGAACGCCCGGAATATATTCCCCAAACTTCACCGTCGTACTGGCCAGAGCGGAAAAAATCTCCTCCTGGGTGCCTATTACCAGGGTCTCCGCCCCGGCGGCAATAAACGCGTCCTCCCCCAGATGGTCCGGCAGAACGGCGGCGGTGTTGTAAAATCCCACCTCGTCATAATACCGGCCCCGGTTGAGCATCACCCGGGCGCCGCCGTAATACACCCCCAGTATCTCCCCCCGCAGACGGGTCTGGGTGGCTCTGGAGGAACGCACCACACCGCTTTTATCGTTGAGGAAGGTGAGCATGACGTCGGCGTCTGAAAAGAGGAAGGGCATCTGGACGAAAGCCAGACGGTCGTCCATCTGCACCATCTCCTGGGTAGTGAAAAAATACAGATCCGCCTGCCCCTCCCGATAGCTTTCAATGGGATACTTGGCCTTGCGCACCGTCACCTTCAGCCGGTCGTCGCTCAGGGCCTTGATTTTGGCCCGGAGGAGATCCAGGGTGTCCCACATGATCTGAGGCGCATCCACCGGCAGCGCGATCCGGATGGTCTCCTCCTCCAGACCGGCGGGATCCTCCTCCTGCTCCTGTCTGGGATAGTTCCGCAGATCCGCCTGAACGCATCCTCCCAGCAGCAGGGAAAGGACTGTCAGCAGCGCCAGCAGCTTTTTCATCATGGCTCTCACTCCTGTCCTTCCTGAGCCTGGGCCTGGCCGGCGGCGGAAACCCCCGCGGTGTGGGGCAGCTGGTTGGCCAGATAGTTGATCCGTTCGGCATGATAGCTGGTGTTGGCGGCGAAGGCGTTGTTGATGAAGATCACCGTCTGAATGTTGTGTTCCATCACAAAGTCGTAGATGGACTGCTCATAGTGGCGGTAATCGATGACATAGGTTTTGTCAAAGTTGGCCATCAGGAAGGGAGAAAAGGCATTGCCATAGGACTCCTTGAGCACCAGCGCGTTGTTGCCGTCCTCAATATCCAGGTTGTCCAGCAAAAACACCGGATGATCTCCCCACAGGAACACCGAGTAGGCGTTGCCTCCTTCCACCCATTCCGCCCAGGGGGAAATGGGCTGCCACACCCCCGGCTGGTCCTTGGTGACCACCTGGCCCTCGTAGTTTTTGGCGGTGATGTAATAATCTACATAATCGGGGTTGGCTGCCAGCTTCTGATCTCTGGTGTAGGAATAAACGGTTCCCAGAAAATCCGGGATGGTCCGCTTCTCAAAGCTGTCCAGGCTCACCGGCTCCAGTCCCGCCTTCTGGCAGAAGGCTTCATAGGCGCAGTAGGCGCCCCGGGCGGTCCAGTGATGGTCGGTGCGGAAATAGATGTACTGATCCTTGTTCCGTTCCAGATTGCTGTAGGCGTCCACGGTAATGACAGGGGAGCCCAACTGGGGATAAAGACCGTAGAGATAGGCGATATTGTCCTTCTGGGAATTGGAGAGGGATTGGTACTTCTCCGGCAGATAGAAGTCGGAGGAGGTGGGCACCACAATATTATACACCTTGGCCTGGCCCTCCAGGCTCTTGGCGAACTGGGTCAGATAACCGGCGTACAGCTCCGCCACAGGGCGGTAGCCCCCAAAAAGCATATAACCGGTATCTCCCACCACAAAATAGCCGTTGCTGGAGTATCCGTCCGGCACCTCCGGAGGCTCAGAGGACTCCTGGGAGGCGCTTTCGCTCTCACTGGAAGACTGCTCCTCCGGTTGGCTGGAGGCGGAAGAGGGAGCAGAAGAACCGTCGTCCCCCGGGACCAGCGCTGACCCAGAGCTGCCGGAGCCGTCAGAATTCCCCTCTGGCCGGGAGGCGGGAGCCTGGGAGGAAGCCGGCTGGGAAACCGGTTCCTGGGGCTGGGACTGGGCGGGGACGGTGTAAATCTTCACATCATCGCTGCCCCGGATCCCCTTCAGCTCGTCAAACCAGGAGCCCAGCTCGATAAAGGCGTCCCGGAAGGGAAAGGTGTCGGCGTAAAAGGCTTCAAAGTCCCTGAGATAGCTGCGGCCAAAGAGCGCTTCCAGGGAAAAAACCGGCATCTCCGCCAGCTTCCGCTTTTCCACCTGGGATTCGGTGGGCTTGGGCAGCACAAAGGAAAAAACGCCCATGGTGGCCATTACCGCCACAATCAGAACCATGGAGCGGATGCAGCACTGTTTATAAATTTTTTTCAGCTGAGTTTCCGGTAGTTTCATCAGGATTCTCCTTCCTGCTTCAGTTTATGTGAAGCACGTCCGGTTCAGAAGCGGAAATACAGGAACGGATTGTAGCTCTGTCCCACCAGCAAAGCGGTGCATAGCAGCAGCAGCGCCAGGCATCCCGCCGCCTGAAGGGGCACCAAACGGCACCTTCCCAGCTCGGTGAGATGATCGTCCAGCCACCGGTGAAGGGCGGGAAGAATGGGGGCGCAGAAGGCCACGGACAGCGCAAGCCACAGGATGTTGTTCTGGATGGTGACCCACAGGGCGGCATCCTGCCAGCCATTGGCCCCAAACAGAGCCTGGAAAAAGGCCCCCAGGCGGCTCATATCGGTGAAATAGAAAATGCTCCAGCCCACCAGCACCGCCAGCCAGGACCAGATCCGCCCCACCCATCGGGGCAGCCGCTCCAAACGGGAGAGGAGAAAGGTCTTTTCCAGAATCAGCAAGGCGCCGTAATAGGCCCCCCACAGCACAAAATTCCAGCTGGCCCCGTGCCACAGACCGGTGAGGAGCCAGACAATGGAGATATTGCGCAGCTGATGGCGGTATTTTCCCCCCAAGGGGATATAAACATAATCCCGGAAGAAGGTGCTCAGGGAGATGTGCCACCGCCGCCAAAAGTCGGTGACGGAGGTGGCGATATAGGGATAAAGGAAATTTTCGTTGTAGTGGAAGCCGAAGATGCGCCCCATACCGATGGCCATATCGGAATAGGCGGAAAAGTCATAATAGATTTGCAGGGCGTAGAGGAAAATTCCCGCCAGGGCGGCGGAACCGGAAAGGACCGACAGATCTCCGTCCAGATACTGTCCCGCCAGAGCGCCGGCGGCGTTGGCCACCACCACTTTTTTAGTCAGCCCCACAAAGAAGCGGCAGAAACCGCCCCAGATGTCCGCCACATCCACCTGGCGGCCATCCACCTCGTCGGCGATCCACCGGTAACGGACGATGGGTCCCGCCACCAGCTGATGGTACATGGTGACATACATCAGGAACTTGAGGAAGGACCGCTGGGCCTTCACATCCCCCCGCCGGACATCCACCAGATAGGAGATGATCTGAAAGCTGTAGAAGGAGATGCCGATGGGCAGGGTAAAACCAGGGGCGTCAAAGGAGGTGCCCAGAATGGCGTTGAGATTCTCATAAAGAAAGCCGCTGTATTTGAACAGCCCCAGCAGGCTCAGATCCAAAGCCACCAGCAGCCCCAATATCACCTTGCTCCTGGGGTTCTCCCCTTCCAGCATACGGCTGAAGAACCAGTTGACAAAGGCGGTAAAAAGCAGCAGCAGTACCCATACCGGTTCCCCCCAGGCATAGAACACCAGGGAAAAGGCCACCATAATAACATTCCGCACCGGGTTGGACCGGGCCAGAAAATAGAGAATGATATTCAACGGCAGAAACACATAAAGAAAAAACAGGTTGGAAAAAACCATACGGCACCGCCTTTATCGTCGTCTGTCTCTTGGAGGCGCGTCCCAAAAGTTCGACCCGCTTCCAGGGAGTCCCCCGTTCCCTCAGTCTCCGCCCCGACAGGCCGGGAGGGTGGTTCGCTCCGTTCTTTGCTGACCATCTTTGAGTTTTTCCGCCCCGGCAGGCTGGGGACAGGGATAAAATCCTGCCCTTGTCCCGATTCTGACGAGGCTGGATTCCATGTATTTTCTCACGCAGACTTCCGGATGATGGGGTTCTTTCGCCCAATTGGGCAGGCAGGTGAAATAAACTCTTGTAATTATACCAATTATTTAGTAGAATCACAAGTGGAATTCCCACTGAGAAACAGAGAAAACAGCGCGTGCCGGCGGATTTGGTGGGAACTGGAGGAATGAGAAATGAATCTGTCCAACAAAGCCAAAAGCGGAATGTTCCTCATGGCCCTTTGTTCCATGCTTTGGAGCATCGGGGGGCTGTTTATCAAGCTGGTGCCCTGGAATCCGGTGGTCATCGCCGGACTGCGGTCCCTTATCGCCATTTTCATCTTTCTCGGCTATATGCGGGCCCTCCATTACCGGATCCGTATCAACAAGCGCACTCTCCTTTGCGGGCTGATGCTGGTGGGCACCATGATTCTTTTTGTCTGCGCCAACAAGTTCACCACCTCCGCCAACGCCATTATTCTTCAGTCCACCTCCCCCATTCACATCATGATCTTCAGCGCCCTGCTGCTGGGCAGCCGCTACAGCCGTTCCGACTATCTGGCCGTGGCCTTCTGCCTGGGGGGCACCGCCCTGTTCTTCTTCGATCAGCTGACCCCCGGGGGGCTCATGGGCAACTTCTTCGCCCTGGCCAGCGGCCTGACCATGGGGATGATGTTTGTCCTCTCCAGCGCCCTGCCGGATGAGGAAAGCTCCATGAGCGCCCTGCTGCTGGGCCATTTGGGCACCGCCCTGGTGGGGCTGTGCTGCCTGCCTTTCTTCCCCATCACCCTGGAGCCCATGGCGGTGGGGTGTATGCTGGTGCTGGGCATCTTCCAGCTGGGCATCCCCTACATCCTCTACGGCATGGCGGTGCAGCGGTGTCCTCCCCTTTACTGCTCCCTGATCGGGATGCTGGAACCCCTTTTCAATCCCCTGTGGGTGTTCCTGGTGGTGGGAGAAAAGCCCGGCGTTTTCGCCCTGGTGGGCGGGGTCATCGTGCTGGCCACAGTGGCCCTCTGGTGCGTCGCCGGAGCCCGGGCCGCCGCCCGGCAGCAGCACCACGGCTGAGCCCTTTCCGGACAAGACCCCGGGAAATCCTTTGTTACCGTTACTTTTTCTTGGCCGCGCCGCGGCAGATAGGAGCTTTTAGATTATGAGTCAGTCCAATGTTCAAACCGTTATCAATCCCGGCAAAAACGAAATCATTACGGTGGACGGCCGCCAATACCGCCGGCTGTGCATCAAAACCCATGTGATCACCGATCAGGACCGCATCGAGGACGTGGCGGTGCAGTACGCCGGGTCCCACATGGAGCCGGGGGATGTGCTGTTTATCACCGAAAAGGCGGTGGCCTGCACCCAGAAGCGAGCCATCCCCATGAAGGACATCCATCCCCGCCCCCTGGCCAGGCTGCTGTCCAAATTCGTCCTCAAAACTCCCTACGGCATCGGCCTGGGCATCCCTGAGACCATGGAAATGGCCCTGCGGGAGTGCGGCACCATCCGCATCCTGTTCGCCGCCTTCTGCTCCGCCATCGGCAAGCTGTTTGGCAAACGGGGTATCTTCTACATGATCGCCGGAGACAAGGCCCGGGCCATCGACGGTCCCTGCAGCTTCACCCTCCCTCCCTACAACGAATATGTGGTGCTGGGGCCCGCCGACCCGGACAAGGTGGCCCGGACGACCGCCCAGGCGTTGGGGCATCCGGTTCTCATCACCGACATCAACGATCTGGGGGGCAACATCCTGGGCCGCAGCGACAGCACCCTGGATCCCCAGCTGTATGTCCGCATCCTCAAGGACAATCCCCTGGGGCAGCAGAGCGAACAAACCCCCATGGGCATCATCCGTCCGGTCTGAAATCCTGGCACACTCAGACGATAGAAAAGCCCGTTCTGGACGGAAAAGCGACATTGAAAATCATCAGAAATCAGGATAAGGGTCTGATTTTTCTCCCGGGGCGGGAAACCGGGGGCACCGCCGCTGGTTTCGTCAGGAATCACACGGCGTATCCAGGAGTTGTTGGGTCCTCCCTGGAAGGATGACGAACTTTCTCGGCACGCGCAAGAGCCCCCGGGGCGGCAGATAAACTGCCGCCCCGGGGGCTCTTCAATGATAGAACAGCCTGTTTTGGACGAAAAAGCAACATTCAAACTCATCAAAAATCAGGATAAGGGCCTGATTTCTCTCCCGGGACCTGCGCCCTCCGGGGGAGGGCAAAACCGGGGGATGGATTCCCGCTTTGTCCGCAGCTCCAGCCCTATTCAGAGGGCCTGGGATCCCCCCGCAAGCGTGCCGGGCTTTTTCGACGCGCTGAGGGAAAACGTCATTGGAAAAAGAGCTGAAATGGAATGTGCTCCGAATCGGGACACAGGGCCGATTTCCACCCCCCTTCCCCGCTCAGGTGGAAAACCGTGTTTTTCCAGGGGCAGATATGCGTTGCGGGAAGGCGGGGATTCCCTGGGACCGCGCTCCGCTTCTGTCCGGCTCCGGAGGCGACCCCAGAGGGGCTGAGCCGATTTTCCCCCACAGCAAAAGCCGGAGCCGGACCATCTCTGTCCAGCTCCGGCTGACATCCTTTACCCCTCGATATAGCCGTTGGGATTTTTCCGCTGCCAGTTCCAGCTGTCCCGGCACATGGCGTCCAGGTCCCGGGTGGCGGTCCACCCCAGTTCCTCTCTGGCCTTGGTGGGATCGGCATAGCACTGGGCCACATCCCCGGGGCGCCGCTCCACAATTTCATAGGGGATGTCGATGCCGGTGGCCCGCCCAAAGGCGTGGACCATCTCCAGCACGGAATAGCCCCGTCCGGTGCCCAGGTTGTAAACCTGCAGGCCGCAGTTCTCCTCCAGCTTCTTCATGGCGGCCACATGACCATCCGCCAGATCCATCACATGGATATAATCCCGCACGCCGGTGCCGTCAGGGGTGGGATAATCATTGCCGAAAATCCGCAGCCGCTCCAGCTTGCCCACCGCCACCTGGGTGATAAAAGGCATCAGGTTGTTGGGGATTCCGTTGGGATCCTCCCCAATGAGGCCGCTTTCATGAGCGCCCACGGGGTTAAAGTACCGCAGCAGCGCAATATTGAAGGTGGGATCCGCATGATAGACGTCCCGAAGAATCTGCTCCAGCATCAGCTTGGTTTGCCCGTAGGGATTGGTGGCGCTCAGGGGGAAATCCTCCCGGATGGGGACCGTTTCAGGGACGCCGTATACAGTGGCGGAGGAGCTGAAAACAAAGTTGCGCACCCCCATCTTCTTCATCACCTTCAGCACGGTGATGGTGGACTGGATATTGTTTTCATAGTACATCAGCGGCTTGGCCACCGATTCTCCCACCGCCTTGTAGCCGGCAAAGTGGATCACCGCCTCAATCTCCTCGTTCTGGAAGATCTTTTTGACGGCGTCATCGTCCCGCATATCCGCCAGATAAAAGCGCACGTCGGCCCCGGTGATCTCCTCCACCCGGTTGACCGCCTTCATTTTGCTGTTTTCCAGGTTGTCCGCAATCACCACCGAATATCCCGCCCGGATCAGCTGAACACAGGTGTGGCTGCCGATATATCCGGCGCCTCCCGTTACCAATACCGCCATTGTCAGTTCCTCCCTTTCTGTTTGTAAAAAAGCCGCCTGTGGGCCTGGGCCCGGAAACGACGGCCTTCCGGTTTTTTTGTGCTTCTCCAGGATCCTTCCCCGCCCGAGACGGCGCTCCGGCCAGAAAGTTCCTTCCAGCTTTTATTATACCCCGGAAACAGAAACGGGTAAATGGACAGAAAAATCATTTTACAGACTTTTTCCGCTTTTTTCATCTTTGGCGGATCAGTCCTCCTGGGAAACGGCGGGGAAGGCCTTTTGCAGCCGGACCATCGCCGCGTATTCCGACGGGCTCATGCCGGAAACCTTTTTGAAATGCCTGGAAAAGTAGTGGATGGAGGTATATCCCAGCTTTTGGGCAATCTGGGTGAAGGTGCCCTGCCCCTCCTGAATGGCCCGCTTCGCTGCCTTGATCTTGGTGACGCCAAAATATTCCATCACGCCGCCGCCGCTGTATTCCCGGAACATCTTTTGCAGATGGGACCGGCCCACCTGGTTCTCCCGGCACACTTCCTCCAGGGTCAGCTTCCGGCAGACATTCCGGTCCAGATACTGCACCACCCGCTCGTAAGTTTCCCGGGCGGCCTGTTCCTTGGGAGAGGGGCTCCGCTGATCCTTCTGCCGCTGCCGCTCCAAGGCGATGAGCAGCCTTTCCAGCGCCAGCCGCACCACCTGGGGCCCCGCAAACCGCCGGGAATCGGGCAGCGCCTGGCTGTGAAACAGCAGCCGGCCTTCTTCCAGCAGCTCATCCGCCAGACGCCAGTCCTCCGCTCCCAAAAGGAAAAAGGCGTCCTCCAGCCGGGCCAGCAGCGGTGAAAAGGAGACAAAAGCCACCAGTAAAAGTTCTCCCTTCCCGTCGCTTTCCCAAGTAACGCTGGAAAGAGTCGCGCCCCGGCAGATCATGCCTTCCCCCGGGCACAGGGATTCTTCCCGTCCCCTCAGATTTAAACGCACCGTTCCGGTGCGAACCATCGCCATCACCCACAGGCCCTCCTTGGAACGGAAGGACAGCTTTCTCTTTCCCTCCAGGGACAGAACGTTCACCTCCACCAGCTGCTCCACCACGATCTCCTCATGAAGTATGATCCGCCGACGCTCCATATACCTTCCCCCGTTCCAAGGTATGATAAGTTTTGCTTATATCATAATACAAAATTGTTGCAGACACAACAGTTCATTTTTAAATATAAATAATTTTTTTGTTTTACAAAGGAAAAAGTCGGCAATTCATACCAAATAATTGTCCGAAAAGCAGTTCCCTTTTGACCGGCACATCTATTTTTCCCTTGTCCACCCAGGCAGCGGTATTCCGGCGTTCTTTTGCAAGGCCGGGACGCCGGACCCGGAAAGGAGAAAGTCGGTTTCTTCCCCAAAACCATTTTCCCTGAAAGGGCAATTTTCAAAAAGAACGGAAATTTTCCCGGGTTCGTTCCATCCCGGGGAAAGTCCCTTTTCTCCACTCGCCCGGAATCAGAAAGGACCAAAAGGAAAAAGCGCCCCATACCCGGTATGGAAACGCTTTTTGCCTTTGTTTCAAAGCCCCTTGTGGGAGGCCATTTTTCTGATCTGGTTTCAGCCAGAACAGCAAGGCCGCTTTTGGCCTGCTGAGGGGATACGCTGATCCAAACCTCCATTTTCTCCTGCCTCATCCCCTGGCCCTTCCGGTGTCAACGGGACGCCGTCTCCTCCCCCCGCCACAGCCGCACTTCCAGGGCATTTCCCTGGGGAGGCAGGCTCCGGGTGGTGACGCCGGTATGGAGAATATTCAGTCTTGTCCCCAATACCAGTTGATCCGCCGACAGATAAAACTGTGTCTCCTCCCCGCAATGGAAAACGATCTCCGCCAAAGGATACAGTTCTTCCAGGGTGCTGTTGCCGCAGAGGAGCAAATCCTCCAGAGGGGCCATCACCAGACTTTGACCGTCCTCCCCTTGCTGCACCCCCAGCAGCACGCCATTATAAACCACCAGTTCTTCCTCCCCCAGATAGTTGGATGCAATGACTCTGGCAGGGCTTTGCTCCCCGCCATAGAAGACTTCCACATAGGCCCCCGCCTTCAGCCGCTCCAAGGGATAGCTGAACCGGGCGCTTTGGTCCACTGTAAAGGTCCTCTCCTCCTGGCCGTAGTCGGTGCCTGCCGCCTGGGCCAGGGTGAAGGATCCCACGCCCTGCTCCAGAGACACCTCTGTGACCGTCCCCCGATACAGGGAAGCGTCCGCCACATAGAGGGGGTTCTCCCCGGAAGCAGTCTCCTGATCCCGCAGCACCGAGGCGACCACCACCTGCTCCTCCCGGGAGACCTCCAGCTTCAGGCGGTCCCCCGGCACCAGCTTTCCGGGATCCCGGTCAAACTGGCTCTCCCCGGTGTAGGTGAAGGTCCGCTGGGTTCCATCCTCCAGCCTCATCGTAATGGAGCCCCGATCCCCCTGAACCTGGGTTCTCACCACCGTCCCTGCCACAGCGGCGGTCTCCTCAGAAGGAAGGGGGGAAACGCTGCTCTCCGCGCCGGAAGGAGCCTGTCTCAGGGAATTTCCCCTTCC
>CASFXA010000016.1 GCA_949298535.1 uncultured Oscillospiraceae bacterium
GGACATTGGAGGGATCATCCCGTTGGAAACGGTAGACTGAACCGCCAACAGGTTCCATCCTGTCTGATTTTATAAAGTACTACATAGAAAGGCGGAACAATCCGGATGAAGGCACGGGAAAATCAATGGATGCAGAAATCGGTTTCAGTTGATTTTCCACTTCCCTAAATTTCGCTAAATTACTGTTTAACGTCAATTTCTGGCATACTCCCGCCGAGATTGCGTTAAACATGAAATTTAGCGGGCCAGGGGCCGCTGTGCGGATCGTTCCTATTACGCCAGTGGCCCCGCCTGGGCCGTAAAATTTCGGGCAGGGCAGGCAGGGAGCAGGATTCTGCAGCGCCCCCGCCTATCTTCGGATGGGTGGGGGAAGGGGGGCCAGGCGCAAGAGCAGCGCCCGGATGCAGCTGTACCATCCGCCAGGGGCGGCGGGGGGTACGGCTGCGAAAGGGCAGCGGGCGGGGTTCTATACTTGACAAAGTATCGTTAAGCGGGAAATCCTGTGGCATGGGGTTGAAAAATTCTCTCTTGCGGTGTGGCGATTTTGTTGTGATTCGGCGGTACGGGGATCGGTATAAGATGATCTACTTTCGTTATGGCCGCAAGCCGCCGGAGGATCGAGAGGGGCGGCAGTTTGGTCACAGTCGGGTCGATTTGGGCGGAAATGAATCTGAATCGGGTGGAAATGAGCCTCGTCGGTTGCAGAATAATATCAGTAGGGCGAAGGGAAGGGTTTTTGAATTGGGGATGTGTAATCCCTGGGAGTGGTTTTTCACGGGAACTTTGGATGGCGCTATGTGGGATAGGGGCGATTTGGATGTCTGGTATGGAAATTTCAGCCAGTATATTCGGGATCAGAGACGAAAGGGATATTTGTGCGCCTATCTGTTGATTCCGGAACAGCACAAGGATGGTAGCTGGCATATTCATGGGTTGCTGTCTGGTTTTCCTCCTGCCGCTTTCCGGGCGTTTAGCCTGGATGAGCGCTTGCCGATGCGGATTATCAAGAAATTGCAAAAGGGGGAACAGGTGTATGAATGGGTCGGGTATCGGCGGCGGTATGGGTTCAATACGTTGGAGCCGTTGCGAGACAGGCAGCGGGCGGCGGCTTATGTGACGAAGTACATAACCAAGGACTTCGGCGGCGGGGGCCGGGGCGGGGCGCCTGGTCTTGAGCCTGGGAAGCATTTGTATTATGCAAGCCGTGGTTTGGCGGGGTCGGAATTGCTTTTGTTGGATAAGATAGCTTTTCCGTCTGGGTATCGGTGGGATTTTGAGGGGGATTATTGCAAAATTTTGTGGAAGGATAGCCTGGAAGACTTTGGTCTGGAAGGGCTGCGCATGGAGGACGGAAAAGTGGTGTATAGTCTGCTAGATGAAAAGTTTACTTCACTAGACAACGGATGTGATTGGGAAGCTGCTTTGAAGAAGGCCATGGCGCAAGCGGCAGCGGAACGCCTGGCCGATCTGGGGGCCGGACGCTTCATGTGAAGCGCGAAATAGTCCTGTTTATTGGACTGAAAAGTGGTTCCGTTATCTTTTGGCGTACAAGTTGGGGGCCATCACGGCCCCCAGCAGCCAAAAGGGCCGGATACACTTTTGAAAATCTGGGTTAACTTTTTGCGGAAAGTTAACCATTGCGTTGAAAGGGTGTTAAAAGTGCGTAGTGCCTGGGTTAAGACGGAAGAATTGAGCCATGTATTGGCTGCTCTTACACCAGCAAACAGATTAGCTTGTGAAATTTCGCTTGCTACTGGACTTCGGATCGGCGACGTGCTACAATTGAAGTCTGAAACGGTAACTCGGAGTAATCGTTTCACGGTGCAAGAACAGAAAACCGGAAAGCGGCGCAGGGTGTACATACCTCGCCCTCTTTGGCTGCGGGCTTGCGCTGCTGCGGGTCCTGTGTATGTGTTTTCAGGGCGGTGCAACGGGCGGAAGCATCGTACACGGCAGGCGGTTTACAAGGATTTGCGACGGGCGGCAGAGGCGTTCCGCCTCGATCTGCCGGTTACGCCGCATAGCTGCCGAAAGGCGTGGGCCGTGGACAAACTGGCGGAGCCAGGGAGCAGCTTGAAACGAGTTCAGCGCTTGCTGAATCATGATAGCGAAGCGGTGACGATGTTGTACGCCATGGCGGACAAGTTGGAGCAGCGCAAGCGGAAGGGGCGATAAAGGTGTCCAGTTTGACGCATGGCGGCAGGTGGGTTCAGGTTAAAGTCTCTACTTTGGAGCGGTTGCGGAGAGCCGCCAGAGATGGAGATTTTGGTCAGGTAAACCAGCTGCTGGATGATCTGTTAGATTTTGGGCGGCAGTCGGAATATCGTTTGTTGCAGGACGAAGTTTATCAGAGATGGAAAGCGGGGGCGGACGATGCCTGGTACAAAGAGTGCCGGGAGAGGCTGGAAAGCCTGATTCTGTTAACCTCCCTTCCCTGTGGGAAAAAGCCCCCGGTGGGGGCACGGCAGGGGGCGGCGGCACCGCCCGCCCCCTGTACCATCCGCCAGAGGCGGCGGGGGGTACGGGGGCAACCTGTAGGGAGCGAGGCAGAGGGTTGCGCTCCGATAGGAGGTTGAGGGCGGGAGGACAAAGGCCGCTTGTACCATCCGCCAGGGGCGGCGGGGGGTACGGCGGCCAAGTTAAGGGGCAGAGATTAGGGCGGCGGAGTGGCTGGCGCATTTGTCAGGCGTAGGCCGGTCCGGTTTTTGTGGCGGGATGCAAAGATAGAGGCAGAGAGCGGATGCAAAAACCGTACTTTTGGCCCCGCCTGCGTGCAGACAGCCGCCCGCCGCAAAACCGCCAAGTACAGATTGTCCCACTGATTGCAATAGGGCCGGAGGCCCGGAAAATGATAGGAGGTGTGGGTTTCCCGGAAAATGAGGAGGACTAACCGCCCTGCCCTAAATTTCGCTAAATTTGTATTTAGCGAAATTATATCTTCCCAAAAGGAAGGCTGGCTTCATAGAATTGTTTTAGGACAATTTCTTCCTTCTCCGATCATCTTCCGAAACAATGCCATGTCAAATATCAATCAATATGAAGCGCCGCCGCTGCTGCGGGAATTTCTCACATATCTTCTCACTATCAAAGGCCGCTCCCCCAGAACGGTGGACGGCTATTACATCGATCTGCGCTTTTTTCTGCGGTATCTGAAGGCTTCCCGGAACGGACTGCCTATGGAGGAAAAAAATCTGGCTGATGTGACCATCTCTGATATTCCGGAGGAACTGATTTTGCAGGCCAGCATCTCTGACGCCTACAGCTTTTTGAATTTTGCCCTGCAGGAAAATGAAAACAAAGCTGCCACCCGCTGCCGGAAAGTCTCCAGCATCCGGGCGTTTTATACCTATCTTCAAACCAAAACCACCAAACTTCCCACCAACCCCATGGAGCACCTGGAGACTCCGGCCAAGAAAAAGGCTATGCCAAAATATCTCACTCTGGAGGAAAGTATACAGCTATTGAACGCCATCGGCGGCAAGCAGCGGCAACGGGATTACTGTATGATCGTTTTTCTTCTCAACTGCGGGATGCGTCTGTCTGAACTGGTGGGGATTAAAACCACCAGCTTTCAGGGCGATAACGGCCTGAGGCTGCTGGGAAAAGGAAACAAGGAGCGGATCGTTTTTCTCAATCAGTCCTGCCTGGAAGCCAAGGCAGCTTACGATCAGGTGCGCAGCGAATCCTCCGTGGCAAAGTACAAGGAGTTCTACTTTCTTTCCCAACAGGGCCGTCCCCTCTCCCCCCGCCGGGTGGAACAGATTCTGGAGGGACATCTCCAGGCTGCCGGATTAAGCGGACGGGGCATCAGCCCTCACAAACTGCGGCATACCGCCGCCACGCTGATGTATCAGCATGGCCATGTGGATATTCGGGTGCTGAAAGATGTGCTGGGACACGTGAATCTGGGCACAACCGAGATTTATACCCATCTGGCCGGCAGCCAGATTGAACAGGCGGCAAACGCCTCCCCACTGTCCACTTTTCATCAGCCTCCGCAGCCTCAGCCCATTCAGCTGTCATTGGAGCCACAACAGTCCCCGGAAGACGTAGAGGAGGAAACTCTGGAACAACAGAGCAAAAAGAAACAGCAGCAGATAAAGACGGACTGACGCCTCCCCTTCCCTTCCCTCTTTTCTCCCGGCGGTTTCTTGTCCGCAGGTGCGGGAACAGCGGTTGCAGGCAGACAGCAGCAGCAGCACCAACAGCAAACGAGGCACAAAAACACAGCTCAGCAGATAGGCCCAGATCCCCAAACCATACTCTGATACCAAAACTGCCACCAGGCCGCCAGTGGAAAGACCAAATACAAACGGCACCAATAAAACCAGCCATTTTCCTTTGGTGCAGTAGAGGCAAAGATACAGATACAGCAACATTCCCAACATTCCTATGGCGCCGCTGATAACCAGCTCCCGAAAGCTGCGCTGCTGCTGCAACACCAATTCTTCGAGGACAATGGCCCGCAGCAGCGCGCTTCCCTCCCCTTCTCCCAAAGCATAGAAACTACCCCAGGTAAGCCCGCAGCAAAGAAGAAAAAAGAACTGGAGGGTACTTTTCCTGGCTCTTGCATAACGCAGCCAGGATCTTTGTTGGCTTTTTGGATTGATCGTTGCTACCATCCTTACCATCTCGTCTTCCTCCCTTTTGGCACATCAAAAAACCCCTGCGCAGGATGCTCTGATGCAATCCTATGCAGGGGTTTTTGTGTTTAGTACAAGCTCCTCACCGGAATCCTTTTCCGACAGAAAAAGAACACTGTACGGAACTCAGAAACTTACAGGGCCGCTTCACAGGCGCCGCAGCCTTCCTCGCCGCAGCTGCCGCAGTCCTTCTGCGCGGAGACGGGAGCCCCGTCAGCCAAAGCCGCTTTAATCATGATGGCACATTCCACCCGTTTCTTTTCCAGCTCACAGGAGAGGTGATAGGGCTTGAGGATGCTGCCGCAGTAGGTCTGGCTGTTGGCGTTGCAGCCGCCGCTGCAATAGAACTTGGCCCAGCAATTGCGGCAGTCCTCCTTGCCATAGACGGTGGAGGCGGCAAACTTTTTCTTCATCTCCAGGTCGATGGACTGAGTGAAAACATCCCCCATCTTCCATTCCGGATGTCCCACAAACTGATGACAAGGATAAACGTCACCGTCAGGGGTGACCGCCACATACTCGTTGCCGGCTCCGCAGCCCCGGAGGCGTTTGATGGCGCAGGGTCCCTGATCCAGGTCCAGCATAAAGTGGAAGAAATTGAAGCCGGTTCTTTCTTTGCGCCGCTGAATCAGAATTTTTGCCAGCCGCTCGTACTCCGCATCGATCACCGGCAGATCCGCCTCCGTGATGGCGTAGGGATATTGGGGATCGGCCACTACCGGCTCTACAGAAATCTGGTCGAAGCCGCAGCGGTTCAGATGAAGGACATCCTCGGTAAAATCCAGATTATACTTGGTGAAGGTACCCCGGACGTAGTACTGGCTGTCTCCCCGCTTGTCCACCAGCTTTTTGAACTTGGGCATAATGGCCTCATAGCAGCCGCTGTGGTCCACCCGATGGCGCACCCGGTCGTTGACTTCCTTGCGGCCATCGATGGAAAGCACCACATTGTACATCTGCTCATTGATGAAGTCAATTTTATCATCCGTCAGCAAAACGCCGTTGGTGGTGATGGTGAAACGAAATTTCTTGTTGTATTTTTCTTCCAGGCTTCTGGCATAAAGGACCACTTCTTTGACCACGTCAAAATTCAGCAGCGGTTCTCCGCCAAAGAAATCCACCTCCAGATTCCGTCGGTTTTCCGACTTGGCAATGAGGTAATCAATGGCCTTTTTACCCACTTCCAGGGGCATATTCTTCCGACCATTGCCATAGTCCCCGGTACCGGCAAAGCAGTAATCACACCGGAGGTTGCAGTCATGGGAGATATGCAGACACATGGCCTTCACCGGAGAGAGGGTCATCAGATTCTGGAACTTGTCATAATCGTCCTCACTGAACAGGCTCCCCTCTTTATAAAGGGTGAGGATCTCCTCATAAGCCTCCTGCAGCTCCTCCTCAGGATAGGATGCCTTCAGTTTATCCAGCACCTCCTGGGGACAGCTTTCCCCCAAAGGAGGGGTCAGAGAGGTGGTCAGATCATAGAACAGATCATCCACCACATGAACGCCGCCGCTGTGAACATCCAGAATAATATTGTAGCCATTGAGCTTGTAAGCATGGATCATTTTTTATTCTCACCTTTTTGCATCAACATTGGGATCGTCAAAAAAATAAGGGACAGTAACTGTCCCCCATTTTTGAAATTATTCCGGGCTTATTTGCCGTTCTCGCACTTCTGGTTGGCAACAGTGCAGGAAGTTTTGCAGGCAGACTGACAGGATGCCTGGCACTCCCCGCAGCCGCCCTTGGCAGCGGTAGCCTTGAGATTGGCATGATTGATAGTTTTAACGTGTTTCATTCGTAAACACTCCTTTGTTTGAGTTTGTTGTGAGTAGGATCGTTATGGTGATTATAGCATATATGACAACATTTTTCAATCATTCAGCGGACTTTTCTTTTGCAGTTGACGCCGAAGACGCCGCCGGTCATACCGCTGAAGCAACAGATCGCCAGTTTGTACAGCGCCTGTTTGCCCACCTCTCCGTCCAGAAAGGTCAGCTCACAGAAAAGGGTCAGCAGAAAGATCACACATCCGCACGCGAGCCCCAACAGGAGCCCTCCTTTGCGCACTGCATAACCGCTGACAAAACCCGCTCCGGCGCAACCGGCCACTGCCGCAACCGCCGCCATGGGAAACACCGCGCCATGAGGAAGATCCACCGACGACATCGCCAGCGCAAAAAGCAACAGCAACACCGCAGTGATGCCCACCCCCAACAGGCTGGACAGCCCGATTGTACGATAGAGCTTGGAAAACTGTCTGGCGTCCTGAGACGTAGATGGTTTTTTCAAGAAAAACGCCCCTTCCGTCATAGTTTCATACGATCCATTTTATTCAGCAGGGCGTTTTGTTATGCGCTGCGAAGGACGGCAATTATTTCTTGCTGGCCTTGGTGTCAGCAGCAGCTTCCTTGGGGGTGGTGTTCTGCTGGACAGCCCAACGGGTAATGCGGATCTTGTTGCGGTCACCGCTGGTTTCGATCACCAGAGTATCCTCCTTGAGGCTGACAACAGTGCCCACAATACCACCAATGGTGATGATGTCATCCCCTACTTCCAGGCTGGAGCGCATATTCTGAGCCTCTTTATCCCGCTTCTGCTGGGGTCTGAGCATAAAGAAATAGAAGATCAGAATAATCAGAGCCAAGCTGCCAAAGGTGCTGATCATGCTCATGGTGCCGCCGGCCTGTGCCGCGGTCAGGAAAGAAAGATTCATTTTCAATACCTCCAAAAAGTACTTTCATCATTATACACAGAAACAGTACAGGTTTCAATAGCTTCCGGCAGTAAAAAAACAAAACTTGTCCTCATCAGATCCGTTTGCCCAGAACCGGAACCATTTCCTCCCGAAAACGCTGGAACGTTCCCTCCTCCAAATGCCTGCGGATCACTTCCATGAGAGTATTGTAGAAATAAAGATTGTGCATCACTGCCAAACGCATTCCAAGCATCTCGTTGGCCCGCACCAAATGCCGCAGATAAGCCCTGGAATATTGACGGCAGACAGGACAATCGCAGCTGCTGTCAATAGGGCTGTCGTCCAGCTGATACTTGGCGTTTTGGATGTTGATGATCCCCTGCCAGGTGAACAGATGACCGTGACGGGCGTTGCGGCTGGGCATAACGCAGTCAAAGAGATCCACCCCCCGCGCGACCCCTTCAATGATGTTCACAGGGGTCCCTACTCCCATCAAATAACGGGGCTTATCCGCCGGCATATGGGGTTCCACCGCCTCGATAATCTGATACATGATCTCTGTGGGCTCTCCCACCGCCAGGCCGCCGATGGCATAACCGTCCAGATCCAGCTGGGCAATTTCTTTCATATGAGCGATGCGGATGTCCTCGTAGGTTCCCCCCTGATTGATGCCAAAAAGCATCTGATGGGGATTGACTGTGTCCGGCAGACTGTTGAGGCGGGTCATCTCGGCCTTGCACCGGCGAAGCCAACGGGTGGTCCGGGCCACCGATTGCTCCACATAGGGACGGGGAGCCGGATTCTCAATACATTCATCAAAGGCCATCGCAATGGTGGATCCCAGGTTGGACTGGATCCGCATACTTTCCTCCGGTCCCATAAAAATCCGTTTGCCGTCCACATGGGAGTTGAAGGTGACCCCCAGCTCCTGAATCCGCCGCAGCTTTGCAAGGGAGAACACCTGAAACCCGCCGCTGTCGGTGAGGATGGGACCGTCCCATCCCATAAACTTGTGAAGTCCTCCCAACTTGCGGATCACATCGTCTCCGGGACGGACATGAAGGTGATAGGTGTTGCACAGTTCTACCTGACATTTTAAATCCCGCAGATCGTGGGAGGAGATCCCCCCTTTGATGGCTGCGGAGGTTCCTACATTCATGAAGGCTGGAGTCTGAACCACCCCGTGAACGGTGGTGAAGATGCCCCGTCTGGCAGCGCCCTCCTGTTTAATCAACTGATACACGATACTCTGTTCGCTCCTCTTGTTTCATTTATCCCCATTTTCCCAGGCGGAAATAGACCTCATCCATGGATGAACATGGCGTCTCCAAAACTGAAGAAACGATAACGTTCTTTAATCGCCGTCTTATAGGCGGCCATAGTATGGTCATAGCCCGCCAGTGCGCTGACCAGCATAATCAGGGTGCTTTCCGGCAGATGGAAATTGGTAATCAGGCCGTCCAGACATTGAAACTGGTAGCCGGGATAGATGAAAATATCGGTGTACCCGGAGCAGGGGTCCAGTCTTCCGTCTTTGAACGCGGATTCCAAAGTGCGGCAGGAGGTGGTCCCTACAGCGATCACCCGTCTCCCCTCCTTTTTCGCGGCAGTGACGGCGCTCGCTGTCTCCTCCGGAACAAAATAATGCTCCGAGTGCATATGATGTTGTGTAATGTCATCCACCTTTACAGGTCTGAAAGTTCCCAATCCCACATGAAGGGTCACATACCGGATCTCTACCCCTTTCTGCTTCAGGGCATCCAGCAGTTCCGGTGTAAAATGAAGCCCCGCCGTAGGCGCGGCGGCGCTGCCTACTTCCCGGGAATAGACCGTCTGATACCGCTCCTTGTTTTCCAGCTTGGCTGTGATGTAGGGAGGCAGGGGCATCTGGCCAATTTGTTCCAAAACGTCAAAGAAATTGTCGCCTTCATATTCAAAATAGGCCAAACGATTGCCGTCCTCCAGCACTTCTGTAATCTCTCCGATCAGAAGACCATCTCCAAAAACAAATCTGGCTCCCGGCTTTGCCTTTTTTCCCGGACGTACCAAAATTTCCCACAGATCGGTTCCCTTTTGCTCCAGCAACAGAAATTCCATAGCGCCGCCGGTTCCTTCCTTCCGGCCCAGCAGTCTGGAGGGCAACACCCTGGAATCATTGAGAACCAGCACATCTCCCGGCTTCAGCAGTTCTGTCAGGTCGTGGAAATGCCGATGCTCCACTGCGCCGGTATTCTTATTCAGACACATTAATCTGGAACTGTCCCGCTGCTCCAGCGGCGTCTGGGCAATCAGCTCCTGGGGCAGATCAAAATAAAAATCTGATTTTTGCATGATGACTTCCATCTCCAGTCTGTCGATCAACTTGCTTTTTGCGGTTGCTTTGCTCTTTTCTTTCAGGACCGGGAGCGGATGAGTTTCCTCTGCTCCACGTCTTCAGAAAGCGGAAGAGGCCAAAGATCATCTTTCAGCTTCCTTTCTCCGGGAAACAGATGGAAAAACAGGCTTCCCCGTCTTTGGCGGCTCCCCTTTGCTCTGATGCTGCGCCTTTGTGTCCTGGGCCTGTACCGTGAGGGAAAAACACTGTTCTTCGCTCCGGGGCATCCCTGCTCTGGAGGCCCTTTTTTCCTGCATTTCTCCCGTTGCCCGCTGTCAGGAATCATTGACATCATGGCCGCATAATGATAATATAAAGAAAGTGATAGAGGCGCGGCTTTGATGAGTATTTCCTTTTTGTGATGACCGCCCGGTCAAACGGAAAAAAAGGCAACGCCGCCGAAGAGGACGGAACGGCATCCCTTCTCTGGTCGAATTGCTGAACAAGGATCCGACTGTCGCCGGAAATCCCGGCGAAGCGCTATCAGAAGGACGGGGTCAAAGGGGTCTGAGACCTGTTTGACGGTCAACGCTTCTATTATATTGTGTTCAGTGCCGGTTTTCAACCGGTTTTTTTTCTATCACCAATATTTTGACGTCTTTGGACGGATTGTAAGGAGAGAACAGCGATGAAAAATTATCAGGTGGGCGTCATTGGCGCAACGGGCATGGTGGGACAGCGGTTTTTGACTCTGCTGGAAGGGCATCCCTGGTTCACAGTCACTGTACTGGCGGCTTCAGGACGTTCCGCAGGGAAAACCTATCGGGAAGCGGTAGGCTCCCGTTGGGCCATGAGGGCTCCCATCCCCGAAAGACTGAAAGATACCGTTGTGCTGGACGCGGAGAAAGACGCCGAGGCCATTGCGGCTCAGGTGGATTTTGTGTTCTGCGCTGTCAATATGCCCAAAGCGGAGATTCGGGCTTTGGAGGAGCGGTATGCCCGCCTGGAGTGCCCGGTTATGTCCAATAACTCCGCTCATCGGGGTACGCCTGATGTTCCCATGATTATTCCGGAACTGAACCCTCACCATGCAGAGATTATCCCCGCGCAGCGCAAGCGTTTAGGCACCAAACGGGGTTTTATCGCGGTCAAATCCAACTGTTCCCTCCAAAGTTATGTTCCTGCGCTTCATCCCCTGCTGGATCTGGGGGTCACCAAGGCCCTCGCCTGCACTTATCAGGCTATTTCCGGCGCTGGAAAAACTTTTGATACCTGGCCGGAGATGCTGGATAACGTCATCCCCTATATCGGGGGCGAGGAAGAAAAAAGCGAACAGGAACCTTTGAAAATTTGGGGCACTGTGGAGGCGGATGGTATTCATCCCGCCCAGGAGCCTCCCATTACCACCCAATGTATCCGGGTGCCGGTTTCTGACGGACATCTGGCGGCAGTATTTTTCTCTTTGAAAAACAAGGTTTCCCAAGAGGAAATTCTGGATCGCTGGGCCCGCTTCCAGGGGGAACCTCAGCGGTTGGCGCTGCCTTCCGCCCCCAAGCAGTTCCTTCATTATTTCACTGAAAATGACCGTCCTCAAACCCGCCTGGATCGGGATCTGGAAGGCGGTATGGCCATTTCTGTGGGGCGTCTGCGTCCCGATACCCAATACGACTACAAATTTGTTTGTCTGTCCCACAACACCATCCGTGGTGCAGCCGGCGGCGCTATTCTGATGGCCGAACTGTTGGCTGCCAAAGGATACCTGGACTGATTTATCTCAAAACAAGTCAGGAGGCCGAAAGCTATGAAAGAAACCATTTTTACCGGTTCCGGCGTCGCCATTGTCACTCCCATGAGGGAGGACTTTTCCATTGACTATGATGAACTGGGACGCCTTATTGATTTTCAGCTGGAGAACGGCACCGATGCAATCATCATCTGCGGCACCACCGGAGAATCCTCCACGATGACCGATGAGGAGCACGTGGAGTGTATCGCTTATGCCGTCAAGCGGGTGGCCGGCCGGGTGCCGGTAATTGCTGGCGCTGGCAGCAACGATACCGCCTACGCCATCTGGGTCAGCAAAGAGGCGGAGGCTGCCGGAGCGGATGCCCTGCTTCAGGTGACCCCTTACTACAACAAAGCGACCCAAAAAGGACTGGTGGCCCATTTCACCGCCATTGCCGACGCCACCACCCTTCCCATTATTCTCTATAATGTTCCCAGCCGCACCGGCGTCAACATCAAGCCGGAAACCTATCTGGAGCTGAGCCGTCATCCCCGGATTGTCGCGGCCAAGGAGGCCAGCGGCGATCTCTCTGCGGCGGCCCGCACCGCAAAACTTTGCGGCGACGCCCTGACTCTGTACTCCGGCAATGACGACCAGGTACTGCCGATCCTTTCCCTGGGCGGAAAAGGGGTAATTTCAGTGCTTGCCAACGTCGCTCCCAAGGACACCCATGAGATGGTGACGGCTTATCTGGCGGGAGATACCACAAAGGCCACCGCGTTGCAGCTGAAATACATTCCCCTGATTGACGCTCTTTTCTCCGAGGTCAATCCCATTCCTGTAAAAGAGGCGCTGAATCTCATGGGATTCCATTGCGGCCCATGCCGCCTGCCATTGACGGCCATGGAGGAAAAAAACCGGGAAAAACTGGCGGCGGCACTGAAAGAATTGGGGCTGATGGGTTGATTTTCCCTGGAAGGATGGTTTAAAAAAAGATGAAATTAATTGTTTCCGGCTGCGGCGGAACCATGGGAAAGGTTCTGGTCCAGACCATAGAAGAACAAACGGATTGCCAGTTGACAGCCGGCTTTGATCCCCGGGAGATTCCGTCCCAGTCCTTTCCTGTGTTCCACCGCTGGGAGGACTGGAACGGTTCCTGCGACGGGGTAATCGACTTCTCCCATCCGGACAATCTGGAAGGACTGCTGAATTTTGTCCGGACAAGCAGGATTCCGGTGGTAATTGCCACCACCGGCTATACTCAGCAGCAGATTGACCGGATTCACAAGGCCTCCCTGGAGATCCCGGTTTTCTTCTCCGCCAATATGTCCTTGGGGGTCAGCCTGATGCGGGAGCTGTGCGTCAAGGCGGCCAAAGTGCTGGGAAGTCAATACGATGTAGAACTGGTGGAAAAGCATCATCACCTGAAGGTGGACGCCCCCAGCGGCACCGCGCTGATGTTGGCTGACGCCGTGGCTCAGGCCCTTCCCTATGAACCCAGATATGTCTATGACCGCCACAGTGTGCGGGCCAAACGGGATCCCCATGAAATCGGTATCCACAGCGTTCGGGGCGGAACCCTTGTCGGGGAACATGAGATGATTTTTGCCGGAACCGACGAGGTTATCACCATTACCCATACCGCTTATTCCAAAAAGATTTTTGCCCAGGGGGCTGTCAACGCAGCCCGTTTTCTCCAGGGGAAAAAGCCTGGACTGTATACCATGACCGATCTGGTAGAGCAAGTTTAAAAAGGAGGAAAACCTATGAATGGCGTGTCCAGAATCTCTGTTACCGAGGATGTGGCCCTGATCACCCTGCGCCATGAAACCAGCGAAAGCCAGCTGATCGGAAAAATATTCTCGGAGTTCTCCCAGGAGGGAATCATTATTGACATGATTTCCCAAACAGCTCCCCAAGGTTCTCAAATGGATATTTCCTTTACCACCGATTCCCATCAAGTGGTAAAGGTTCTCACTGTGATCAGCCGGATTCGGGATCAGTACCGTCAGATCAAAATTATGGTTTCCACCGGCAATTGCAAACTTCAGCTTTATGGAGAGGAAATGCGGGAAATGACCGGCGTGGCTTCCCGGGCCATCCAGTCGCTGTTGGAGCAGGGCATTGACATTATCATGATTACCACCTCGGAGATCGATATTTCTTTCATCGTCTCCCCTGCCAATCAGCTGCGGGCTACCCAGGTGCTGGAACGGGCCTTCCAGGTAAAGGCGTAATTTTGCCGCGCCGCCCTTATCTCTATGAAGGGTCGGCGCGGTCCTTTTGCCTCTGGTTTGCTTGCTTTTTCTCTGGATGCCATTCAGAACTCTCCTTTTTATTTCCCGGAAGACACACTCCCTGACTACTGACAGAAAGGACCGATGATATGGACCGCTATCCTCAACCTCAGGATATGACCATCAAATATCTGGAGCTTCTCGCCCAGGGTTATCCCACCATCCAGACCGCTTCCACCGAAATCATCAACCTCCGGGCGATTTTGAATCTTCCTAAGGGCACGGAGCATTTTATCAGCGACATCCACGGGGAGTATGAGGTTTTTACTCACATCCTTAAAAATGCCTCCGGTTCCATCAAGCGGAAGATTGACCAGTGTTTTGGGGACACCATCCCCAATGAGGAGAAAAAACTGCTGGCCACCATCATCTATTATCCGGAGAAAAAACTGGCCTCCATCTGTGCCCAGGGCCTCAACACACGGGAATGGTATCGGACTATCCTGGAGCGGCTGATTATGGTCTGCCGGGTGGCTACCTCCAAATATACCCGCTCCAAAGTGAGAAAAGCGTTGCCGGTGGATTTCCAGTACATCATTGACGAGCTGATGTACACCGATAATTTTGAGACCAATAAGCAGGAATATTTTTCCAATATCCTGGAGACCATTATTGATATTGACCGGGCGGATGAGTTTATCATCAAAATCTCCCAACTGGTTCAGCGGATGGTCATTGATAAGCTCCATATCATCGGCGACATTTTTGACCGAGGTCCCGGCGCCCACTTTATTATGGACGACCTGTGCAAGCATCACAATGTGGATTTTCAATGGGGCAACCATGATATTCTGTGGATGGGGGCTGCCTGCGGACAACTGGCCTGTATTGCCAACGTCATCCGCAACTGTATCCGTTATGGAAACTTCGATACCCTGGAGGATGGTTATGGCATCAATGTCCGCCCTTTGGCTGTCTTTGCCATGGAACAGTACCGCCAGGACCCCTGCGCCTCCTTCCGGCCCAAGCAGGTGGAAAACGCTTTAAGCAGCCACGACGAAGAGATGGCTGCCCGAATCAACAAGGCCATTTCCATCATCCAGTTCAAGCTGGAGGGACAGGTGATGATGCGCCACCCGGAATACCAGATGGATTCCCGGCTGCTGCTGGACAAGATTGATTGGGAAAAAGGAACAGTGACCATCGACGGCGCCGTTTATCCCATGAACGACCTTTCCCTGCCCACGGTGGACCGCGCCAATCCTTATCAGCTGACTCAGGAGGAAACTGAGCTGATGGAAGGGCTGCGTCTTTCTTTCCTCCACAGTGAAAAGCTGCAGCAGCACATTAAGTTCCTGTTCAAAAAGGGCGGTATGTATAAAATCTACAATGATAACCTGATGTATCACGGCTGCATCCCCCTGTCGGAAGATGGCGGGTTCGCTGGATTTGTGGTGGACGGCGTGGAGTACAGCGGCCAGTCCCTGCTGGACTACTGTGACCGTATCTGCCGCAGAGGTATTTATGGCACCGGTCAGGCTCAGCGGGACGGGCAGGATTTCATGTGGTACCTTTGGTGTGGCCCCATGTCCCCCCTCAATGGCAAGGACAAGATGACCACCTTTGAACGTTGCTTTATTGACGATAAAAACTGTTGGGAAGAGCATAAGGATTGGTATTACAGCTATATCAACACCAGGGCCACCGCCGAAATGATTCTGAGGGAATTTGGTATTACCGCCAAACGGGCTCACATCGTCAATGGTCATGTGCCGGTAAAGATCAAAAAGGGAGAATCTCCTGTGAAGGCGGGGGGAAAACTGTTGATTATCGACGGCGGCATCTCCAAGGCCTATCAGCAGGTGACCGGCATTGCGGGATATACGCTGGTGTCCAACTCCCACGAATTGGTGTTATCTGAACATCAGCCCTTTACCTCTTTGGATGCCATCATCCAGGAAAACCAGGATATGCACTCCAAAAACATCACGATAGAGGTGTTTCCGCAGCGGGTCAAAATTCAGGATACCGATGAGGGCCGGATCATTTCCGCCCGCATCGTGGAGCTGGAAAATCTGCTGAACGCATACCGAAGAGGCATTATCAAGCAAAACGGATAAGATTCCTTTTGATCTACAGGCAGAAACAAGAAAATCCCCGGCCAAAATCCATTGCGGTTCTGGTCGGGGATCTTTTATGTTGTTTTTTCAGAGCAGATGGGTCAGCGGCATCAGACAAATTCCTGTAAAGGTGGCAATCAGCGCGGCCCGGTCATGACCGTATTGGCGGGAGCTGGGAATCAGCTCCTCCAGGCAGATGTGCAGCATGATGCCGGAGACCAGGGCGAAGATCGCTCCCAGCATCAAGTCGGTAATAAAGGGACGCAGCACAAGGAAGGCCAGCAGCGCGCCAATCGGCTCCGCGATTCCGGAGAGAAAGGTATATTGAAACGCCTTCCATCGATCCGAGGTGGCAAAATAGACTGGCATCGCCACCGAAATTCCTTCGGGAATGTTGTGGAAAGCGATGGCCAGGGCAATGGACGCTCCCAGAGACGCATCGTCATAGCCCGCCATAAAGGTGGCGATTCCCTCCGGAAAATTGTGCAGCCCAATGGCCAGCATGGAGACAAAGCCCACCCGAAACAGATCCTTATGGGGCTTTTCTCCGGTGGTGTCGTCATACTCCTCATGAGGAACAAAATGATCCAGCGCCGCCGCCATCAGTACTCCGCCGATGAGAAACAGGATGGACAGCACCGTTCCGCCCTTCTCCCCTGCCACACCGCGAAGCAGCTCATCCGCGTTGGGCATCAGATCCGCAAAGGAGACGCTGAGCATCACCCCTGCCGCAAATCCCAAAGACACCGTCACCAACCGCTCGCTTCGCTTTTTCGCCGCGAAAACCACAACCGCCCCCAACAGTGTTGCCAAGCCTGCTGCCAGGGACAGCCCCAGGGCAAAGAATACACGATCTATGGAACAACAGCTCCTTTCTCAGGGCTTTTATCCCAAGGTTACCTTATGGTAAACCTTTTTGCCCTTCCTGATTATCATATGCCCGGAAAGCTGCTCCTGTTCCACTTTGGCGGCAGGATCGGTCACCTTCTCGTCATTGAGGGAGATTCCGCCCTGCTGAATCAGGCGGCGGGCCTCCGCTTTGGAGGGAGCCAGGCCGGTCTTTACCAGCAGATCGGTCAAACCAATGGATCCGTCGGTGAAGTCCTCCCCGCTCAAAGCGGTGGTGGGCATATTCTCGTCATGACCGCCGGAAACAAACAGCGCCTTCGCCGCGGCAAGGGCCTTGTCCGCTTCCTCCTGACCATGAACAAACTTGGTTACCTCGTAAGCCAGGCGCTCCTTGGCTTTGTTGAGATCGCTGCCCTGCCATTTCTCCATTTCCTCGATCTCCTCAACGGGAACAAAGGTGATGAGCTTGAGGCAATTGATTACATCGTCATCTCCCACGTTCCTCCAGTACTGGAAAAAGTCGTAGGGAGAATATTTCTTGGGATCCAGCCAGACGGCGCCGCTTTCGGTCTTGCCCATCTTTTTGCCTTCCTTGGTGGTCAGCAGAGTGAAGGTCATGCCGCAGACTTCCTCCCCTTCCACACGGCGCACCAGCTCCACACCGCCGATGATATTGGACCACTGGTCGTCTCCGCCCAGCTCCATGGTGCAGTTGTGGGTCTGATACAGCTTGAGGAAGTCGTAGCTCTGCATAATCATGTAGTTAAACTCAATGAAGGAAAGACCGCGCTCCAGGCGGGATTTGAAGCACTCCGCCGTCAGCATCCGGTTGACAGAGAAATGGACGCCGATGTCCCGCAGCAGCTCGATATAGTTGAGCTTCATCAGCCAGTCGCCGTTGCGCTCCACAATGCACTTATCCAGCGGCACCAGCCGCCCCATCTGCTCCAGAAAACGATCCGCGTTGTAGTTGATTTCCTCCACCGACAGCATCTTGCGCATATCGGTCTTACCTGTGGGATCGCCCACCATGGTGGTGCCGGTACCCAGCAGCAGGATGGGGGTATGTCCTGCCCGGATCATATGGTTAATCACCATCAGCTGGAGAAAATGTCCCACATGGAGGCTGTCGGCGGTGGCGTCAAAACCGATATAGAAGGTGGTCTTTTCGTTATCCAGCTTCTCCCGGATCTTCTCGGGATGGGTCATCTGGGCGATAAGGCCCCGGCGCTCCAGTTCTTCAAAAACCTTGCTCATGTTTTTTCGATCTCCTTTTGTGTTGATGTGGTTTGTGCAAAGGGGACTTTTCCCTGAAAAATAATAACGCCCCCGCACAGGTTTGTGCAGAGGGCGAATCAATTCGCGGTACCACCTCAGTTCAGCAGGATGTCGCCATGCCTGCCCTTTGGAAGTTCCAGAAGAAACTTCTGTGATATAACGGTCACACCCGGCAAACCCTACTTTCGGTTCAGGCCGCAGCTCCAAGAGGTATTTCCCACGGAGGCGGACGCTTTTTTCCACCAGCCAAAAGCTCTCTGAGGACCGCTTGGTCCGTGGTACTGATTCTTTTCACAGCAATTAAGTGGATTATAGATGATTTGTCGCCAAAAGTCAAGCCTCAGAAAAGGCGCTTTTGGAAATGACGCCGAAGCCAACCGCCGGACAATGGAATTTACGAAAAAGGATTCTCCCCCTCTTCCGGGGATTTTCCAGGCGCCAGAACCAAGCCATACCGAAGCTCCCGGGCCCGCTCCCCGGTTTTGGGGTAGGTACGGAATCCATCGGCATCTTCCAGCAGCAATCCCGCTTTTTCCATCACCCGACGGGAAGGTACATTTCGCCAGTCACAGTGGGCAACCACCTTTTCAAGGCCCAATCTTCTGCAAAACTCCACCAGCGCCGCAGCGGTTTCGGTTCCAAAACCCTTGGCGCAATCTTTCTGGCGGATAATCCAGCTCAACTCTCCCTCCCTGCGGTCCTCGTCCAGCGAAACGGTTCCCAAACCAATCAGTTCTCCTTCATACAAAACCCCAAAGGGATAACAGGCAGGTTTTTTCTTGCCCCGCTCCCCTGCCGGCTCCAAAAGAAAAGCTCTCATCGCCTCTTTGGAGTCAGGAAGCCCATAAAGAAGATAAAGCAAGTGTCCCTTCTCCGAGGCCAGCAGCAAAAGGGGTTCCAAATCCTCCTCCCTCAGCAGCCGCAGAATCAGCCGCGGGGTTTGGAACCAAAGGTTTCCGCTGGTACCGAATTTATTTTTCATGGATAAATTCCTGTTCCGCCAGCGTCAGCATTTCCCGGGCGCTCTCCAAAGCCTTGGGGGTGATGTTCTCTCCCACTGTGATTCGGGCCAGTTCTTCCACCCGCTCCTCCCGGGAAAGGGGCCGGACCATGGTATAGGTGCGTTCTCCCTGAATTTCTTTGTAGATCTTCAGATGATGGGTACCGTAGGCCGCCACCGGAGCCAGATGGGTGACGCAAAGGACCTGGCGATGGCAGGCCACCTGCCGCAGCTTGCGGCCAATCTTTTGGGCCGCCCGTCCGCTGACGCCGGTGTCGATCTCATCAAAAATCATGGCGCCGATCCCATCCCGATCCGCCAGTACATTTTTTACCGCCAGCATCACCCGGGACAGCTCGCCGCCGGAGGCGATCTTGGACAAAGGTTTGGGCGCTTCCCCGGGATTGGCGGAAATGAGCAGCTCCATCACATCAGCGCCGTTGAGCGCCGGCTCCTTTTCCTGGCAGGACAGCGCCAGGCGTACATGGGGCATATCCAGATAAGTCAGTTCCTGCTGAATCAGACGGATCAGCTCCGCTCCCGCCTGCTTGCGCTGCTGTGTCAGCCCAGCAGCCAGATTCCGGACTTCCTTGGACAGCTGACCTTCCTGCCGCTCCAGAGAAGCGATCCGTTCATCGGAATGATCCAGCTGTTCCAGCTCGTCGCTGATATGCTCCAAATAATCCAGAATATCCGGAATTTCTCTTCCGTATTTCTTTTTCAGCCGCTGAATGTGATCCACCCGGGTTTCAATCTCATCCAATTGCCTGGGATCAAAATTATACTGATCCAAAAAATCCCGAACTGTGCCGGACAATTCCTGAAGATCATAACCTGTCTCGGTGACCCGGTCATCGTATTCTGACAGTTGCTGTAAATATCGGGAGGCGGTGGTCAATTCCTCCCCCAGCGCTTCAAAAGAACTCAATAGTCCCTGCTGTTCTTCCGTTCCGTTGAGGAGGTCATAGATAGCTCCCAGCGCCCCGGTAATTTTTTCCGCGTTGCGGATGATCTCCCGTTGGGAAAGAAGCTCTTCCTCTTCCTCCTCGCTCAGCTGGGCGGCAGTGATCTCATCCACCTGATAGCGCAGCATATCCTGCCGTTGCAGGCGATAGCTCTCATCCATCCGGGAACGCTCCAGCTCCTCCCGAACATCAGCCAGCTGATGGAAAAGCTCCTGGTACTTTTCCAATCGGATCCCGCCGAAATTATCAATAAAGCTGAGATGCCGGTCCGGGGAAAGAAGTTCCTGGCTGTCCCGCTGACCATGAACATCTATCAGCTGTCCCGCCAGCTGTCGTAATAATCCGGTGGTGGCAGGGCGTCCCCCGATCCGGCAGTTTCCCCGGCCTTCGGTATCCAGCTCCCGGGAGATCATCAGCTGACCGTCCTCCGCTTCATATCCCAGTTCCTCCACCATGCGGCAGACCTGTTCCGGCAGTTGGGTAAACAGAGCGGACACCAGCGCCCGCCGTTCCCCGCTGCGGATAATCTCCCGGGAAGTACGGCCTCCCAATACCGCGTTGATGGCGCTGATGAGCATGGTTTTTCCTGCTCCGGTCTCACCGGTGAAAACATTGAGGCCCTCTTCCAATTGGATAGAGGCTTTCTGGATGACCGCGATATTCTCGATATAAAGCTGTGACAGCATCCTTCATCGCCTCTCGTTCCTGTTTTTTTTACTTGGCTGCCTTACCTGTAATTCCGGAAAGATACGCCGCCAGCTCCTCGGCGTTATGCTCTGTGCGCAGCAGCAAAAAGATGGTATCATCTCCGGCGATGGTCCCCACAAGGCCATTCCAGCTGATGCTGTCGATGGTGGCGCAGACGGCGTTTGCCATGCCGGTGAAGCATTTGACCACAACAAAATTGCCTGCATGGTCCACCGTCTTCACCGACTCCAGAAAGACGGAATTGACGTTGACGCTGAAGGATTCCGGCTTTCTCTCCTGGGGTACCGTGTAATAATAGGTACCGTTGGGGGACAATGCTTTAATCAGGCGCATTTCCCGAATATCTCTGGATATGGTGGCCTGGGTAGCAGAAAAACCCTCCTGTTCCAGATAGCTTTGCAGCTCTTCCTGAGTGGTGACAGTGTGGGCGGCGATGATGTCCAAAATTTTGCTTTGACGTTTTGCTTTCATGTTGATACGATCCTTTCCTGTCAGCCTGATGATTTATATTCGTTATCCTCTTTGTTTGATTTTTGCCGTCAGAATCTCAAAAAATTCCTGATCGTGGAAATCCACAAAGCGGGCCTGATACCGGGACTGCTGAATATCAATGACACAACCGGGAGGCACTGTGATCCTGTCCCTTCCATCTGCAATAATGGCAAGGGAAGAATCCGGAGAAGAAATGGTGAGATGATTTTCCGCCGCAAAGACCATGGGACGGATGGAAATGGCATGGGGACAGATGGGAACCATGACCGTAGCTTTCAGCTGGGGATCCAGCACCGGCCCCCCGGCAGAAAGGGCATAAGCGGTGGAACCGGTAGCTGTTGAGAAAATCACGCCGTCTGCCCGATAGGCATCAATTTTCCGACCATTGCAGCGCATTTCAAAGCAGGCGATATTCTTTTCCGGAGTTTTGGTCAAAACGATGTCATTGAGAGCAAAGTCCAGCTCTGGTCGTTCTTCTCCATCCAAAGTGGCGGCCAAAGCGTTGCGGACCGTCACATGATAGTGCCGCTGCCGCAGCTGTTCCAGATAGCGGGAGAGGTGTTCCCGTTCAATCTGGGCCAAAAATCCCAAATGTCCCGCATTGATCCCAACAATAGGGCGATTGCCCGCCGAAGCGAACCGCGCGCAATGGATAATGGTGCCGTCGCCTCCAATAGACAGCACCATATCGCAGCCGGACAGAAAATCTTGCTGCGCCTCTGTCAGCTGAGAATCCAGCTGTTCCCCGCCGCTTTCCAGCAGCTGCCGGCCCAGAGGGAATACCAAATACTCGTCGCCCCCTTGCTCCAGCAGCCTCAGGAGTTCATTGAGAATATTCCGGGTTTCTTTTTTACCGTAATTGGGCACGATAAAAAAGCGCATCCTTTCCCCTCCTTTGCTGTGGAAAATCAGCCATCCAGCTGCTGATGGGACTGCTCTACCGTCTGTATGGCTGTTTCCTTCGTCACCAGCGGTTCTCCCTGCTCCTTGGATAAAAACAACAAGTATTCAATATTGCCTTCCGGTCCCCGAACGGGAGAAAAAGTGAGACCCATTGGGCGAAAACCGATTTCCTGGGCCACATTCAGCACCTTTTCCAAAACCATCTGATGGGTGGCCGGATCCCGGACCACGCCTTTTTTTCCTACCAATTCCCGGCCCGCCTCAAATTGCGGCTTGACAAGGCATACAACTTTACAGCCTTCCTTGAGAAAATTCCAGACCACGGGGAGCACCAATGCCAGGGAAATAAAGGACACATCAATCGAAATAAAATCCAACTGTTCCGGCACCTGCTCCCGGGTCAGATAACGGACGTTGGTGCGCTCCAAATTGACCACCCGGGGATCGGTCCGCAGCTTCCAGGCCAGCTGTCCATACCCTACATCAATGGAATAAACCTTGCTGGCGCCGTTTTGCAGCATACAATCGGTAAAGCCTCCGGTGGAGGCCCCAATATCCCCACAGACACAGCCTTCCAGAGAGATGGGAAAGGTTTCCATCGATTTTTCCAGCTTGAGTCCTCCCCGGCTGACATACCGCAGCGTTTCTCCCCGGACTTCAATCTGGTCTGTATCGCTGACCAGCTGTCCTGGCTTGTCCGCTTTTTGCTGGTTGACATAAACCTGTCCCGCCATGATGATTCCTTTCGCCCGGTCCCGGCCCGAAACCAGGCCCCGTTCCACAACAGCGGCATCCAGTCTTTTTTTCACGCGAAACTCTCCTTTTGAGCTTGTCCGTTTTGTTTATACCGGCATCGGCAGCAGAGACGCGATAATGATCCCCAGCAGCGCGCCGCCGAACACTTCCAGCGGCGTATGACCCAAGTATTCCTTCAATTCCTTGTGTCCCACAATATTGTCGGTATTCTCGTTATATTCTTCTTCGATTTCCTCATTGAGCAGATCAAAAATTTTGCTGATGTCTTTAAAGCTGAAAATCATTTTGTTCAGCACCTTGGCCTGCTCCCCTGCCGCCCGCCGGACGCCCATGGCGTCATACATCACGACCATCGCAAAACAAAGGGTCAGGGCAAAAAGAGGCGAAGAATAACCCTCTAATTTCGCCATTCCCACTGTAATGGAGCAAACCAGCGCAGAATGAGAGCTGGGCATCCCTCCCGCCCCGAACAATCGCTCCGCCCGAAACTCCTTGAACTGAATCAGCGTCAACAGGGTTTTAATGATCTGGGCCAGGCTCCAGGAGATGAAGGCCAGATTGACGATATAATTGCTTGTAATGATTTGCCAGGTAGACCCCATGTGGTTCGTCTCCTCGTTGATGTTTTAAAGCCAAACAAAAGAAATCCGCCTTAAAACAGACGAAATTCCCTTCTTTCCAACTACATTGTGCGTTGCAGCAGCTGTTGGGACATTTCCCGGAAAAAAGATTGATCCAGGCGGGTTCCCTTCAGAGCGCCGGCGCCCTCCCGGGCGATCTCCCGGGCCATCCGCCGGGCCCCTTCCACACCGTACAGGGTGACATAAGTGGTTTTCCGATTTTCCGCATCGCTTCCAACCGGCTTGCCCAGCTGTTCCGGCGTGGAGGTTACATCCAGAATATCATCAATGATCTGGAAAACCAATCCCAAATTTTCTCCGTATCGGTCCGCCGCAGCCAATTCCTCCGCCGAGGCCCCTGCTGTAATGCAGCCAATGCGGATGCTGGCCCGGATCAGCGCTCCGGTTTTCATCCGGTGAAGGATGTTCAGCAGCTGTGGAGAGATTTCCTTCCCCTCTTGCTGAATATCAATCACCTGTCCGCCGATCATTCCCCCGGTTCCTGCCGCTGTGGATAAGGCGGCTATCGCAGCGCAGACCCGTTCCTGGGGCAATTGACCGCAACAGGTGGACAGAACCTGAAAGGCATGGGTCAGCAGTCCATCCCCTGCCAGCAGCGCCATGGCTTCGCCATACCGGACATGGCAGGAGGGCTTTCCCCGGCGCAGGTCGTCATCATCCATACAGGGCAGATCATCATGGATCAGGGAGTAAGCATGAACCATCTCCAACGCGCAGGCCGCCGGCAGCGCCTGACGATAATCGCCTCCGCAGGCCGCATGAAATGCCAGCACCAATACGCCCCGCAGCCTTTTGCCCCCGGAAAGAAGACTGTAGGCCATCGCTTCCTCCACCGTCCGATGAGGACCGCCGCTGTCAGGAAGATACCCGGGAAGGGCTTGTTCCACAGCATCCCGATAAAGCTGATATTGTTCCAAATAGGAGTTCAAAACGGATCCCCTCTTTTTTATTCCAAAGGTTGACGCTGTTCCACAATCTGTTCAGCGGCATCAATCTGTTTGAGACACTGCTGGGACAGCTCAAGCCCTTCCTCATAAAGGCGGATGGAATCATCCAGAGAAGTACCGCTGTCCTCCAGCTTGCGCACAATCTCCTCCATCCGCTTGAGCGCCTGTTCAATCGTCAAGGTTTCTTTTTTCATCATTTTATTCCATTCTGGCCGTCGTTGGACCCATGGTTTTTCTCCTCAGGGAGCAGCCGTACCGCCGTTACGGCAGAGAACACCTCTCCGTCCGACAGTTTTGTCCGCAACAGCTGCCCTGGAGCCACATCCGATGCGTGACGCAGCAGCCGGTCCTCCTGCCAGGTGATGGAGTAACCCCGCAGCAGCAATGCGGCGGGATTGACCAGCTCCAGGCGGGCGAGGACAGACAGGGTGGCATCACGCAGTCGCTCCATCCGGCGCTGCTGAGTATCCTGCATAGATTTTATCAAATATTCTAAAGTTTGTCTATTTTTTTTCAGTTCATTTCTGGGAGAATTTTGGGACAGCAGCAGTGCCAGCCGCTCTCTGCGCCTGCGAATCAATTCCAGCTTTGCGCGGAATGTCTCCTCAATCCGCTGCTGCCGCCGCAATACCTCTTCCCTTACCAGGGAGACGCTTCCGGTCATCAGCTGGCAGGCCGCCGTAGGGGTAGCCGCCCGGGCATCCGCCACAAAATCCAGAATGGTATAATCCACCTCATGGCCCACTGCGGAAACCAGGGGAACTCCACAGGCGGCGGCCCGCCGCGCCAGCGCCTCATCATTAAAGGCGGAAAGATCGTCGCTGGAACCTCCTCCGCGAGCGATGACGCAGCTTTCACAAATTCCTTCCGCCTCCATCTGATCCAGCGCCCTCATCACAGAGCGGGGAGCCTGGTCCCCCTGCACGGTGGCGGGATAGAGGATGAGCCGCACCATGGGATTGATCCGGCGAAAGGTGGAAATGAGATCCTGAAGCGCCGCCCCTTCCGGCGCAGTGATAATGCCCACCGTTTTCGGCATGGGCGGCAGAGGCTTCTTTCGGGCGGAATCAAAAAGCCCCTCCTGATAGAGACGCTTTTTCAGCTCCTCCAACGTTTCTTTCTGCGATCCCTTACCCAGGGTTTGAATATCGTAGGCGATCAGCTGAAAGCTGCCGTCCCGTTCGTAGAGAGTGACGGTTCCCCTCACCACGGCGGCGCTTCCCTCCTGGGGCCACTGCCGCAGCTGTCCGGCGTACCGGCTGAACATCACACACCGCAGCAGGCTGTCCCCCTCCCGAAGGGAAAAGTACAGATGCCCCGAAGCGGAACGATAATAAAGATCGCAAATCTCTCCCCGAACCAGCAGATCTTTCAGCTGCCGCTGCTCCTCCAGCAAAGATTTGACATACCGGGCCAGCTGTGCGACGGAAATCAAGCCCTGCCGATTCATTTCCCATTCCCCCTTCGGGCCAGCAGCGCCCCCAGCAGCGCCACACCGCAGGCGTTGTCCGCCGAAAAGGCAGGCTGCGCAAAATAGCGCTCCGGCCCGGTTAGCTGTTCCCGAAGGAAGGCATTGGACATGACCCCGCCGGAATACAGCACCGGCATCGGTCCCGTCCGTTCCAGACACCAATTGGTCATGGCGATGAGAACTCCCGCCAGATAGGTTTGGATATAGCAGGCGATGTCCTGAGGCGCTGCCGATTCCCGCTGCATCTTCTCCACCTGATTTTCCATTCCCGACAGACAGCAGCAGCCCTCCTTCAGCACAGGCTTTGGGACTTTTCCCCAATGTCCCTTCTCCGCCAGCCGCTCCAGGTGCGGGCCGGCAGGGAAAGGCAGGCCCAGCCGAACGCCGGTGCGATCAATCAGTTGTCCCGGACTGATGTCCAGGGTGTGGACCAAAATTTCCGCCGACAACACTTGTTCTTCATCGGGGGTGATACGAAGCCCCTCAAAGGTCCCCCCTGAAACATGGAAGGCCAAAAAAGGCCGGTTGAGAAGCTCCAGCTTTCCGGCAGAATACAAGGCCGCGGCGATATGTCCCGCCTGATGGGAGGTATAATAAACCGGAATCCGCAGCGCGGCGCCGATACATTCTCCCGCCATTTTTCCCGCCAAAAAACAGGGCATATAGGACCCTTCCACCCCTCTTGGGCGGTCCGAAACGCAGACAGCGGACACCGGAAGCTTGGTTTCATTCATCACGCCGCTGATTTGAGCGCTCAACTGCCGCACATGATGAAAAAGGGCGTCGCTCTGCCGCAAACCCAGCGCGCCTTCCTTGACAGGAAGAAGCTGTTTGCGCTGCAGGATGACGCCGCTTTCCAGGTCGTAAACAGCCGCAGAAGTGGTATAATTGCTGGTATCCAGCCCCAGCACCACACCCCCGGTCATGGGCAATCCTTGCTGCGGACATATCCGCCCAGAACGCCGTTCACATAAGAAGCGTCTTCTTCACCGCCGTATTTTTTGGCCAGCTCCACGGCTTCATTGATGATCGCTCCGGTAGGAACATCCTCCATGTAATCCAGCTCTCCCACCGCCAACCGCAGCACCGACAGCGTTACTTTTGGCAGGCGATTGAGTTTCCATTTGGTGGAGTGGGTTTCGATGATTTTGTCGATCTCCTCCCGGTGAAGCTGCACTGCCCGGGCCGCCTCCACCGCATAGGAATCGATCTCTATCTCCCGGCACTCGCTGGCGTTCTCCACCAGCTCTGCCACAGGCATATTGTTGAATACCATCTCGAAAACCAGGGCAAAAGCCTGCTCTCGGGCCTCTCTTCTTGTCATGTTTTTCCTCCGTTTTATTCCGGGGAGGTCCGGGGAATATTCTGAGGAACTATTCTCCCTCCAGTTTCCCTTGCATCCCCTTGTGCAATTTTGATTTTCCCGGATAACAAACTACCCCCCATATTCGTCTGCGGACCGGAAGAGAAAACCCAAGTCCCCGGAACAGTGGAATCCTGTCAGGATTCCAACAGCCCCGGGGGCAGGCACTCCCGCGTCCAACAGGCCGCATAAGGAGGGTGTTTCATTTTTCTCAGACTGCGGGAGTTTCCTCAAATTCGATGCCCGCAATGTAAAGGTTCACCTTGGAAACTACGATGCCCGTCATATTCTGGACCGCTTCCTTCACGGCGGACTGAAGCCGTTTGGACAGTTCCGGAATCTTGACGCCGCTTTTTACGATGATGCGGATGTCAATGGTGGCTACGCCGTCGGTGATGTCAATGGAAATGGGCTTCATTGTTTGTTTCTCCAACAGCCAACCGGTGAGATTGGAACTCATGGGCGCCAAAGAGGCTACGCCCTCCATCTCCGTAACAGTATAGCCGGCGACGGAAGCCAACACATCGTGAGAGATCTTCAGGCTGCCGGCAGTGGACCGGTCCATTTTAATGTCCTGCATATTGTACTACCTCCGGTTCATCTGAGTTTACGTTGTCAAAGTTCGTTTCCGGTCACCCCGGAACAGAAAGCGGGGAGCGGCGATGATCTGCCGCTCAGGTCCCTTTTCTGTTATTATATCATGTTTTTGCGGTGAAACAACCTATTTGATTTCGATAATTGAAATTTTTTCGTCCGGCAGCGTCACCTCGCCCAGGATGGCGTCTTTGATCTGAGCGGCCTGGCTGTCAGTCATGCCGTCGCACTTGACCAAAACATCGATCTTGTCTTCCTCCAGATAAACCATACAGTCGGCAAAGCCCTTGGTTTTGATAAGATTTTCAATTTTTCCCTCTTTTTCAATACTTTCTGCCAGATCCGCCGCCCTGGCGGTCAACGCAGCCATATCGTCGGCGGAAAGCTCCGCGTCCTCCAGCATATACTTCAGCGCATCCATCGCTTCATCCCGGGATTTGCTGCGGGAGAGCTTCGCTTCCGCAAAATAGGCCTCTCCATAGGCGGCGGTTTCCGCCACGCCTCCATCCGGTTCATCCTCTGCCGCGGCGCTGGCAGCAATATTTTCTGTTGCAATAAAGTCGGTTCCGTTCGCCTGGACGTACTGCCAGTTGAGATACACTGCAATACTCAGGGACAACACCAGCGCGGACAGTATGATATGACGTTTGCTGACGATCATGTTCAATCTGATCTTCTTCATCCAACCTTCTCCTCCCGTTGTACGTTGGTACATCTTATGGCGCGCGGCGCCGGAATATACAAACCCGGAGCAACTTTCATCCTCCCGGCGGGACGGTCCCGGCGCTCATGGGACAAACGGACACCATCGCCGCCGGAATATCCAGCGCCACCCGAACCAGATCGGTGACGAATAAAATGGTGGCTGGATCCGCGCCGCCATCGCAAACCACCACCACGCCCCGGATCTCCGGCTCCATCCGCACGGTCACCAAAGGCATCTCCCCTTCTGCACCGTCTATAAGGACATAGGTTTGTTCCGTGGTGTTGCGCTCCTGGGTTTTCTGCCCTCCCTCCGCCCGGTCGTCCAGGGTCCGGTCCAGGTCATTTTTTTCGGAACGGGCATAAATATTGCTGTACCCGCTTTTGAGGGTCACCATCACCTGAACCCGGCCTACGCCGGAAACCTCCGCCAAAAGGGATTCCAATCGCTGTTCCAGCCTGTCGGCGTAAAGTTCGCTGTCTTCTTGTTGAAACTGTTGGGCAGTCTCCGGGGGTTTTCCCTCCAGAAAGGGGGTCAGGGCGATCAGCAAAACTCCGCCGAAGCCCAGCAGCACCAGAAACCACAATTTCCTTTCCGTCTTCAGCTTACTCCAATCGAATTTCATGATTCCTCCCCCTTATACTGAATCACGATGGGGAAATCCAGCTCCTTTTCCAGTCGTTCCTGAATTTCCAGATGCCGCTGCATCAGTTTCTCCGGCAGCGTCAGCCGGATCCGGACGGAGGTTTCTCCATCCGGCTCTGTTTCCAGTTCCAAATAAATGGCGTACTCCCCCTCCTGCGCCCCCATTTGGGACATCAGTTCGCTGATCTGCCGCTCCAATTGCCGTTCTCCTTCCTCCTCCAGCCTCTGGCGAAAGGGCTCCCCGGCTCGTTTGGCCGCTTGCTGCCGCTGCAGCTCCATCTCCTGCCAATCGATCTCGGGAAGTTCCCATGAAACTGATAACGGAAGCAAAAAGCACAGCAGCAGAAAAAAACCCAATAACATCCGCAGCGGTCCGGCCAATGCCTTGGCTGGGGACAGAACAGAAACAATTCCACAGATCATAGCGCCCACACAAACGGCGTATACCCATCGGGCCGCTTGTTCCATCGCTTTCCTCTCCTTTCCCTATGTTGTTTGAAAAGCGATCAACACCATGGTGGTGGAGATTGCTACCAGCAGCAGCTGACAGCACAGCACCGCCAGCAGCAGGCCCAGCGCGCCGGAAATCCGCCGCAGCAGTCCGGCAATACTGGAGGATCCCAGAATATTGCTCATCAGGGCCGCCAGATTCAAAGAAAAATACCACAATCCAATCCGCAGCAATAAGGGCAAAAAGGTCAGCACCGTCACCGCCACTCCGAAGGCTCCCAACGTCCCTTTGGCAATCTGCAAATATCCCTGTGCCGCCACATACAGATCTGAAAGAGCGCCGCCGATCCCCGGAATGAGACTGCCAATCATAAATTTTGCCGTCTTAACGGTGGCCTGATCCCCTCCCGAGGCCACCACTCCCTGAATGGTCAGCAGCCCTGTAAAGATGGTGAGAAAAAGGGTCAGCGCCCACACTCCGAAGGTTCGCAGCCCCGCGGCGGCATCCTCCAGATGAAATCCGGGGCAGGTGACGGAGGAAACGGAAAGGGCCAGGTAGGCGCACAGAAGGGGGGCTAAAAAAGTGCTGACGAAGGCAGACATCAGTTGGCAGGCGCCAAAAAGGAGAATGTTATATGCCGCCCCGGTCAGGGGCTGTCCTCCCGCTGTCATCACTCCGGCCAAAATGGGAATGAAGGTGGTGATAAAAAGGGAAAAGTCATGCAGAGCGGTCACAACATCCAGAATACAATCCACAACCGGCCCGGTAACAAAGGCCGCCACAAAGACGCATAAAAGAATTTTCATCACTGCCCCTTGTTCCCCCGCCAGAAAAGAGGAGCCCATCCCATCCAGTATACCGCATAAAATCAGCACCCCTGTCAGCACCAGCAGCGCCTTGGCGGGGGCTGTCACATACTGCTGCAATAAGGCTTTGCAGCGGGCCAACAAAATTTGAGGCTGGAAGCCATCCAGGGTGTCGTGGATGCTTTCTCCCGCTTCAGGGGCCAGTTCCCGGGCGGAGGGCGGGACCGCTTCCACCAGTTCTTCTCCGTCCCCTTGTTCCAGGTATTCGTCCAGCGCTTCCTGAAAGCTGTCCTGTGGCTGGGAGGATTCCTCCTCCGCCCAGGCGGTGATTCCGCTGAAAAGAAGGAGGGACAGAAACAACAGCAGCAAAACAAAACGCCTCATTCTCCCCCTCCTATCCCGCCGCCGACAGCAGCGCAGACACTGTTTGCAATAATTGGTAAAACAGCGGCAGCGCCAGCAGCAGCAGCGCCACCCGTCCCGCCAGCTCCACCTTCAGCGCAATGGCGCTCTCCCCCGCGTCCCGGCACAGCTGCCCGGCAAATTCTCCCAACACGCAGATTCCAAGGCCCTTAAACACCACTGTCAGCAGCTCCGAAGGCAGCATTGTCGCCGCCAGCATCTGTTCCAGCTCCTGACGGATCTCCCTGATCCCTTCCAACAAAAACAGCAGTGCGGCGATGCCGCAGGCCATGGAGATAAGCATGGAAAATTCAGGGCGATATGGCCGCAGCACCAACGCCAGGATGGCGGAAATCAGGCAAAACACCGCAATCTGCTCCCATGATACTGTCATAGGTCAAACACCGTCTTCACCGTTTCAAAAAGATTGCTGATCTCCTGAATCATCATCATCAGTACCACGATCAGCCCCGCCAGGGAGGTCATCATCGCCTGCTCCTCCCGTCCGGAGCGGAGCAGCACCTGATACAGCACCGACACAATAATCCCAATGGCCGCAATGCGAAAGATCAAATCCACGTCCATCGCTATATTCCTCCTCTTTCCCCTACAACAAAATCACCGCCGCCAGACATCCGCAAAGCAGTCCCAAGCGTCGGTAGAGCAGCCCATACCGCTGCTCCTTTTCCAGCGCCTGCTTCGCTGCCCGGTGAAAGAGCTGAATCGCGGCGCTGAGGGCCGTTTGCTGGATTTCCAGCCCAAAACGTCCGATTGTATCCATAAGGGGAATCAAAGGCGCCGTTACTTCCCGATCCGCCTCCCAGCTCAGCGCTGTCAGGGTCCGTTTTAAGGCCCCGGAAAAATCCGGGACAGCGTGCAGCTGTTCTGCCAGCTGGCAAGCAAAGGGCAAACCTTTAAATTCCTCCAGCGCGGCCAGAAGCTCCGCGATTTCCCCCGGTGTACGGCCCAGATGCTCCAACTGGAGAGAAAATTGCGTCCAGTATTGTTCCATTGCTTCCAACAGCTCTCTCCTCTGGCGCAACAGCGCTGCCCGCCACCAACCGTATAGGCCGATGCTCCCTGCTACCATTACAACTCCCACCTCTTTGAACATCATACTCCTCCTTTGACAGCAGCGTTTCCAATTGACAGGGCTGGGCAGAAGAGTGCAGCAGCGCAATCATTCCAAAAGCTCCTGTATCCATCAGCCGCCCCACGATGGGGCTGCGCAGGAGTTCTTCCCGTCCCCCGCAATGAACGGAAACGGCAAAAGCCACGCCGCAGCACAATCCCGCGGCAATTTCCTCCGCCTCCTTCAGGCTGCCCACCTCATCGCAAACAATAAGCTGCGGAGAAAGGGTGCGGACCGCCTGAGCAATAGCGGCAGCCTTCTCCTGCCCGCAGAGAATATCGCAGCACCCCAGATCCCGCCTGGGGATTCCTTCCGCCATGGCGGACAATTCATGGCGCTCGTCCACCACCGCTACCTTGATACAGCTCCCCCCAAGACCCAGCGAGAGACTCCGGGCCAAATCCCGCAGCAAGGTGGTCTTTCCGCTTCCCGGAGCCCCGGCAATCAAAACTCCTTTTTGGGGATCAACTTGTTTCAGCAGGACTGCCGCTGCCCCGGGGATTTCCCTGGAGACGCGGATACACAGGGAAGAAATCTCGCGGCAAACTCCCTGGCCCTGTCCATCTGTTGTCACAACGCCGCAGACTCCCGCGCGATCCCCCCAGGAGGTGGTTACAAAACCTTGTTTCAGTTCCTGCTGGTGGGTATGGACAGAAAAATTGCAGAGACGGTAAAAGCAGTCTTCCAGTTCCTTTCTGGACAAAGTCCAGTCCCCCTTCGCCGGAAAGCTGTGAAGCCTGCCTGTGGAAGAAAGGAAAAAACTTTGCTTTCCATCAAACAGGGCCACCGGGCAGCCTGTCCGCAGACGAAATTCCTGTACCTTTGCCAATTGTTCCGTTGGCAGCTGCCTGAGGGCCAGGGCCAATTTTTCTGGTAATAACGGCCAGATCTTTTCCAGTTCCTCCGTCCTGGGCATGGACATCCCTCCTCCTGATCGTTGATCCCAGTATATGAAGAAATGGACAGGTTTTAGAACTTCCCGTAGCTCCTTTTCAAACAAAACAACAGCCGCATTCCATAGGCTTCCAATCCTTTGAGAGGATTTTGTCAGAAAGCCTTTTTTGGAAAACGGCTGTCATGGAATCGTTTCAATAATGGGGGCTCTTTTCCGCTATGTACAATATTTCTTCGCCCTGTTTGCTCAGCGCTCTGTTTTTATTTTAGGCAGCGTGGAGCCTCCAAAAGGCATCGCCAACACCGTAGCGTTTTCTCCGCACTTTTTTCTGGCCGCTTCATACGCTTCCTCCACAGTAGAAAATGGAGTTAAAAAAATCCTTTTTACAAAATCCGCCGGCAGAGAACTGACCAAATAGACGTCTGCCCGGCGCAGCACCATGGCAATGGCGGCGGCTTTATGGCCTCCCAGCTGAAAATCCCGTTCAATTCGCCGGATCATAAATTCCGGAGAGGGCGAGGTTGTCATCCACTCTTCAAAAGTTTTCTCCCCCAAACCCTCTTTGCAGCAACCAATTAAAATCACAACTCCTCCATTTCGCACCGCATGAGCAGCGTTATCCAGCGCCTTTTGAGTCTGATAAAGGTTCAGATCCTTGGGAGCGCCTCCCTGAGAAGCGATTACAATATCTGCCTGGCAATCCAGCTCCTTTCGGTACAAATGATCCAGGTAATTGCAGCCCGCCCGATGAGCCAGGGTCACATCTCCCGCCACTGCATAAAGGATTTGCTTTTGTGGATTCAATACCACATTGAGAATAAAATCCACCCCTACCATGGCAGCTGCTTCCTCAATATCTTCCCGCACCGGATTGCCGGCAATACGGCCAGCGCACGCTTCGGGCCGAATCATCCGGCTGTGATTGGCTTGAATGGCGTTTCGGGTGGAAACACCCGGCATGATGGCCTTTGCGCCTCCGGAATAACCGGCAAAATAGTGATATTCAATATTGCCCAAACAGATTCTGCGATCCGCCGACACCACACGGCGATCAATCTCCACCGGCGTTCCTCTGGAGGTGGTTCCAACCCGAACACAATCGGTGACGTCCAGATCCATACACTGAATCTCACGATACGCCCGCTCTCCCGCCAGTTTTTTTTGCTCCTCAGGAGTGTGCCGGCGATGGTTTCCCAAGGCGAATATCAAAGTGATGTCCTCCTTGGAGATGCCTGCCCCGTACAATTCATCCAGCAATATCGGCATCACGGCCCAAGTGGGCATAGGACGGGTGATGTCGCTGGTAACAATGGCAATTTTCTCCCCTGGATGTACAAGTTCTCCTAAATGGGGAGATCCTATTGGGTGTTTGATCGCGTAAAGGACAGCCTCCAATCCCCGCAATCCTTTTGGCGCCTCATTGGGTTCCAAAACCCCCAGAATATTTTTTTCCTCTACTGTCACAGTTTGTGTTTCTGTTCCTATGGCAAATTCCAGTTTCATTATTTTTCCCTACTTTTTTCAACATTTGAATCTATTTCTATCATATCTATCCGAATTAAATACGTCAAATATTGTTTTCTTTTAAGATAATAGTTTTAAATTATAATTCTCTTTACAGCCCGCAGCTGAAACAGTACTCCGAAAACGGCCATACCCCCACAGCGTCTTTTTCCCTGCTTTTCATGCGCGAAACAGGTGCCAGCCTTGCTGAAAATGTTCTTTTTCGAAAAAACCTGAGAACCAGGCAGAAGAACAAAACAGTGGGCGGTCAAAGCCGCAGACTAACGGCGACCTAACATCTGCCCACAGAAAACACAGAAAACATCAGGCTGTCGAAAAACCTACTTTCAAAAGGAAAACAACATTCAAAATCATAAAAATCAGGACATGCGCCTGATTTTTATCCCACGACCCGCGCCCACAGGGGCGCGAAACCGGGGGTATCGATTCTGGTTTCTTCTGGAACCAGAATCGTATCCAGGGGGTATGGGATACCCCCTGGAAGCGT
>CASFXA010000017.1 GCA_949298535.1 uncultured Oscillospiraceae bacterium
GTTGTAAGTGACACGCCCCCGGTCATTGAGGTAAAAGGAAAGCTCATGTTTCCTCTTTTTGCTCATTCTCGGCATATTGTGTTTCCTCCCGTTTTCGTGTATGGTTTCGGGGCGATTTTCGGCAAAAATACAGCCATAGAGCCGCTTAAAATCTCCCGAAGTATCAGCGATAGGGTAGACTATCCCCCTATCAGATTGTCGTGTTTCGGTATCATTTCGGTGTCAGTTCGCCAGTTCTCCCCGATGTCGTTCCTCCCCTGAATCTCACAGCGGCGTATCGCTCCCTTTGGTACGCTCGTTTTGGTCAGGATTCCTCCACATCCCTGCCAAAAGTCATGGCACTACATCGCCGGGGAAGCATATGTCTTCTTTCTTTTTCTGTCAAGATTACAGAAGAGGAGAAAAAGGTTGGATAAACATCAAGTCATGACCCCCGGCAAAGCCGGGGGCTTGTGTAAGCCCTAGAAGGGCATTGTACCGGCAAACCTCTCAAGAGGCACTGAATGATCTGCCACTTGCATCATTTGCCCCGCAGCCCGTAAACGGGCATTTCACACACTTTATTACCCTTCGCAAATAAAAAAACTTCCTATTCTTTTCTCGCTTCGCTCGACGCATAAATCTAAAGTCTTTTTACTCTCCCCGGCTTAGCCGGGGGTTGTCGTTTCGCTAAAGCATACTAAAAACAAAAGGTCTCCCATCCAAACCGCATGGGAGACCTTTTGTTGCTATTTTTTCAACAGCTGTCGTATCTGAACCGAAATCTCATCAAAAACCCTGAGCCGGGATTTCAACATCTCAAGCCGGCGGAGAAAGCCGCGTTCCTTTTTATTTCACCGTAATGCGGCCTTCCGTCTGACCATAGGCGCTCAACTGCCCTTCCAAAGTATCGGTGATGTAGGTAATGAGCATCTCATAGTCTGCCATACCTTTGTCGATCAGCAGCTGGTTGTCGGCAAACATACTGTAGCCGTCTCCGCCCTCCTCAATGAGATAGTTGTGGGAAGCAACGGTATACACCTGATCCGCTTCCAGGGGAAGATAGCTTCCATCCTCCCCCAGCACCTGGACATCGGTAACCCGGCGCTGGCCCTCTGCCGAAACAAACATTCCATTTTCATCCAAGACCACCGAGGAAGGAATGGAGGTGTCAATGGTGTATTTCAAACCGGATACCTGAAGGAAACCGCCGCTTTCACCCACCGCGGCCCCTTCCGCAGAAATCTGGCTCTGGGTGTTCATCGCAGAAAGCTCCAGGGCATCCAGAATTTCCTGACCGGTGGCCTCCACCATACACAGGGTATTTCCGTAGGGATGCACCGCCAACACGTCGGCGTAAGTGATCTCTCCTGCCGGCAGATCCGCCCGGATACCGCCGCCGTTGACCAGGGCTATATCCGCCTGGGACATCTCCCGATAGGCGTCGGCGCAGAAATTGCCGATGGTGGTTTCACGATTGCGCACCAGGCGGATTCCTTCAGAGTCATTGCAGCTGAGGGCGGTGTCGCTGTGAGCCACCACCTGGTTCATCTCCTCCTCATAAGTGGCCTGAATGTTGGCAATCAGCTCCTCCACATCGGCGTCCTTCTGCTCGTAATGGGTAATCAGTCCTGTGCTCAACATTCCGTCAGCAGTAATCACCAGCTGTCCGATGGCCTGGAGCTTGGTGCCGGTGGAGGAGAGAAGAACCTCCTGTCCCTCTTTATTATCGGCCACATAGCAGGGAATGGCGCTGTGGGCATGACCATCCAGCACCACGTCCACACCGGCGGTATTGGCAATGAGATCCACCGAGCCGAAAGGAGCAAAATCCTCGCCGTCTCCCAGATGGGTCAGCAGCACCACATAATCTGCGCCTTCCTCCCGGCACTGGTCCACCGTTTCCTGAACGCAGCTGTAAAAGTCTTCAGCAGAGGCGGAGCAAAAATCATAAACGAAATTGCCGCTGTCATCCTGAAAGGATTTGGGAGTGGAGCTGGTGATGCTGTAGGGGGTGGAAACGCCGATGAAGGCTACCTTTACCTCTCCATATTCCTCCACAGCGTAGGGCTTTACATCCGCCAGCAGATTTTCTCCGCTGCCGGTATAGGAGATGTTGCAGCCCAGATATTGCGCCTGGGCGCTGTCGATGAGATAGGACAGCTGGTCCATCCCATAGTCGAATTCATGGTTGCCCAGAATGGCATAATCATATCCCACCTGGTTCATCAGATCGATAAGAAATTCTCCCTGGGAAACGGTGGAGATCAGCTCGCCCTGAACAGCGTCACCGCAGTCCACCAGCGTCACATAGGGGGTATACGCTTCCATCCGGTCCCGATAAGCCGCCAGACCGCCATAACCGATGGCGCCGCTGATGCCGCAATGGACATCATTGGTGTACAGAATCACAATATCCCCTTCCTCCGCCGCAGGCTCCGCAGCGGAAGAACTTTCCTGGGACGCGCCCTCTCCAGAGGCGCCGGCACCGCAGCCAGCCAGCAGGGAAAGGGCCAATGCCAAGGCGCAAAGCAGCGCCGTCAGCCGATACAGCTTCATAGACATAAACAATAAAACTCCTCTCTGAACCAAAAACGAAAAGACTTTCCAAAATTTCCCCGCAAAATATCTGACGCAAGCAGGAAAATTCCATTTCAGCTAATCATTATAACATACCCGAAATTTTATGCCAGTTCCACAATGGACAAAAAAATTCCCCCTTTTGGGGGAAAATCTAAACGCAACGCATCGGAAAAGCTCCAAAAGGAACCATTCCGGGGCCAAATTTACAGATTCTCATAGAAAAAGCCTATTGCTGAAAGGGCATACATGGGAGCGGTTTCACAGCGCAGGATCCGGGGGCCCATGGTACAGACGGCCAGACCCATCTTTCGGGCAGCTTCCGCCTCCTGCGGCTCAAAGCCCCCCTCCGCGCCGATGAGCACCGAAAGAGACTGAGGCCGGCTCGCCAACACTTCCCCAAAGGGCTGAACAGCCTGCTCATAAAACAGTACGCCCTGCTGATCCCGGGACATTTCTCCCAAAGCTCTTTCCAGGGTGAGCAAAGGCTTCACCGGCGGCACCACACCTCTGCCTGATTGTTTGGCTGCCTCCAGGGCGATGCGGGAGAGCCGCTCCCGCTTTTTCTCCATAGAGCGCTCATCAGGCCGAGAAACGCACCGACTGGTCAGCACCGGCACAATTGCCGCCGCCCCCAGCTCCACCGCCTTCTGGACAATCAGCTCCAGCTTATCGCTTTTGGGCAGCGCCTGGTACAAAGTCACCCGAACCGGAAGCTCGCTGCGGCAGGGAATCCGCTCCGCCACCCGCAGCGTCGCCGTCTCTCCGGAAAGGCCGGCAATGACGCAGCGGCAATCGGTTCCCTGGCCGTCGCAAAGCCACAGCTCCTCCCCCACCCGGCAGCGAAGGGCCTTCACAATATGCCGTCCGTCCTCCCCGGAGATGGTCACTTCCTCCCCGGCAAAGGGGGGAACAAAAAATCTGGGCATTTCCCTTCTCCCTTACAGCGTGCAGCGGATGGCGCACCATCCGTCCTGCTCCTCCACCGACACCACCGTCAAACCTTGGTCCGCCAGGGCTGCCAGCACCTCCTCCTTCCGGGGGAGAATGATCCCGGAGGCCACTACCGCCCCGCCCTTGCGCAGGTGGCGGCGGATGGCGGGAGAAAGGGCGATAATAACATCCGCCACAATATTGGCGGCAATCACGTCATATTCCCCGCCGATCTCCTGAGCCAGCTTCCGGTCATGAACCAAATCCCCACAGAGGGGAACAAAGCGATCCGGCCCAAAGCCGTTCTCCGCCGCGTTTTCCCCGGCGGTGCGCACCGCCACAGGATCAATGTCCACTCCCACAGCCTTGGACGCGCCCAGCATCAGCGCGGCAATGGAGAGAATACCGCTGCCGGTGCCCATATCCAGCACCGTGTCCCCGGGACGGACCACCTGCTCCAGCAGCTTGGCGCACAAGCGGGTGGTGTGGTGGGTCCCGGTGCCGAAAGCCATGCCGGGATCCAGGGTGATTACCAGCTCATCAGGTTCTTTGTCATAATGCTCCCAGCTGGGGCAAACCACCAGCCGGTCCCCCAGGCGGGTGGGATGGTAATACTCCTTCCAGGCGGTGGCCCACTCCTCCTCCCGGACGGCGCTGGTTTGGACAGTGTAGGGAACCTGCTCCCGTTCCAGCTGGTGGGTGAGATAGGAGACCGCTTCGGCGGGGCTTTGCTCCGGGCTGATATAAATATGAACGATGCCGGTGTTCCGGTCCCGGGACAGCAGCTCCTCATCAATCAGATCGATGTGGGCGATCTCCGGAACCAATTCCAGCATATCCGAATAATCCTCCACATAGATGCCGTAAGGCACCGCCATCTGGGCGACGGCCTCCGCCGTTTCCAGATACTCCACGGGAATGATAATCTGTACGTCAGTCCAATCCATTGGGACAACTTCCTTCCTGCGTTAAAATCCGCCTTCCATTATACACGATACCGACAGCAGGGACAAGGGCGCTTTTCCCCGGGAAGTCAGGCAATCAGCCGCACCACGTTCCGGTCCAGCTGGAAGCTCTCGTAATTATACACAATGAGAATATCGTCAAAGGTTGTCTCCTCCAGCAGCTGGCTCATGGTCATGGGCAGCGCCCGCAGGTCCACCACATACACCTCGTCGTAGCTCCAGGTGAGGAAGGGGGCCAGGGAATTGCCATAGGAGTCCTTGATGAGCAGCACCCGGCTGGTGATCCCCTGCTGATGATTTTTGTTGTTTTCGCTTTTGATGACAGTCAGGCCGTTGTTGCCGTAAAGAAAAGCGGCATATTTGTCCCGGAGGGAGAACTGGGCAAGATTGTACATTCCCTCCACCGGAATCTCTCCGCCATCGCTGGTGGGCAGGGTGTGCTTGCCGTCGATGGTGACGTCCGTGACAGGGAAATCATACCAATGAATGGTGTCTGGCTGGGCGTCAAAGTTCTTGGATTTGCTGAAATAGGTGCCGTAAAAATCCGGGACTGCCTGCTTCCATGGCGCCATCTCCTCCAAAGAACCGTAGGCCAGACCGCGGCTCTGGGCATAAGCCTCATAGGCATACCAGGCTCCCAAGGTGGTCCAGTGGTGATCGGTATGGTAATAAATTTCCTCCTGGCTGTGGCTCTCCATCACCGGCAGCAGCTCCAGGGTGGTCAGATGCTCCCCCTGCACCTGCTGCTGAAGCTGAGGGATGAGGGAAGTCTGATCGATATTGATGTTTTCCAGCCCCACAGGGAGCTTGTCCGTTAAAATGGCGTAGGAATTGGGGATGATGCCAAAGGTGACCGGGCCGTCATAGCCGCTGAGAAACTGATTGATATACTTCACGTTCCGGTCCACCTGCTGCTGATCCATCTGGGTGGTTTTGCCAAACAGATAGTGGTCCTTTCCGTAGGCTACGCCGTTGTTTTCAATCTTGCCCAAAGCGCTTTCCGCCACCGACTTCAGGGTAATCCACTGGTCCCGGAGGACAAACTGATCGTTGACAAACTCCTCATACTCCAGGGTATACTCATTTTCCACCAGACTTTTCAGGGAGAAAGCCGGACGCTGCTTGAGGCTGCGGTTTTCCAGATCGGAATATTCTCTCCGGGTGGTCATCAGATCGGCGCAGAAGATCGTCAGCATCAAGACTACAAAAAACACCAGGAAGGGATACTGACGCAGTTTTTTCATTGTCTCTCTCATGAAAATTTCCCTCCCCCTCTCAGAATCGGAAATACAAAAACGGATTATAGGTTGCATCCACCAGATAAGCGATGGAAACCACCAGCACCACTGTCAAAAAGCTGTAACGGACCCACCGATGGCCGGAAAATTTCTCTCCCAGCCACTCCAGCAGCGGCGTGGACAGCAGGATGCCCAGCACCAGCACCACAACGTAATTGCGCAGGTAATAAATCCAATCGCCGCCGGGCTGATAAACGAACATCGCCTGGAAATATTGGCCCAGCAGGGAAAAATCAGTGATGGCAAAGAGGGTCCAGCTAACAAGCAGCAGCGGCAGCAGGTAAACCCGGCTGAGGAGGGGATGACGATTGAGGTGGGGAAGCAGGAAGCCCTTCTCCAACACCAGAAAGACAAAGAAAAACAGCCCCCACAGCACGAAATTCCAGCTGGCTCCATGCCAGAAACCGGTACAGGCCCAAACCACCAGGATGTTAAAGAAGTTGCGGGCCTTGCTGCACCGGTTGCCTCCCAGGGGAATATACAGATATTCCCGGAACCAGGAGCCCAGGGTCATATGCCACCGGCGCCAGAACTCAGTGACGCTGCGGGAGATATAGGGATGGTTGAAGTTCTGGGGAAACTCAAAGCCCAGCATCCGCCCCAGGCCAATGGCCATCAGGGAATAACCGGAAAAGTCAAAATAGATCTGCAGCGAAAAGGCCAGAATACCCATCCAGGCCAGGGGAGTGGAGATGGCGCCGTAATTCATCGCCTCCACCTCGCTCCACAGGGCGCCGATATTGTTGGCCAGCAGCACCTTCCGTCCCAGGCCCAGGATAAAGGTTTCCACCCCCCGCTGAATCTGCCTGAGGTCGGTGGTGCGCTCTTTCAGCTCCCGGTTGATGTCGGTGTAACGAACAATCGGACCGGCGATCAGCTGCGGGAACAGCACCACAAAGGCGGCGAAATCGATGATATTCTGTTCCGCCTCCACATCGCCCCGATAGACGTCGATGGTGTAGCTCATGGTCTGAAAGGTGTAGAAGCTGATGCCCAAAGGGAGGGTAAGGTGGAGCAAGGGAATGGAAGTGCCGGCGACGGCATTGATATTTTGAATGAAGAAATCGGTGTATTTAAAGAAAAAGAGCATTCCCAGATTAACAAAGACCGACATCAGCAGAAAGCCCCGGCAGGCAGCTTTGTTCTGACGGTGACGGCGGATCCCGTTGGAGGCGATGTAATCTACCAGTACGGAGGCCACCATAATGGGAAAATATTTCACTTCGCCCCAGGAGTAGAAGATAATGCTTTCCACAAAAAGCACCAGATTTTTATACTTTCTGGGGGTGAGATAATAAAGGATAAACGCGACGGGCATAAATCGAAACAGAAACAGGATACTGCTAAAAACCATGAACAGTCCTCCGATTGATGTGATGCTTCCCCACGGCTCCGGGAATCGGAACCTGCGGACATTGACCGGCATGAAAAAATGGGGGCTCTGCCGGTTCTTTTTCAACAGTCTGTATTGTACCAGAAAAAGCTGCCGCTGGAAAGGGCAGATGAAGAGAAATGAGAAGTTCTTTCCCGCTAAAAGTCTGAAAATTTTTTCAAGGCTCCCCCGCTCCCAGCGTCTCTTTCAGCAGCTGTTCCAGCGCTTCCAGGTCCCGATCCGCCCCTGTGACCGCCAACACCGGCCCCTGAGCGGTGAAAAAAATGGTTCCCATGGTTCCTTCTCCGGGAAAAGCCTCCAAAACAAACGCCAGCCGCTCCTCCAGACATTTCTCCGCCTGTTCCTCCGCCCCCGCCGCCGGAGAAACAAACAGCAGCGCGTCAGGGCTTTCCTCCCGGGCGGACACCACTCCCCAGCCGCCGGCCAGCGCCTCCTCTTCCAGCCCCAGCAGCGCCGCCAGCTGTTCCTGATCCAGCCATACCGGCTCCTCCAGCTCCCACAGCCGCGCCGCTTTCTCCCCCAGGGGATCCGGGGTTTCAGGGGATGTCTGCGCCTGTGGGGATGGATTTTGGTCCGACTGCTCCTGAGGCAAGGGAGCCTGTTTTCCAGCGCATCCTGCCGTCAGCAAAATCGCCGCCGCCCATGCAAACAACTTTTTCATGTGCAAGCCTCCTTATGAAGGCCACCGCTCCATCAGTGGTCTGTTTTTCTATTTTTACTGCATCTCCGCCGGTTCTTTTTTCCAAAAAACCTCTCCTTTCTCAGCCTGCCCCGGTGCTTTTATTCTATGCGTTCACCCCTCAGGAAAGCCCAACGGAAAAGCCCAAACGCTCTGGGGACAGAGAGTCTCTTTTCCCCTCCCAGCGGAAGGGAGGCTGCGGCGATCCCGCCTCTGAGCTTCTGCCCCGGTCTTGTGAGAAATGCTGTTTTGTGATAAGATAAGTATCGTTTCCTCCCCCTTTGTCCGGGGGGACCGGCTGTCGCCGCCGCAATCTGAAAGAAAGGATCTGAAACCTTGGCAACTCAACCTGTCAACGTTCTGGAACTGGGGAAAACCCCCTCCGCCACCGTCCTCAAGCTTTCCTGGCCCACCATCCTGGAACAAATCGCCTTCACGGTTCTCAACTTCTCCGACACCGCCATGGTGGGCGTGCTGGGAGCCGCCTGCACTGCCGCTGTGGGCATCACCGCGCCGGTGCTGTGGCTGGTCAACGGCATTATCGCCGCGGTGAGCGTGGGATTCTCCGTCCAGGTGGCCCAGGATGTGGGGGCGGGAGAGATGGATCGCGCCTCCAGCGTCATCCGTCAGGCCTTTGTCTTTTCCCTTCTTTCCGGCGCTCTGCTGACTGTCGTCTGTCTCCTTCTTTCCCCGACGCTGCCTGCCCTGATGGGCGCTGAGGACGAGGTTCTGCCCCTGGCAAGACAGTATTTTGGCGTGGTGTGCTTCTCCTTCTTTTTCAACTGTCTGGAGACAGTGATGGCCGCCACCCTTCGGTGCATGGGCAACACCCGCACCCCCATGACCGCCAATACCATCGCCATTTTTCTGAATATTCTCCTCAACTGGCTGCTGATTTTCCCGCCCCTGACCCTTCATCTGGGCGAAAAGGCCATCGTCATCCCCCGGGCAAATATGGGGCCGGCGGGCGCGGCCCTGGGGACGGTGCTGTCCATTGCCGCAGCCACCATTCTCATCCTCATTCCTCTGGTTCGGGGCAAGGGAGAACTGAAACTGAACCTTTCCGGAAAATTTTCCTTTGACCTGCCGGTATTGGGGAGGGCGGCCTTCTTGGGGATCCCTGTCGCTCTGGAACGGATCACCATGTCCCTGGGACAAGCGGTCTATCTCCGGATTGTCTCCACCATGGGCACCACCGCCGTGGCCGCTCATCATCTGGCAGTGCAGGCGGAAAGCCTTTCTTACCTCCCCTCCTTCGGTTTTTCCGTAGCCGCCACCACCCTGGTAGGGCAATCGGTGGGGGCCTCCCAGCCGGAACGGGGGCTGAATTTCGGACGTATCGCCGCCAATATGGGGCTGATCTGCATGAGCGTCACCGGAGTGCTGCTCTTTGTGCTGTCCGCCCCCATCATTTCCCTGTTCACCCGGGATGCCGCCGTCATCGCTCTGGGCGGAAGCCTGCTGAGAGTGGTGGCCTTTGCGCAGCCGGGAGAGGCCTGGGCTGAAATTTACACCGGCGCTCTGCGGGGCGCGGGAGATTCCCGCTGGCCCTTTTACATCAACCTGGTGGGTGTGTGGGGCATCCGGGTGCTGCTGGCGGTGATCTTTGTTTTCGGCTTCGGATTGGGGCTCCAATGGGTATGGGTGGCCATGCTGGCGGACCTCACTTTCCGTGGTATTGTCTGCCGCCGCCGTTTTCTCCGCCAAAGCTGGTACCGCTGAATCCATCCTTTTTACCGAAAAGAGGTCCTGTTCATGTCGTCTCCCCGCTGGGCTGCCCTCAAGGCCGCCTTCCCTTATACCATCCCGGTGCTCACCGGTTTTTCCTTCCTGGGCATCGCCTATGGCATCCTGATGGCATCCAAAGGCTACGGCTTTCCCTGGCCGGTGCTGATGAGCCTGCTGGCCTTCTGCGGCAGTATGCAGTATGCCGCTGTGACCCTGTTGGCCTCCGCCTTCCATCCTTTGGCGGCTCTGGCTCTCTCCCTGATGGTCAATGCCCGGCACCTTTTTTATGGCATCTCCATGCTGGGCCGTTACCGGGGAACAGGAAAAATGAAGCCCTTCCTTATTTTCGGGCTGTGCGACGAAACCTTCTCTATCCTTTGCTCCGCTCAGCCTCCTGCCGGAGTGGAACAGCGGTGGTTTTTCTTCTTTGTCACGCTGCTGGACTACCTGTACTGGTCCCTGGCGACGCTGGTGGGCTGCGTGGTGGGTTCCCTGGTTTCTTTTGATACCAAGGGATTGGATTTTGTCCTCACCGCCTTGTTCGTGGTGATCTTTCTGGGCCAATGGGAACAGCGGCGCAGCAGGATTCCCGCTCTGGTGGGGGTGGGCTGTTCCATCCTCTGCCTGATGGTGTTCGGCCCCGACAACTTTATCCTCCCGGCCATGGCGGTGATTCTGATCGTGCTGACACTGATGCGCAGATATTTGGAGGGAGGGGAGGAACACTCATGCTGACGTCCTCACAGATGCTGCTGTTGGTGGCGATGGTGGCCCTGGGATCCGCCATCACCCGTTTTCTGCCCTTTGTGCTGTTTCCCGATGACAAACCCACTCCTCCCTATGTTCTCTATCTGGGAACCGTGCTGCCTTACGCCGTGATCGGGCTGCTGGTGGTTTACTGCTTCAAAGGGGTCTCCCTCTCCGCCGCTCCCTATGGGCTGCCGGAAGCCGTTGCGGTAGGGGCGATTTTCCTGCTCCACTTGTGGAAGAAAAACACCCTGCTGAGCATTGCCGGAGGAACGGCAGTCTATATGCTGCTGCTCCAGACGGTGTTCTCCTGAGCATCGGCCTCAACGACAGACTTCTCCTTTTTGGGATGCCCGCAACGTGGCGACAGATAAAAAGGATCCGTTTTCTTTCCCGTCGATTCCAGCTTTATCCCATGAAATACAAAGAACAAGGCGTTTGGGGAAACTCTTCTCCCAAACGCCTTGTTTTGCTTTTATTACTGGCCGGTGATCTGATCGAAATTGATGAAGGGATTGATGCTGTCCCCCATGGCCTGGGGCAGCTTGCCGTCCCACTTTTTCACCTTTTCCAGCTCGATGTACTCGGGGCTGTTCTGCAGTTCCTGCTGAACAGTGCGGATGGCGTAGGCCTGGGCGTCCGCGGCAATTTTCTGGCTTTCCGCTTCCGCCTCCGCTTCGATGACCGTCTGGCGGGCCATCTCCTCCTTCTCCTTGGTCTTGTTCTGCATCTTCAGCGCTTCCTGCTCCGCCACCACCTTGGCCCGGACCGCTTCCTCAAAGCCATCCTCAAAGTCAATATCCTCGATGGCCAGATTGTTGACCATCACCCCGCCCTGGGCCAGGCTCTCAGACATTTTCTCCTGGATGGTACTCTGGACCTTGGCCCGATTCTGAATCAGCTCCTCCGCCCGGTACTGACCGATCTCATTCTTCACCACCGACTGGAGCTGGGGAATAATCAGCTTGGATTCCACATTCTGAATTCCCACGTTGCGGATAATATCGGACAAAGCGCTTTCATCATAGGAATAGTTGAGCTTGATAATGAGATTTTCCACCGTCTGGGTGTCCTTGGTATAGGCGTTGGTAACCAGTTCATAGGTCTGCTCCCGGACATCTACCTTGACGATCTGCTGGACATAAGGGATCTTCAGCACCAGCCCCGGAGGAATGTCGTCCTCCACAATCCGCCCAAACTGGTAGCGAACCCCCACATGGCCTTCATCCACTGTGGTGAAAGCTCCCAGCGCCACCGTCAGTACAAGGAGCGCCGCCACTGCTGCCAGAACTACCTTGCCCACCTTTTTTCCCGCGTTTCCCGCCTGCTTCATATCCTTCACATCAAAGGGGCTGGATGAAAAATTTTGATTGGGATTAAACGCCATTTTCTTTCCTCCTTATTCTGCTTCGTCAGCCAATCAGTTCCCCCACCCGGCTGATCTGGGTGATGTCACAGGCTACCACCAGCACGTCCCCAGACTGAAGCACCAGCTGCGGGCCGGGAGAAAGAAGAATCTCCTCCCCCCGCCGCACCGCTACAATGGTAGCGCCGGTCTTTTGACGAAATTCCAGCTGTCCGATGCTCTTGCCCAAAACGGCGCAGTCCTTCTTCAGCGGGAACTCATAATTGCGCAGCCGGTCGCTCCGCTGGAACCGCTCCCCCAGGTCCGTGATCTGGTTGATGGTCTCATAAATCTGACCGTCCAGCTCCTCCCGCTGCCGCAGCAGTTCCCGCAGCTGCGCCTTCATCGCCCGGAGATCCCGCCGGGTTTGATACTGCTCCACATACTCCACCGCCCGCTGACGGGAGATCACCACCGATCCCACATTCTGACGGATGTCAATGATCCCCATATCGCAGAGCAGCCGCATGGCCCGCCGGATCGTCTCCGCAGACACCCCATACTGGGAACCCATCAGGGAGCGCCCCGTAAAGCGTTCTTCTTCCTGGATCTCTCCCGACGCAATTTTGGCAGCAATGTCATAAGCCACCTGGGAATACACAGGGGGCATCGCAGACTGCTTCATACCGTTTGAACCTCCTTGCCGCCGCAGCGGCATCATCTGCACACACTGATCTGAACACACAAAAACAAGACGGCGGTCCATGGTCGCTGGAACTACCGCCGTTTCCCTTCAGACCCCATCTACACCTGCCGGCGAAGATTCGGCCTGTTATTTCAGCCCGCTCTGCGTAAAAAACGGGGGCGGAACCAATGAATATAGGCCCCATACAAGTTGGTGACCATATTGTCGTATACGACGAAAAAAACATTTCCCAGCACCAACAGCGCCAGGGCGGAATATTGACCGAAGGGACCGAATTCATCCAGCACATCCGCCACGCCCATCAGATTGATGATGACCCAGTAAGCGGCAATCACCGCTCCGTTGAAGATGGCAAATTTCGCCGCCACCCGCAAGAGCCGTACCCGGATTTGGGTCAACAGCGTTTGAAGGATCGGATAATAGCCGAAGAAAAACACAAACAGCAGGGCAGCCTCCTTGCTGGGCACTACAAACAGCGCCAGCAGCGACACCGCAACATAGACCAGCACAGCGGTTTTCCGTCCGTTTTCCACCACATTGGCCAGCAGCACCACCCCTGCAAAGGCTGGCAGCGCATAATCGCCAAAGGGAATCATCCCTGTGAGAAACATCAGCAGCAGACTTAACGCAGAAGCCAGGCCGCCCAACGCTACCTGAGTACTTTTCGCCGAGGACCTTGACATAAAGCCTCTCCTTTTTTCGCCATAAGGCAGAAGTTTTCGCAGAACAGAGCCAGATCAGCAGCCGTGACCCAAACAGTCGCAGCAGCAGCTGGCGCAGTACATCCCTGCGCACAGGTCGCAGCAGGACATACTGGTCATCTGCACGCTCTGGTTATAGGCGGTCTGCCGCTGGTACATCAGCCGATTGAGGGCTGCCCGATACTCCTGATTGGAAGGATTCTTCTGGCAGGCGGTGCTGAAATACTGGAGGGCCGCATCCATCCAGCCCTTGCTGGCGGCAACGCTGCCCTTGAGGAAAAACCATTCGGCATCCCGGCGGTAATCCGGCACTCCATCCAGCAGTTCCTCCGCCTCCACCAGCCGTCCGCTGTTAATCATCACCCGAATATCGGAAAACTGAGAATATCCCTGGGTGTTGTAACCGCTGTAAGAGCCATAAGCCCCGGCAGAACCTCCCGTCGCAGTCTGTCCCCTGCCGGAACGCCGCTGCCGCTGAATTTCGTCGTAGGCTTCATTGATTTCTTTCATCTTTTCGGTGGCCAGATCTGCCAGCGGATTATTGACATAGTTGTCCGGATGGTATTTCCGCGCCAGCTTGCGGTAAGCATCCTTCACCTGCTCATCTGTGGCGGAGGGAGAGATTCCCAATACTTTATACGGATCGGTCATAGTGGGCAAAAACTCCAATCTAAAATGAATTTCCCTGCGGAAAGTATAGCAAATTTTTTCCTTGATGGGTAGTCCCCTGAAAGAAAAACTTACCAGTAACGTTGTTTGGGCCGCTCTTTTGCCGGAAGGGCTATCAAGTCAGCGGTATTTTTCAGCCCCAACAGCAAAATATTCTCCAGCACCGGCCCGAATCTCCGGGGCTCCAGCAGCTGCCAGGCCGTCCCCATCTCCCCGATGGTCAGGTAGAGAGATGCCTTTGCCTGTTCCCGCAGCCGTTGCTGGGGATCTCCCCGCAGCAGGAAAGGATTATACGCCCCCCGCTGCCGGTCCTTTTCCAGATCATCCAAAGCGTCGGCCATATAAACATATCGTCCCAGCAAATAGCCCAACCGGCGCAGCACCCGCCGCTCCCCTTCCTTCCGGGACAGGGAAGCAAACACCTCTCCCAAAATGGTGGCGGTGGGATCACAGGCCCGGTCCAGGTCGGCGCAGCCTTCCTGTTCCAGCGCTGCCTGACGGTCCATCTGCCGCTGAAAAAGCTCCGCCAGCTGCGGTTGGCGACGTTCCGCTTTTTTTCGGGCGGCGGTTGCCAGCAGCAGCCCCAGCTTCGCTCCCAGCCGCCGTGCCAGACCGCTGTCGGCAGCGTCATCCCGCAGCTTGTGCCAAAGCATCAGCACAGCCATGTCGCAGCAAAAAACCGTCTCCTCTTCTGTCCCGCAGCAGGGCACCCGTTTGAGGGGATTGACCGGACATCGCTCCACCGTGAAGCCTGGCTCCTCCTCCCTCAGGGAAAGGGCCATCATGGCAAGAAAGGTGAAATCGTAGCTGAGGGTCATCCGGGCCAAGGGACCATACTGCCGCCCCAGCTCCCGGCAAAGACCGCAGTAAACCGCTTTATAGCTTTCAAACTCCCGAACCTTCAGCTCCGGTTTAAAAGCTCTGATATAACCAAACAACGGCGCTCCCTCCGTCTTTTTTCCGCGGACAACCCTTCCAGGCTCTTTTTGTCCGGCTCCAAGCATATCCCTATCTTACACCAGAAAAATGCAAAAAGCATTAATAAACTGTAAAATGCCATAAACTCACATCTTTCCCGGGTGAAAAACGCTTTTTCCTTAAAGCAGATACAAATATTTCTTTACAAGTCCTTTGCAGCCGGATATAATAAAAAAATTACAGGCTGTGGATCCATCTGCTTTTGCGGGAATATCCCGCCGGAAGCCCGGCGGCGGATCCTCCCTCACGGAATGATCTTTCCGCTCAAAATCGGCGCTGTATTCAGGAGAAAAACATCCCCGGCGGACAAGGCAAAAAGGGCTTCCGCAAACGGACAAATTTCCGGCGGCGCTTTCTCCCCGCCTTTCAGGAAGGGATCCCATTTCGGGAGGATTTTGGGGGACCCGGACGGGAAGGAAAAAACGCTGCCGCAGAGGGGAAGATTGCCGCGCCTGTTTTTTCTCTCCGCCAACCCTTTGCCTCCTCCCATTTCCTGCGGACAGGAAGTTTCAAAAGCCGTGGAAGCTGACCCCAAAACCGGGTTTCGGCGGAGACAGCCCCATCCAAACCTTGAAAAGGAGCTGGTCGTCTTTGAATCTTGCCACACTGTTTATTCTTGCCGTTGGGCTGTCCATGGACGCTTTCGCCGTCTCGGTGAGCAACGGAATCTGCTACCGGAACTATACCCCCCGCCAGGCCTTTGCCACCGCTCTGGCCTTCGGCGGCTTCCAGGGGCTGATGCCTGTGTTGGGCTTCATCGCCGGCACCACCTTTATTTCCCTCATTGAGTCGGTGGACCATCTCATCGCCCTGGCGCTGCTGGGGTATCTGGGAGGGAAAATGATCTGGGAGGCCCGCAAGGAAATGGGCTCTGAGGACGAATGTCCCGTCAGCGGCGCTTTTTCTCTCCGCAGTCTGCTGCTCCAGGCGGTAGCCACCAGCATCGACGCCCTGGCGGTGGGCATCAGCCTGGCGGCCCTTCGGGTGGAAATCATCCCCGCCGCTTCCTTTATCGCGGCGGTCACTTTCACCTGCTCCCTCCTGGGGGTCGGCCTGGGCAAGCGCTTCGGCAGAGTGCTGGAATCCCGGGCGCAAATTTTTGGCGGGCTGATCCTCATTGCCATCGGCCTGAAAATTTTTGTGGAGCATACCTTCGGATAAAATTTCCCCTTGAGCAAGGCGCAGCATAGTTTGCGCGAGATTTCCAAACTGTTGAACCCCCGGGAGCAAAACGGCCAGACCTCTGACAAGAAAGCACCGACCTCACCTGTTCCCCAGCCGATGAGACCCTTTGGTCACTTGCTGACAAAAGACACCGTTTTTTCTCTCTCCGCCCTGCCTTGTGGAATTTATCCCTTGTGTCGGGGCGGATTTTGTTGTATCATGAATAAAATACAGATCAATCGGCAGCTTTTCTCTGCCATCATGGGACTGCCGGCGGCGCCCATGATCTTTTTTGACCGCCGCATTTTATTCCTTTAAACTGTCAGGGCAAAAAAGCAGTCCTCACCGGACACAACATCAAAGAGCAAGGAACGTGAAGAAATGAAAGAACTGATGTTAGGCAATCAGGCGGCGGCCCGCGGCCTTTATGAGGCGGGCTGCCATGTGGTCTCCAGCTATCCCGGCACCCCCAGCACCGAGATCACCGAGTATGTCAGCGGCTACCCCGAAATTTACTCCGAATGGGCCCCCAATGAAAAGGTGGCCTACGAGGTGGCCATCGGAGCGGCCATCGGCGGCGCGCGGAGCTTTTGCGCCATGAAGCACGTGGGCCTCAACGTGGCGGCGGACCCTTTGTTCACCACCGCTTACACCGGCGTCAACGGCGGAATGATTATCGCTGTGGCCGACGACCAGGGGATGCACTCCTCCCAGAACGAACAGGATTCCCGACACTATGCTCAGGCCGCCAAGGTACCTATGGTGGAGCCTTCCGACAGCCAGGAGTGCGCCGATTATATCAAAGCCGCTTACGCCATCTCCGAGGAGTTTGACACTCCGGTGCTGTACCGTCTGTCCACCCGGGTCTCCCATTCCCAAAGCCTGGTGGAGCTGGGCGCCCGTGAGGAGCTGCCGGTGCGGGATTATGAGAAAACCCCCAAGAAATACGTCATGATGCCCGCCAACGCCCAGGGACGCCACGTCTTTGTGGAGGAGCGGACCCTGAAGCTGAAGCAATTCGCTGAAACCACCCCCCTCAACCGGGTGGAGGAGGGCAGTGACCGGCGCATCGGCGTCATCACCGCCGGCATTTGTTACCAGTACGTCCGGGAGGCCATGCCTGACGCCCCGGTGCTGAAGCTGGGCCTGCTCAATCCCCTGCCGGAGCAGCTGATCCGGGATTTTGCCGCCACTGTGGATCGGGTGGTGGTGGTGGAGGAGCTGGATCCCATCATCGAGAACCACTGCGCCGCCCTGGGCATCCCTGTCACCGGCAAGGCTGTTTTCGGTTACATCGGCGAAATTTCCCAAAAGCTCATTCGGGAAAAGCTGTTGGGACAGCCGCCCCTGGAGAACTGCGCCTATCCGGAAGCGGTGCCGGTGCGTCCGCCGGTGCTGTGTCCCGGATGTCCTCACCGGGGGGTCTTCTATATCTTACATAAGCTGGGGCTGACGGTTTTCGGCGACATCGGCTGCTATACGCTGGGCGCTACTCCTCCCCTGCTGGCTATGGACACCACTTTGTGCATGGGCGCCTCCATCTCCGGCCTCCATGGCTTTACCAAAGCCCGGGGCATTGACGCCGCCAAAAAGGCGGTGGCGGTCATTGGAGATTCCACCTTCATGCACAGCGGCATGACCGGCCTGGCGGACATCACCTACAATCACGGCGTTTCCACCGTCATTATCCTGGATAACTCCATCACCGGCATGACCGGCCACCAGCAAAATCCCACCACTGGTTACGACATCCACAACCAGCCCACCTATCAGATTTCCCTGGAGGCGGTGTGCCACGCTTTGGGGGTGTCCCGTGTTGTGGTGGTGGATCCCGCCGATCTCAAGGCGCTGGAAGCCGCCGTCCGCACGGAAACCGCCGCTGAGGAGCCTTCCGTTATTATTGCCCGCCGTCCCTGCGCTTTGCTCAAGGGCGTCAAGGCCAAGCCCCCCGTCCATGTGGCAGCGGATCAGTGCATTGCCTGCCGCAAGTGCTTCCAGATCGGCTGTCCCGCCATCACCATGAAGGACGGCAAAGCCCATATTGACGATACCCTCTGTGTGGGCTGCGGCCTTTGCGTAGGTCTTTGCCCCAAATCCGCCATCAAGGAGGCTGAAGTAAGATGACAACTACCAAAAGCATCATGATCGTCGGCGTAGGCGGACAGGGAAGCCTGCTGGCCAGCAAAACCCTGGGACGGCTGCTGATGAACGCCGGCTATGACGTCAAGGTCTCTGAGGTCCATGGAATGTCCCAGCGGGGCGGATCGGTGGTCACCTATGTCCGTTACGGGGACCGGGTCTGTTCCCCTGTCATCCAGACCGGGGAGGCGGATGTACTGCTTTCCTTTGAGCTGTGCGAGGCGGCCCGCTGGAGCAGCTTCCTGAAAAAGGATGGCGTACTGATTACCAGCACACAGCAGATCATGCCCATGCCGGTGATTACCGGAGCGGCACAATATCCCGCCGATCTGGAAAAGAACCTTCGGGCGGTCTGCCCCCGGGCCTATATTGTAGACGCCCTCACCCCCGCTGAGCAGGCGGGCAGCAGCAAAGCGGTGAACGTGGTGCTGCTGGGACTGCTCTCCAAAATGATGGACCTTCCTGAGGATGCCTGGAAAGAGACCCTCAGGGAATGCGTGAAGCCCCAATTCCTGGAGATGAACCTGAAGGCCTTCCAGCTGGGTCGGGAGCTGCACAAGACCCAGGACTAAAAATTTTTCAGCACAAGCCAAAACCACCGGATTACAGCGGCGGCAGAGGGTCCCTGCGGCCTTCTGCCCCGCTTTTTTCATCCGCAAAGCGTTGAGCAAACCGCAACCGTTGTCATCTGCGCTGCAGCATCCGCCGCATTTTCCAACGCTTTCCAGTTCTTTTCTGCGTTCCCGCTCCAAAGAGAAGCCCGTCAGAAATCAGGTCGTTTTCATCTGTGAGAGGAGGAATTGTTATGCTGAGATTGGGAAGGGACTTTCGGGGATTCTTTCTGTATGAGGATTCAGGCGCACTGAACGCCATTGGAGGGGCCATTATTGTGCCCGTCTTCATGATCCTCGCGCCGCCGGCTTTGGTGCTGCTGTTTTTCTGGTGTCTGGGGGTCCGCGGGATCATTCTCAGCGGGATCATGGCTCTGCTGACCTTCCTCTGCTTTATTCTCTCCCAAAAAAGCGCCGGTGTCAAAAAGCTGGCCATCGGCGCCTGGTATGACACCATCATTTCCGCCCTGTTTGCTTTTTCCACCGTCTATTCTGTCCACGCCAAGGGGGACTGGGGATTTCTCACCTGGCTGGCCATGGGCATCTGCGGCATGGCGCTGCTGATCCTGGGCATCACCATCGGCGGAAGCATCGCCGCCACCACAGTCTACTTTTTCTCCCTGATTCTCTCCTGGCTGTTCAGCATGACCATCAACTACGGCCTCGTCCATAACCGAGCGCTGCCGGATTTCATCTATCTGACGATCCTCATTCCCATCCTTCTGCAGCTGATTGTCGCCCTGTTCCACACCCTGCGCCTGCTTTTGGGGGGACTGCGGTGAGTGGTCTTTGATTTTGTTTTTCATTCCAACCAAAGGGGGCAGTTCCCATGCCTTTGACTGAGGCAAAATGCACCAATTGCGGCGCTTTTCTTTCGGTGGACCCCGGCAGGGACGCCGCCATCTGTCCCTACTGCGGAGCCCCCTTTATTGTGGAAAAGGCCATCCGCCACTACCATATTACCAATCACATTCAGGCGAATGTGGTCCATCTTCACGGAGAAACTCCCTCCGATTTTGTCATCCGGGCCGGATGTCTGGAAAAATATGTGGGGGCCGGGGTGGAGGCGATTCTTCCCCAGGGGATCACCGCCATCGGACCCGGCTCATTCCAAAACTGTATCGGACTGATCCATGTGGAGATTCCCGCAGGCGTAACGGAGATCGGCGCCTATGCCTTCGCCGGATGCCGGGGGCTGACTCATGTGCTCCTTCCTCCTACCGTAAAAAAGATTGGGGCCTACGCCTTCGCCGGATGCCAGGGCCTGAGCCGCATGGATCTTCCCCCCGGCGTGACGGAACTGGGGCCTTCCGCCTTTCAGGACTGTGCCTGTCTGGAGCAGGCGGTTCTCCCCCCTTCCCTCGGATCTATCCCCCGGGGCTGCTTTTTCCGCTGCCGGAACCTCCAGGAAATCATACTGCCGGAGGGAATCACAGAGATTCAGGACGGGGGAGAACCGGTGGACTTTGTGATGCGGGAGGATCTTATGCCCAAAGGCGCCTTTGAGGGATGTGTGGGACTGCGTCAGGCTGCCTTTCCCTCCAGTTTAAGAATGATTGGGAGCTCCTCCTTCCGGGGCTGTGTCCGGCTGGAAAATCCCGCCTTTCCCCAGGGGCTGCGGCTGATCGGCAGCTACGCTTTTTCCGGGTGTCTCAACTTCACCCGCTTGCAGCTGCCCAACGGGATCCATCTGGAAGCAGGGAGCTTCGATAACTGCGAAAGGCTGGAAGAGGTGGCTCCTCTGTTCATGGCCATCAAATATTCCGCCGCCTTCCGGGGCTGCCCCAGGGTGCAGAATCGTCTGGACTTCCGGGGGCTGGGGGGAATCTGACCGGCCTTCAGAAACGGGGACGTCTCCATGCCATCCGGGCAAAGTCCCGGGACGGTCTTTCCCTGGACGCAGCTGGGAACCGGCGCAAAATCAGATCAAATCAAAGCGGCAGAGGGCAACCCAGGCTCTCTGCCGCTTTTTGTCCAAATCCGCGCTTTCCACGATCAGCTTTCCGGATCTTCTTCTCCCTCAGCCGGGAGGTCCAGCTCCCTCCTGTCGTGAATCTGAAACTCCTCCTCCGCCTTTTCCCGGGAAGGAAAAATACGAATTGCGTCCGTAGGCTGAAGGCTCTCCCGCCAGCGATACTCCCCTGTCAGAAACCGGGAACTTTCCTCCGTAAGGAAATACACCTTCTGCTCCGTTGAAAGATAAAAGAGGGGAAAGTTTTTCTCAAAGGAAACGTCGGTTTCCGTCGTAATAAAATAGCCGCCGGCGCTGTCATAGCCCAGCACCAAAATTGCCGGAACTGCATAAAAATTTTGCTGCGGACCTTCCTGACCAAAGAAAAAATGAAAGTCTTCCTTCCAAAATGGGGTCAGCACCTCATGGGCGCGATACCGTTCCGGCTCCTGATGCACCGAAACGCCGGTAAAAACAACGCTCTTTCCCCCGACAATCACGCCGAAGCCTTCCATTCCTGTACGGTCCAGGTAGTAATTGGGATCCTGCGCCGGAGCCATGGTTTTCTTCCTCCCACCGTCCTTTTCCTGCCTGCGGAACGCGGCTTTGTCTCCCCGCGCCGCCGGACAATTTATACCGCCCCGCCCTCGCTGCTTCCATTTTCCTGCCTTCCCCTGAGGGCAGCGCGCCACCGCACCAGGCGTTCCCGGGGGAAAAGCCAGTTGATCGCCAGCGCCATCACCACACCCACGCCGGTGTCCAGCATCCGGTTGAGGGCATAGCTGATATAAGCGTCGGCAGGGGTATTAAAGAGAATGATGCACAGCACAACCCCACCAGGCTGTACCGCTCCCACCCAGAAATACTGACTGAGCAGAATCAGGATAATCACGCCGATGAACAAAAAGATCATCAGGGCAGGATGATTGCCTCCATCGGGATAAAAAAACAGATAGAAACGAAACAGAACCATCCCCAGGAAACCGCCGATGACGGTGCCGAACAGGCGGTTGCCTCCGTGGAGCTTGGAGTGTTCCAAATCCGTCCCCGTTCCAAAGATGGCGCCGATGCAGGCGAAGGTGGGGTTGCGGTCAATCAGTTCATAAATCAGCGCGCACAGGGACGCCGCCACCGCGGTTTTCAGGTTGCGCAATCCGATATGGGGCAGCAGGCTGGTTTTCCGGTCTGACATACTCCTTTTTCCTCCATTTGCGGCTCGTTTTTATTCCCGGCAAAGATGCTCTCCCCCAATCGGGCCGATTGCCGCTGCGTTTCCTTTGGCTGAAACGCAGCTCCTCCCCGAACCATTTTACCGAAGAGAAAAGGCAGGGCGCCGGAACCGCCGGACCAGGACAGGCCGGCCCCGGAAACAGGAGGACGCATCTGTCTTTCTCTCGTTCGCGGTCTCCCGGCTCCTCTTCACCAGTGCAAAGCCAAAACAATGTTATTATAGCAGAAACAGAAACAGAGATGAGGGAAAAAGGAAAATTTTTACTGTTCTTTGTCCTTCTCCCCCCAAATCTCCTCCAACAGCGTCAGCGCTTTGGGATACAGGGGGTCCAGGGCACAGCCGCAGCCGCCGCACTGATCCTGCGCCGCCGCCACTGCATCCCGCAGCTTCCGGGGGGCCACAGTGCCTGCCAGCCATTCCCGGGCGGGATCGGCCAACAGCTCCCATCCGCTGCCGGCAAAGGCCTCCAGAATCCGGCGGAGTTCTTCTTTTTCCTTCTCCTCGCCTTCTTCCGCCGTTTCCCGCGGGGAGGGGTCCTCTGCGGCCCTCCGCTCCGTCCCATAGGGACAGACCCGCATACAGATCCCACATACCGCCCCCCGGCCAATTTTTTGGAAGGCCCGCTTCATATATTCGCTGCACAGCCGGGGATCAATGAGGGAAAACTCCGGCATCCCCCGACGGTACACCACTCCCTTGATGGCGTGGGCGGGACAGGCGGAAACGCAACGTCCGCATTTCTCGCAAAGCCGGTTTTCCAGCTCTTCCGGATTTTCTTCCACCAGAGGGCAATCGGTGAACACCGTTCCCAGTCGGACCCGGGGACCATACTTCCGGTGAAGGAAGAGACCGTTCTTCCCCATCACTCCCAGAGCCGCCAGGCAGGCCCCCTGTTTGTGGGGAAAGCGCCCGTGGAAACCGTTGGGATCCTCCGGGGTGGGGATGCTTTGGGAGGCCCCCACAGGGAGGTATCGCCATCCCTGCCGCTGAAGCAGCAGCCCCACCTCCAGCATACACCGGTCCAGATAGGCGTTGACGGTGCGGTAATGATGAAAATAGCTGTGGGTGGGCCGGTCTGTGATCTCCTCCACTACGGCGTCGGACAGCCGGGCCACCAGCGTGATGCCATAGCCCAATCCGCCGCTGCCCGGATGATCGGTGCGGAAAAAGCCCAAATCCGCCAGGCCCAGATGTTGGGCCAACTGAATCAGCTGCTGCTGAATCGTCATCATTACTCCTCCTTGCCGTCAGAAATCCGATGGAGACGTTTCCATTCCTTAATTTGTTCCAGCCGCTCCCGCACCCGGGCCTCAGAACCCTGTCCGGTGGGCCTGTAATATTCCCGCCCCAGCAGACTGGGGGGCAAACAATCCATCAGCGTCAGCTTGTCCGGAGCGTCGTGAGCATATTGATACCCTTCTCCATAATGAAGCTCCTTCATCAGTCCCGTGGGGGCGTTGCGGATCTGGAGGGGCACCGGCTCCGCCAGCATCCTTTGCGCGTCCTTTTTAGCCGCTTCATAAGCCACATACAGGGCGTTGGATTTCGGAGCCATGGACAGATACACCACTGCATGGGTCAGGCTGACGGTACATTCCGGCATCCCGATAAAATGGCTGGCCTGATAGGCCGCCGTGGCGATCTCCAGCGCCCGGCTGTCCGCCAATCCCACATCCTCGCTGGCAAAACGGATCAGCCGCCGGGCCACATACAGCGGATCCTCCCCCGCTTCCAGCATCCGGGCCAGCCAATAGACAGCGGCGTCCGGATCGCTGTTGCGCATGGATTTATGCAGGGCAGAAATCAGGTTATAATGTTCCTCTCCATTTTTGTCGTACAGGAGGGATTTTTTGCTGATACACTGTTCCAACACCGGCCGGGTCACACGGATGACGCCCTGTTCCTCCGGGCTGTTGAGGACCACCATTTCCAGGGTGTTGAGAGCGGTGCGGGCGTCCCCATCCGCAAAGGCGGCAATCAGCTCCAGCATCCCCTCTTCCAGCTCCACCCGCTGCAAACCAAAGCCCCGGGGATCCTCCAGGGCATGGGACAGCAGCCGGGCCAAATCCCGGGTGGTAAGGGCCTGGAGAACAAACACCTTGCACCGGGACAGCAGCGCGGAATTGATCTCAAAGGAGGGGTTCTCTGTGGTAGCCCCGATGAGGATGATGCTCCCCCGCTCCACAAAGGGGAGAAAAGCGTCCTGCTGAGCTTTATTGAAACGGTGGATTTCATCCACAAACAGGATGGTCACATCCCCCAGACGGCGGCTTTTTTCCGCCTGGGCCATCACCTCCCGGATCTCCTTGATCCCGCTGGTGACGGCGCTGAAATCCACAAACTGCGCTTTGGTGCGCCGGGCGATAATCCGGGCCAGGGTGGTTTTGCCCACTCCCGGAGGTCCCCAGAAAATCATGGAGGAAACCTGATCCCGGTCAATAAGATTGCGCAGCACCTTTCCTTCCCCCAGCAGATGCTCCTGCCCCACAAATTCCGACAGATCCCGGGGACGCACCCGACTGGCCAGAGGAGCGCTGTCTACTCCCTGGCGCTCAAAGAAACTCTGCTGCTCCGCCATTCCTTCTCACCTCTCTGGAAAGCTCTGCTGGATTTCCACTGTTCCTCTCTATCATATCTGTTTCCCTGGCCGGAATCAAGGAGGCGAACATATTTTCTTTTTCAATAAAAAACAAAAGGCCCAAAAAGCCTTTTCCCGCCCAGTTATGATAATGTTTCCATCTCTCTTTCCGTGCTGTGGCGGGCGGAGGCTATCGCTTTGACCAGCGCCCGGATCATCTCCTCCGCCATCGGCTGAAACTGGGGATCCAGCTGCTCCAGCAAATCCATCAGTTCCTCTCCAAGTTCCTGCTGATGTCCCAGCAAAACTTCATCTGCCGAAAGGCATAATACTTCGCACAGCTTCTTCAAGGTGGCCAGAGACATTCCCTTCCGACCTGTTTCGATATAGCTCATAAAAAGAGCGCTGACGCCCACCAATTCTGCCAGCTCTTCCCGGGTCATTTTCAGGAATTCCCGCCGACGGCGGATGCGTTCCCCGATCTGGATGTTAAGTTCCTTTTTCATCACGTCATCACCATCCCTATTGTAGCCAAGGGAGAGTGACCAGTACAATTTACTAATAGTAATTGATTATTATTTACCATCGGTATATAATTGGTTAAAAAAGGTGTCTTTTTATCGAACAGGGGTGAATTATGAGATCGTCCGTCACAGCTCCTACTTTACTTGAAAATTTAGCCTCCAAACTGGGACTGCTTTATTTATCTGATTTACAATACGGCAAAGTGCCTCCTCATCAGTTGGCCGAAACATTGAAGCAATTTGATCCGAAAAACTATTCCTGCGCCCAATGGAACGATACTATTGAATACCTCACCGGGAAAAGAGAAAATTTCGCTACTGCGGAAGCCGCTTATGCCTTCCTGCTGCAATTTTTGGAGACACCATTGACAAAAAACAAAGGCCCCCTCCCCGCCAACGGAGTGAGAGCCCCTGTGAAATGACAAATCAGCGCCCTGATGCCAGGGGGCCAATCATCTGCTCCGGACGAACAATGCGATCAAATTCCTCCCCTGTCAAAATTCCCAGTTTTACTGCCGCCTCCCGGAGGGTCAATCCCTCCCGGTGGGCGGTTTTTGCGATTTTTGCGGCGTTTTCATAGCCGATATGGGGGTTGAGGGCGGTGACCAGCATCAAACTGTTGTCCAGATTTTGCTTGATTTTAGGCAGATTGGGCCGGATTCCCTGGGCGCAATGGATCCGGAAGGACTCCATAGCGTCTGCCAGCAGCCGGGCCGACTGGAGGAAATTGTAGGCGCACACCGGCATAAAGACGTTCAGCTGAAAGTTCCCCTGGCTGGCGGCCATTCCAACCGCCACGTCGTTGGCCATCACCTGCACCGCTACCATGGTCAGCGCCTCGCATTGGGTAGGATTGACCTTGCCGGGCATGATGGAGGAACCCGGCTCGTTTTCCGGAATCAGCAGCTCTCCGATGCCGCAGCGGGGGCCGCTGGAAAGCCACCGGACGTCGTTGGCCACCTTCATCAGATCGGCAGCCAGCGCCTTCATGGCCCCATGGGCAAAAGCCATCTGATCCTTACTGGTGAGGGCGTGGAACTTATTGGGGGCGGTAACGAACTTCTTCCCGGTTATCTGCGACAGCGTTTCCGCCGACAGCCGGCCAAATTCCGCCGGCGCGTTGAGGCCGGTCCCCACGGCGGTGCCTCCCAGGGCCAGCTGCTGAAGGCCATCCAGGCTATCCCGGAGCATCTTCCTGCACTGGATGAGCATCTGCTGCCAGCCGCTGATCTCCTGACCCAGGGTCAGGGGAGTGGCATCCTGAAGGTGGGTCCGTCCGGTTTTAATAATATCCCGATACTCCTCTGACAGCCGGCCAAAGGTCTCCTCCAACCGGTTGAGGGAGGGAAGCAGCCGGTCCTCCAGCGCTGTCACCGCCGCGATGTGCATGGCGGTGGGATAGGTGTCGTTGGAGCTTTGGGACATATTCACATGATCGTTGGGGTGAAGAAGTTTTTCCCCCAGCAGCTCATTGCCCCGGTTGGCAATCACCTCGTTGACGTTCATGTTGGACTGGGTACCGCTGCCAGTCTGCCACACCACCAGGGGAAAATGTTCGTCCAGTTGTCCGGCGGAAATTTCGTCGCAGACCTGTACAATGGCCCGGGCCCGCCGCTCATCCAGGCGTCCCAGCTGAAGATTGGCCAGCGCCGCCGCCTTTTTCAGCAGAGCGAAGGCCCGGATAATCTCCTCCGGCATCCGCTCCCCGCCAATCTTGAAATTCTCAAAGCTCCGCTGCGTCTGGGCGCCCCAGTACTTGTCCGCCGGGACCCGCACCTCTCCCATGGTGTCATGTTCCATTCGATATTCCATGCTGCCGCTCCTTTTCTCCATTCCTTGTGGGGGAATCCCCGTTTTTTACTTTCTGTTCAGGCCCAGACGGACCGCTTCCTCCGCCACAGCTCCCGCCACCGCGTCAGCCACCTTGGGATTGAAGGAATCCGGCAGCACATAGTCGGGGCGCAGCTCCTCCTCGGTGACAATGGAGGCGATGGCCTTGGCGGCGGCAATCTTCATCGTCTCGGTAATCTCCCGGGCGCGCACCGCCAGGGCCCCTTTGAAGATGCCGGGGAAAACCAGCACGTTATTGATCTGATTGGGGAAGTCGGACCGGCCGGTGCCTATAACCGCCGCGCCGCCTTTCTTTGCTTCATCGGGCATAATCTCCGGCACAGGATTGGCCATGGCGAAAACGATGGGATCCCTGGCCATGGTGGAGACCATTTCCGCCGTTACCAGACCGGGCTTGGAAACGCCGATAAACACATCCGCCCCCTTGAGCACTTCCGCCAGGGTCCCCTGCCGGTTGTCCTTATTGGTCTTTTCCGCCATCTCCGTCTGAGCGGGGTTCATCCAGTCGGCGCCCCGGTAGAGGGCCCCCTTGATGTCGCACAGGACAATGTCCCCAAAGCCCATCTGAAGCAGCAGCTTGCCAATGGAGATGCCGGCGGCTCCGGCCCCGTTGATGACGATGCGCAGCTGCCCCATGGTCCTGCCGGTCACCCTGACGGCATTGAGCAGCGCCGCTCCCACCACAATGGCAGTGCCATGCTGATCGTCGTGAAAAACAGGAATATCGCAGCGCTTTTTCAGCTCCGCCTCGATCTGGAAGCACCGGGGGGCGGAAATATCCTCCAGGTTGATGCCGCCGAAGCTCTTGGAGATGAGAAGGATGGTGTTGATGATGGTCTCGGGATCCTTGGAGTCGATGCAGATGGGGAAGGCGTCCACCCCAGCAAAGGTTTTAAAGAGGGCGCATTTTCCCTCCATCACCGGCATCGCCGCCTCGGGACCGATGTCCCCCAGCCCCAGCACCGCGGTGCCGTCGGTGATGACCGCCACCAGATTGCCCCGGCGGGTCAGTTCATAAGAAAGGTTGGGGTCCTTTTCGATGGCCAGACAGGGCTCCGCTACGCCGGGGGTGTAAGCCACCGCCAGCTGCGCCTTGTCCTTCACTTCCGCCCGGGAAATAACCTCGATTTTCCCTTGCCATTCATAATGCTTTTTCATCGCCAGTTCTTTGTTGTCCATCTGAATACACCTGCTTTCTTTGCTACTAAAATGCTTTGTTTTGAGCTGAAGAACTGCTTCTGAAAAAAGCATAGCCCGAAATCTTTTTTTCGTCAAGAAGAAGATGGGAGGGAGAGGATACTTCTTCTCCCAAAAACATGAAATTATAGAAAAATTGTGAATTTCTTTCCCTTCCTCTTGATTTCCTGAGAAAGGAAAGCTATACTATATTAGCACTCATCGATATAGAGTGCCAAAATTGTATTATTTTATTTCGAGGTGTCATCCTGTGAAAGAATTTAAAGCTGAATCCAAACGCCTGCTGGAAATGATGATTAACTCCATCTACACCCATCGGGAGATCTTCCTCCGGGAGCTGATCTCCAACGCCAGCGACGCCATCGACAAACTCTACTTTCGTTCCCTCACCGACCAATCCGTCGGCCTGTCCCGGGAGGATTTTCACATCCATCTGACCCCGGACAAGGAAAACCGCACCCTCACCATTACCGACAACGGCATCGGTATGGACAAGGAGGAACTGGAAAACAATCTGGGCACCATCGCCCGCAGCGGCTCCCTCAACTTTAAGAAGGAAAACGACACCGGCGACGATGTCAGCATCATCGGTCAATTCGGCGTTGGCTTCTATTCCGCTTTCATGGTCGCCAAAGAGGTGGAGGTCATCAGCCGGGCCTTTGGCAGCGAAGATGCCTGGCGGTGGAGCTCCACCGGCGCCGAAGGCTATGACATTGTCCCCGCCCAGCGTCAAGAGGCCGGCACCACCATCATCCTTCATCTGAAAGACAATACCGAGGAGGACAATTACGACGAGTTTCTGGATCAGTACCGTCTGTCCGACCTCATCAAGCGGTATTCCGATTATATCCGTTATCCCATCCAGATGGAAATGAACCACAGCCGCAAGAAGGAGGACTCTGACGAATACGAAACCGTCACCGAAACCGAGACTCTCAACACCATGATCCCCCTGTGGCGCAAAAACAAGAGCGAAGTGACCGCTGAGGAATACAACAGTTTCTATAAGAGCAAATTTATGGATTATGAGGATCCTCTGCTGGTCATCCACACCAAAACCGAAGGATCCGCCACCTATGACGCCCTTCTCTTTGTCCCCAGCCGCGCTCCCTACGACTACTACTCCAAGGACTACGAAAAAGGCCTCCAGCTCTATTCCAGCGGCGTGCTTATCATGGATAAATGCGCCGATCTGCTCCCCGATTGTTTCAGCTTTGTCCGGGGTCTGGTAGATTCCCAGGATCTGTCCCTGAACATCTCCCGGGAAATGCTCCAGCATGACCGCCAGCTGCACCTCATCGCCCGGAGCTTGGAAAAGAAGATCAAGGCCGAACTGCTGAAAATGCAGCAGAACGACCGGGAAAAATACGAAACCTTCTGGAAGCAGTTTGGCCGTCAGATCAAATTCGGCCTCTACGAGGGCTTCGGCGCCAACAAGGATCTGCTCCAGGATCTGGTGCTGTTCCACTCCTCCGCTGAAAACAAGCTGGCGACATTGGGAGAATATGTTTCCCGGATGAAGGAAGATCAGAAACAGATTTTCTACGCCTGCGGCGAAAGCGTTGCCCGGGTGGAGCATCTGCCCCAGACTGAGCTGGTGCGGGAAAAGGGATACGAAATCCTTTACCTGACCGAGGATGTGGATGAATTCTGCCTGAAGATGCTCCACAGTTTCCAGGACAAGGAGTTCAAGAATGTCTCCGACGGCGATCTGGACCTGGAAACCGAGGAGGAAAAGAAGGCCAGCCAGCAGCAGACCGAGGAAAACAAGGACCTCCTCTCCTTCCTCAAGGATGCCTTGGGGGATAAGGTCAAGGAGGTGCGGATCTCCCGCCGGCTGAGAAGCAATCCCGTCTGCATCACCAGCGATGGCGGCCTTTCTCTGGAAATGGAAAAGGTCCTCAGCGCCATGCCCACCGGGGAGGCAGGCAAGATTAAGGCGGAGCGGGTGCTGGAACTGAACCACGATCATCCCGTTTTCTCGGTTCTCAGCCAGCTGTATGAGAGCGACAAGGAGAAGCTCAAGGACTACGCTGAGGTGCTTTACGATCAGGCGCTGCTGATTGAAGGACTGCCGGTGGAGGATCCGGTGGCCTACACCAACAAAGTTTGCCAGCTGATCGCCGGAAAATAACCTTTGGTATCCGGCAAAGTATCCTGAAAGCTGAAACGCTGGAACCAAATTCCGGCTGAACATCAGCATTTGAAGTCCACACAAGATAGAAAGGGAGCGTCCCTGCCCTCAGGCAGGGACGCTCCCTTTTTTAAACTGCTCTGGCTGCGAAATTTTAAAACAGGGCCGAAAGAGGATGCTCCCTTGTCCTCAATCGATTCGGTTCCAAACGCCGCTGTCGGTCTTTTCCTTGACCAGGGAGACAAAATCCCGCATAGCATTGGAAACATAGGTGTCCGTGCGATAGATCGCGCAAAGATTGTGTTCAAATTCCCCTTTATCCAGCCGGAAAAAGGCCCCCTCCCGCCGTTTGCAGAAATTATAGGCATAAGAGTCCTGTCCCAGCGCAAAGCCTACCCCCGCCTGCACCAGGGGAAAAAGGGTCTCGGTGCTGGACAGCTCCAAAATAATCTGAGGCTTAAACTGGTAGGCCTCCCAGATGGGCCGAACCCCTAAAACATATCGGTTTCCGGTGCAGGAAATAAAGGGCTCCCCCGCCACCTGACGCAGGTCGATGGGGGGACGCTTGTTCCAGTTATAGATCTTTTTGGCCTCCTGGGCCAGGGGATGCTGGGGAGGAACCGCCAACAAATGGGCATAACGAAACAGCGGTTCATATACCAGCATCCTTTGATCCGCCGGGTCTATGCCCAGCTCCAGGTTGTCCATCACAAAAGCCAGATCCAGATCCCCTGAAAGGACCTTTTTTTCAAACCCCAAAGTGGTGTGAACCACCACCTTCACCCGGGGATATTTGGCGCGGAACAGCGGAATGATCTCCGGCAAAAACTGCTGGGCGCGGATGGGGGACAGCCCAATATTCAGCCGCCCCTCCTGACCATCTGCTGCATCCGCCAGTTTTCTTTCCAGATTTTGCTGAAGGATCAGCTGCCGCCGAACCGTTTTGATGATCTCTTCCCCTTCGTAGGTGAGAACCAGCCGGTTATTTTGCTTGGTCAGCACCTGGCACCCATATTCCTTTTCAATGGAGCTCACCGTCTGGGATAAAGCCGGCTGGGAGATGAACAATTCCTTGGCTGCCGCGGAAATGCTCCCCACCTTCGCCACCTTTTCCAGGGCCTCCAATTTCTTTTCGTTCATCATGGATCACCCTCAGCCTTTTCCCTTTTTCTGCACCTTTTCCCGCACATAGATGGTTTTTCCTCCGCCCTCCTGCCGGCCCACTGTTTTGATCTCGAAGGTATTGAGAGAATTGATCAGACGGGTCAATTTTTTAAAGCCGTAGTTTCGCACGTCAAAATCCGGATACCGCTTTATCAGCAGATTGCCAATATCGCTGACTGTGGCCCAGCCCTCGTCGTCGGAGGTCTCATCCACAATATTCCGGATCACCTTGGACAGATCCTTCACCGGGATGCGCCCCTGCACCTCCTCCACCGGAGTCTGGGGCGCCTCCCCGGAGGCGGGAACAGTCTCCCGCCCCAACACCTCCAGATAGGTAAATTTATTGCAGGCGGCCACAAAAGGGCTGGGGGTTTTCTTTTCGCCCATGCCGATGACATACATCCCTGCCTCCCGCAGACGGGAAGCCAGGCGGGTAAAGTCGCTGTCGCTGGAAACGATGCAGAACCCTTCCACATTGCCGGTGTATAAAATGTCCATCGCGTCAATAATCATCGCTGAATCGGTGGCGTTTTTCCCTACTGTATAACTGTACTGCTGGATCGGGGTGATGGAATGGTCCAGCAGCACCCCCTTCCAGGAGCCTAAAGCCGGCTTGGTCCAATCTCCATAGATCCGTTTATAGGTGATGGTCCCTTCCGTTGCCAGCTCATCCAAAATAAATTGGATATACTTTTCCGAAACATTATCGGCGTCGATAAGCACTGCAAAGCGATGATCCGCAGACATGATCCCGCCCCTTTCTCTCCCCTTGATTCTGACGGCTCAGAAAAAGTTTTCTCTTGTTTTGTGTATTTTATTGTACCCTTTTTGTTTCTCAGCGTCAATGAAAAACCTCGCCGTACCCGGTAAAATCACTGCCGCAGGATGTTGGAAAATCAGCTTTTTTCATTTTCTGCCTTGCCGTCAACAAAGCAAACCCTATCACCGTTTTCAACGGATGCCTTTCCTAAAAATCAAACGCCTCCGAACGACTTTTCATCGTCCGAAGGCGTCAAAATTTATCTTTTATCCTCTTGGGCCTCCGTGGCCAGGACCCGCTGCAGCAGGGCCCTGCTCCGGAACGGGGACTTCACTTTCCGGTGTTGGTTCCTCCCCGTCAGGACCTGGCGGCAAAGGGGCCGCGTCAGAATCACTGCTCTGGGAGCTGGGAAGTTCCTCCTCAGAAGAGGTGCTGCTGGAGGAGGAACTGGAGCTGCTTTGAGAGCTGGAGCTACCGGAGGAAGAACTGGAACCGCCCTGAGAACTGGAACTGCTGGAAGGGCTGGAGCTGGAACCGCTGGAACTGGAACTGCTGGGCAGAGACGTCTCCCCGCTTGAAGACGCGCTGCTGGATGATGACGAACCGGAACTGCTGGGGCTGGAACTACTGGAAGGGCTGGAACTACTGGAAGGGCTGGAGCTGCTGGAAGGGCTGGAGCTGCTGGAGCTGGAGGAAGGCAGGGAACCGGGGGAAGAGGACTGCTGAAGCTCCTTGATAATCTGTTGTGTTTCATCCCAGCTATGGGAATCCCACACATCCTCCTGGGAGAATCCGGCATCGGAGACGATCTTTTTCCGCTCCGCAATCAGGGAGGACATCTTGCTGTAGGAAAATCCCCGTTCGCTCTCGTTGAGCCACATCCGGTTGGACTGATACAGATCCTCCCGGCGGGCCTCATCAATAGCCGCGCTGATCTCCGCCCAAGTGCCGTACTGGTCGGAATCCACTCCCCACTCTCTGGCCAATTCCTTGCGGTCTTTCATCAGATTTTCCAAATCCCGTACGGAAAGTCCAGAGTCGCCGCTGTCCAGCCACTTGGGATTATCTTTAATCAATTGCTCCGCTTCATTTCCCGCAGAGGGAGATGAACCAGAGGATGTACTGGAGGAGCCGGAGGAACTGGAAGGCAGCTGCGCCCCATATTCCTCCATCCGCTCCTCAATGAGAGCCTCGATGCGGCTCCATCTGCCGGCGGAATAGATCTCACTGTCGGTGAGCCACTCCTCCGCCAGGCTCCGCCGCTCTTCCGCCAGACTCAAACGCTTTGAGAGGGACAGGTCCTGCTCGCTGGAGGACAGGTAGAGGCGGAACATCTCCTGCCGCTGCTCGATGAGATAGAGCATACTGTCCAGCGACAGCTGTGACTGCTCATCGCTGGTGAGATACTTCTGGGCGTCCTGCTGCCGCTGAGCGGACAGGGTTGCCTGCTCCTCCGCGGACAGACCGTTTTTCTCCTCATCAGTGAGCCATTTCCCGCTGCTGGCGGCCGCGGAGGCAGCTGCCTGCTCCTCCGCCTGCCGTTCCGATTCCTGAGCCTTGGAGATGGCGGCATACCATTCGGCGGGCATCACCGGATTGTAGTTGATGGTTGCTCCGGCGGTATCCACCTCTGTGCTTTCCCCATCCCGCACCTTCCGGGCAAACACCACAAAACGGGCGATCCGTTCGCCGCTCTCGCTGCGGAAGGAATAATCGCAGGTGGACAACGTGAGAAGCAAGTCGCTGGGCAGCACATCCACGGTGGTATTGATGAGGCTGCGTTCCTTGATCTGATTGACATAGTTCATCAGATCCTCGTCGCTGTCCTTCTCAATAAAGTTGTGGTAATTGAAATCCGGATCATCCTTTTTACACACCACAATGCCGAAAATCTTGTAGGTGCCGGTGTAATAAACACTGTCATACTGCACCAGGGGATGTTCCCGGTAGTAAGAGATGGACTTATAGTTGAGCAGTTCTCCAAACATCTGTCCGTCATTCATGTTATGGGCATAAATGACGGTATTGGTGCTGGGGGCCCGCTGATCCACCCGGAAGTCCACAAAGGGAACGCCATGGTTGTTGCTGGCCCGGGTGAAGTCCCGCCGTTCATAATAGCTATTATCCACCGTCTGCACCACGGCATAGTCCACCTGAGTGTCCTCAATTTTGATCCATCCGGCGATGTCCTCGTTCTGCGCATACAGATTTGCGAATTTGGGCAGATAAGCCGCAGGATACCCGTCAATCATCGCGGCATCGGAAGCGGTGATGTCGTCGCTGATAAGCCCGCGAAGCTCTTCCGACAGCTTGCGGTTGTTGTACCGCTCCAGGTAAACGCTTCCGATATACACCAGACAGCTGAGAAAGACCGCCAGACACACCGCCACCGCAATCACCCGGATCTTATCGTTGGAGGTGAGCTTTCCTGCCCGAAACCGCTGCATCAGGCTGGTTTTTTCTGTGGGTTTTTCTTCCATTTGGGAGGCATCCCTCTCCTTACTGGCTCCAGCCTTTTTCCCAAGGCCAAAGCGGGATTGGGCCAAATGAAAAACGCCCTGAAACAGCGGCGCCTTTGCCCTGCCGTTTCCAACCTTCAGCGCTTCCTCCGCCGGGACGCCGCCTGGCATCTGCTCCCCCTGCACGCCATAGAGGCGCAGCATATTCAGCGCGTGGAGAACCGCAATCTCCCGTTGCTCTTCCCCGTCTCCATCCCCCAGCCGCAGCTGACGCCGCCAAACCTGTTCCCCGTTGGTCAGGGCCAGATAAACCACCCCCGACGGTTTGGAGGGATCGGCAGATTTGCCCACCGAAGCGGTGATGGAAATGCCCAATGAAGACCCTGCCGCTTGACGGGCTTTGAGCGCCATGGCGGCAGCGGCCTGGCGGCTGATGGTTCCGCAGGAGGACAGCAATTTTTTGGAAATATCCAGCGTTTCCAATTTGGCTCGATTATAGAATACCCCGGAAACGCCGTCTAAAACCCGTCCGCTGTCAGGAAGCTGAAGAATTTTTTGGCTGAGCAACCCGCCGGTGCCAGATTCCGCCACCGCGATGGTCAAGCCCGCTCCGGCAAGGACCTCCCAAACAGCGGCAGCCATGGACTGCCGTTTGCTGCTGTAAAGACAAGGGCCCAGCGCCTCAGCCAGCTTTTCATACAGACGATCCAGCTTCTCCTCCGCCTGCTGGCGGCTGCTGCCTCCCGTCTCGGCAGTGATTTCATAATCTCCCGCTGTATACCGATAGTCCACCCGGGGATCCTCCAGGCGGAGAAAGGGTTCCAGCAGCTGGGCGACGGATTTGCTCCCCACCTCTGCTGCCTTCAGGGTCATCCGCACCGCTGTGGGGCCGCCGTCCTTCTCTATAGGGCGCTGGCGATCCCGAAGCATATTGGAAAAACGAACCAGCAGCTGCTCCACGTCATGATTAAACACCAGATGCAGCTCGCTGGGGCTGGCAGGCAGCACCAGCAGCATCTGCTGCCTGGCCGCCAGCACATATCCCTGCACAAACCCGCTGCTGTTGGGCAGCAGCAGCGCGCTCTGAGGAAGCCGCGCGTAACATTCCAGTTCTTCCGGAGAAATTTCCCCGCCGGTGCGCTGCAGATGTTCCTGCACCAAAGACAGCGCGGTTTTATTCACCTTTGTCTCCAGATGGAGACCCCGGGCCACCACCTGGCAAACCGCTGCCGCCGCCTGGGGCTGAGGAGCGGTGAGCAGCACCACCAGCTGTGTGTGACGGGAACAGGTCCGCACCTGCTCAAAAAGTTCCTCCCCGTCAGCGGCGGATACCGCCGTCCCGTCAGCCTGAATCTTCAGCCGCTCCAACGCCTGATGGAGATAAGTCATACTGGCCTGGAAAAAATCGCCGTATGCTGCGGCGTCTCCCACGGCCAGCAAAACTGCTTTCATCAATTTGTTTTCCTCCCTTTTTCCTTGGGGTCAGATTTCACGATAGCCGCTGTAGCGGCGGGACAAAACCACCAGCTCCGCCTCGTCCACCGCCCGCTGAAACAGCTCCGGCTCCAGCGCCATCTTTTCCTCGATGGCCGATACATCCGCCGGACGGGGCTTGGTTTTGGGATGCCGTGGGGTAAAGACGGTGCAGCAATCCTCATAAGGGAGGATGGAGGTGTCGAAGGTATCGATCTTCCGGGCAATGCGGATGATCTCCTCCTTGTCCATGCCGATGAGGGGCCGCAGCACCGGCAGTTCTGTCACCCCATCGGTGCAGGCCAGCGCCGGCAGGGTCTGACTGGCTACCTGGGCGAGGCTTTCCCCGGTGATCAGGCCGCCACATTCCTCCCGCCGGGCAATGGCCCCGGCAATGCGCATCATGGCCCGGCGCATCAGCAGGGTGAAGTAATCCTCCGGGCCCCGCTGCCGCAGCTGTTCCTGAATTTCGGTGAAGGGCACCACAAACAGCCGGATTTTACCGGTATAGGGGAGCAGCTTTTCTCCCAAAGAAATCACCTTCTGCCGGGCCCGGTCACTGGTGTAGGGAGGACTGGCGAAGTGAATGGCGATCAGCTCCAGCCCCCGCTTGGCCATCATGTAGCCCGCCACCGGGCTGTCAATGCCCCCGGAAAGGAGCAGCGCCGCCCGGCCGGAGGTGCCCACCGGCATCCCCCCTGCGCCAGGCAATTGATCGGTATGTACATAAGCGGCGGTTTCCCGGATCTCCACCGTCACGGTGACATCAGGATGCTCCACATCCACCCGCAGATGGGGAAACGCCTCCAGCAGCTCTCCCCCCAGCTCCCGGCAAATCTCCGGAGAGGTCATGGGGAACAGCTTATCCGCCCGCTTCGCCTCCACCTTGAAGGTGCGGGCTTCCTCCAGGGCCGGAGCCAGATATTCCCGGCTTTTGGCGCAGATGTCCTCAAAATTTTTCTCCACAATGCAGGCTCTGGTCAGCGCCGCGATACCGAACACCGTTTGAAGGCGGCTGACCAGCTGGTCCATGTCCACATCTTCCCTCTGAGGCTCCACATAAAGGGTGGACTGCTTCTTCCAGATGTGGAAAGGCCCCAGATCTTCAATGCGCCGCTTCATATTCTTAATCATCACGTCCTCAAAATTGTGGCGGTTCAGCCCCTTGAGGACCACTTCTCCGCTTTTCAGCAGGACCAGTTCCTTCATCCCTTTTCTCTCCTCCATAACGCCGGTAACGGCGGATTCTTTCTCAGGGCCGCACCCGGGCGATCTCCCGGGCTCCTCTGGCCAGACAGGCGCAGAAATGTTCCACGTCCTCCCGGGTGTTGTCCCGGCACAGGCTCACCCGTACGGCGCTGTCCACCCGTTCCAACGGCAGGCCCATAGCGGTGAGAACATGGCTTCGCGCTCCTTTGGAACAGGCGGAGCCGCTGGAAACATAAATCCCAAATTGTTCCAGATAGTGGATCATCACCTCGGAGCGGATGCCGGGAACAGACAGGTTCGTAATATAAGGTGCGCCATCCAGCGGGGAATTGATGCATACGCCGGGAATTTCCCCGCATCTTTCCAGCAAAAGCTGCCGCAGCTCCTGATAGCGGGCCATATGGTTCTTCTGCCCAGCCCAGATCTCCTCCGCAGCCAAACCAAACCCGCAGATGCCCGGAACGTTCTCCGTGCCGGGATGAAAACCCTGTTCCTGGGGGGAGCCGTAATAGAGGGGCTGCACCCGGACACCTTTGCGGTGATACAAAGCCGCCACCCCCTTGGGGCCATGGATCTTGTGGCCGCTGATGGTCACCAGATCCAGCTTCCAGCTCTCGGGGGCGATGGGCAGCCGCCCAAAGCTCTGGACGCAATCCCCATGGACCAGCACTTTGGGGTTGTTCCGCTTGGCCAGCCGGGCAATGGTCCGCAGGTCGTTGACGGCGCCGGTTTCACTGTTGACGTGCATCACCGACACCAGCACGGTGTTCTCATCCACCTGGGCCGCCACCTCCTGGGGATCCAAAGAGCCGTCAGGCCGGGGGGCCACCCGCACCACCTGAAACCCTTCCTTCTCCAGCTGCGCCGCAGCGGCCAGCAGGGAATCATGCTCCACCGCCGTGGTCACCACCTTGCGCCCTCCATGCCTGTTGGCCCGGACGCCTCCCAAGATCGCAAGATTATTGGCCTCGCTGCCGCAGGAGGTGAAAGCGATCTCCTCCCGCCGGGCTCCCAGCACCGCCGCCACCTGTTCCCTGGCGGCGGTCATCCGCTGTTCCGCCAAAAAACCCTTTCGGTGCAGGGAGGACGGATTGCCGTATTCCTCGGTCATCATATGGTGTATCAGCGCCGCTACCGACTCAGACACCCTGGTGGTGGCGCTGTTATCCAGATAAGTCTCCACTGCCTTTCTTCCCTTCCCGGACAGCAGCTCCGGCTGCCGCCGCTGTATTGTTGGACCCCCTGGGCCCAAACCCAATCAATGACATTTTATTTTAGCATAAAAACCGCCTGCTGTGTTGATTTTCATGATTTGTTTACAGTTTTTCTCCCACCTGACCTTTTCCGTCTCCCTCTTCTCCCCTGATTTTGTCACAATCACTTCTTTTTAAGGGATTTTTACCAAATCGATCTTCCTTTTAACCGATAAAAGCCTGTTTCAAACCCTTCATTTGGAACCATCAAAACAGCGGGCGGGAGGAAAATTCAGAAAAATCTGCCGGAAGTCTTTCCATTTTTCTCTTTTTTGGGTATGATAATACAGAAACGGGGAAAAAGGAACCATCTTTTTTCTCCAAAATCTGTAGCCGCACTGGCGGCGGAATGGAAGTTTTGGCAATATGAGGAAATTTCTTGCAATGACACTGGCGGCGGCGCTGATGCTGCTGGCCGGCTGCGGGGAAGAAGAAGCATCGGTCACCCCCGCGCCGGTGGTGGAGAGCGCTCTGAATATTCAGCTGGGGGGAGAGCCGGAATCCCTGGATCCCGCCTTTGCACAAACCGCGGCGGAGCAAAGCTATCTGCTCCATATTTTAGAGGGGCTGGTGACCCTTTCCGAAGGGATGGAACCTGTGCCCGCCGTGGCGGAAAGCTGGCAAAAAGGGCTCAACGACGAGGGGCTTACTGTCTATACCTTTCAGCTGAGCGATCAGGCGAAATGGAGCGACGGTCAGGCGGTCACCCCCCAGGATTTTATTTACGCCTGGAAACGGGTTCTCTCTCCGGAAACCGCTTCCCCTCTGGCCTATGAACTCTATCCCATTCTCAACGCCCAGGCGGTGGCGGAAGGGACCATGGAAGCCGACGAGCTGGGCGTTTCCGCCAGCGAGGACGGCGCGCTGATGGTCACCCTGGGATGGGATTGTCCGGATTTTCTCACCCGGCTGGCCTCCCCGGTTTTCGCTCCCCTGCGGGAGGATGTGGTTTCCGCCAATCCGGAAGGATGGGCCAACGACGTGGAGCAATATCCCTGCAACGGGCCTTATCAAATCGAGGAATGGCTCCACGACCAGAGCCTCACCCTCACAGCCAACGACCAATACCGGGACCCTCAGGCGGCGGCCACGGAGACCATCAATTTTGTCCTTTCCGACGATCAGCAGGCAGTAGCGGAAGCCTACAGGAACGGGACCATTCTTTTTGCCAAGACGCTTCCCCTGCTGGAACTGGAGGAAGCGGAGGATTCCCAGCTGTGCCATCAGCCTTTGATGGGAACCTATTCCCTGGTTTTTCGGGCCGGGCGCGAAGGATATGGAGACCCACTGGTGCGTCAGGCCCTGTCCATGGTGCTGAACCGGAACGAACTCACCGCCCAGCTGCGGGACGGCAGCACTGCGGCGGAGGCTCTGATTCCTCAGGGAACCACCGGGGAGGAAGGGGATTTCCGCAAAGAGGGGGGAGCCCTTCTGGAAAGCTACGGAGAGGACTCCTCTGAAGCCGCCCTGGAGCTGCTCAGGGAAGCCGGATGGGAAAACCCTTCGGAACTGCCCACCCTTGTTTACCTCACCAACGACAGTTCCCTCCATACCCGCATTGCGGAATATGTCTGCGGCGTGTGGGAACAAAAGCTGGGGCTGAAAACTGAAATCCAGATTTTGGGCTGGAACGACTATCAGCAGGCCCTGACAGAGGGGGATTTCGACGTCACCCGAAGCGCTTTCCTCTCCACCCACACTGATCCGGGCGCTTTCCTGTTGGGATGGATCACCGACGGCGCTCAGAATGTCACCGGCTACAGCAGCGCCGCCTTCGATCAGCTGGTGGCCGGAGGATATGGCGCGGAGGTTCTCGCCATTCCCCAGGAGGAGCCGGAAGCCTCAGAGGAAGAGGAAAAGGAAACCTCCCAGGAGGAGGAGCCAGCCTCCGCTCCGGCTGAGGAGGAGAGTGGCGAAGAGGAATCCACAGAGGAAGAGCCCCAGGAGCAGCCTTCCAAAATCCAGCTGCTTCATCAGGCGGAGCAGCTGCTGGTGCAGAAGGATCGGGCAGTCGTCCCTCTGTTCTGGTATGGCCAGGAGTATCTGGCGGCGGATCAGCTGATGAATTGGTGCGACTATCCCAACGGCTGGAATCTCTTTGTGGGAGCCTATACCGAAGAAGAATAAAAAACAGATTTTGCCGGGGCGGAAACAGAAAGTTTTCCCCCGGCATTTTTCCTCCGGTAGGAAGCTCACCCTCATTTTGGCGCCGGGGCCCTGGACATTTGCGTGCCCGCATCTTGGGACCTCGCAACCGGACCCTTTTTACAGAGGTTCCTGCCGCCCTGTTCCATAGAGCAAATCTTCTTTTGAACATGAGATCGGTCAAATGTGAAGCCCCCGAACTCCAGTGTTTTCCGTATCGGCTCCCCAGCTCTGCGAAGCAGCGTGGCCGTCCTGTATCCCTTCGGTTTGATGTTCTCCCTGATTTTCCTTCCCCTTCCCCCAGGATGCTCCCCTCCCCCGATGGAGAATCGGACGAAGCCCTGAAAGAGCCGCCGCGGCATCTTCTGTCAGCTGAAACGGCATCTTTTCTTTCGCGGACCGCAAACGGGGGGAAGAAATTCCTTCTGCCAAAACAGCATGACCGCTGATCGCTTTTCTTCCCCGGCGCTTTTCCTCCCTTTCCACTTCCCTGGAGGAGGGGATTTCGCCGCGTGTAAGGAAAGAAGAAAGGAGCGTTTCCCCGCCATTTCAGGGAAACGCTCCTGTTTTGTCTCTAAAGCAGCCTCCATCCTCCATTATCTGCCGGGATAGTAGGTGCCGATATAATTGGCCGGATTCATAATCTGACCATTGATGCGGATCTCAAAGTGGCAATGGTTGCCGGTGGCGTTGCCGGTCCGGCCCACCAGGGCAATCAGCTGTCCCTGCTCCACATAATCTCCCGGCGCCACCAGCACCTGAGAGCAGTGAGCATAACGGGTCATCACGCCGTTGCCGTGATTGATGTCCACACGCTTGCCATAAGCGCCCACAGAATAGTTGCTGGCATAGGTGACGTAGCCCGCTCTGGAAGCCCGGATTGCCGTGCCCTGGTTGCAGGCGATGTCCATACCGGTGTGGCCGTAATAGCCGTACAAACCAGCGCTCATATAACCGCCGTCCACCGGCCAGATGAAATTGGCGCTGGTATCGTCGCTGCTGGTGAGGTACTGACTGGGCCGCAGGGTCCCCCGCCGCTGCTTGGCGTTGACCGGCTCCTGGGTCACTGTAACGCTGATACGGTTTTCATTGACCTTCTCGCCGTCGATGTAGGTGATGTCCGATACCACAGTCTGCTCTCCGGCGACGCCCATGCTGATGGTCTCCACATACCCTTCAGGATACCGGTTGTCATCCACATACTCGATTTCATAATCCAGTTCCTCGGTATAAGTCTCCCGCCGGGTCACCTGGATTCCCAGGCTCAGATCAAAACGGGCCACCGTCAGCGTCTCTCCCGTCCACAGCCGGGGCAGGGTTCCTTCCTCGGCATCCTCTGCCAAGCGGCTTTCCAGCTGAGGATTCAGTTCCAGCAGACTCTCCACTGTGGTGTTGTTGGCCTGAGCCACCGACTCCAGGGTATCTCCGGAAACCACCTGATAATCAATCTGATAATCTTTATTGGATTCCAGACTGTTCTTGATTTCAAAAATGGACTTGATGGAGCTGACAGGGTAGACCCCCTCCCGCAGCGCCACCTTTTTGACAAACTGAACCAGCTCATGATCGGTGCCGGTGCGGTAGCTTTCCAAAATGGAATCGATGTAGAAAAGGAATTCGGTCCCGTCGTCCACCGCTCCCAGGAATTGGCCGTCAATATAGATGCCGTCCGCCTGCTCCACCTCGTTGCGGGAGGCGGAAAGGATCTTGTTGGCCAGCGTATCGGCATCAATCAGGCTGTCCTCATCGGCAATCACCAGACGAAAAGACGGCTTGCTGTCCTCAGGGGCCAGATATTCCTCCTCCAGCAGACGGTCCAGCACCATATTCTGCGCCTCATAAAAATCGCTCTCGCTGGCAATGCAGCCCAGCTTCTGGCCGGAATACTCCACCTCCAGGGCGTAGTTGATTCCGTCAAAGTAGAGGATCACCGACGCCAGAATGGTGCAGCCGATAATGGGGGCGATAAAGTTGGCAATCTGATTGAAGGGGCGGCCCAAAGAGTAAAAATAAGAAGCAAGCAAACGAATGGGGCCGGGTTCCTTGGCCTGTCCATCCCGCCAACGTTTGGCCGCCAGATTTTTGCACAGGAGGCGGGTCTTTGCTGTAATATCGTCAAAAGGAGCCAGGCAGGCCCCGGCGATCCGGTCAAAAAAGGTGATAATCCGCCGCTGCACCCCTTCCACAAGGGGAGGGATGGTGTACCACAGCCAGATAAAAACCTTCTGAATGAGGCGTTTGAAATCGTTGACATCCCGGATCAGCTGCATCCCAATGTAGTAACATTCGTGATAAGCCCAATCCAGATACCGTCCTGACAGCTGGGAGGAATCCTCCTTCTGCTCCTCTTTGGTGGGGAGCATATCCTTTTTCCGGAAGGGAATCCCCTTTGGCGCAAGGCGTCCCAGTCGGGAAAAGGAGAATTTTTTCTTTGTCTTTTTCTCCTGTGGAGCATCCTCGCCGGAAACCGGCTGCTCCTGAGGCGGCAGACCTTTTTCCTCCTGATGCCTGGAATCATTCCTGCTATCAGAATGTGTCCGCTTCTCCATATTCCGCCTCCTTTCCGATTATTTTCACCGGGCGATCCTCCCGGCCAGACAGTTATTCTACAATCTTTAGAATTATACCGGATTTTCATAAAAAAAGCAAGGCGGGACCGGAAAACTCTCCTCCCGCCTCACTTCTCAGTCTGATTATACCCCCTTTGGCGATGCTCTTTGTTACGATAATGTAAAAAAT
>CASFXA010000018.1 GCA_949298535.1 uncultured Oscillospiraceae bacterium
CGATTTCCATGAAGGTGATGGCCTATGAGCCGGAGACATACCATTCCGCCGGTGCTGTCACTCTGAATACCACGATACAATCAGGAGGTTGAGATGAAGAAACTGTTTCAGACTATTTTTGTGTCGGCGCTGTCTATCCTATTGTTTACGATGCCGGCATTTGCCGCCGCACCGGAGGCAGAAGAAATTCCGGTGGTGGCGCAATCTGTTCAGGAGACAGCTTGGGCAGAAGCTACTGTCGTAGATGGTCAGGACAGCGTCCAGCTGGAGGATGGCGTACAGGTTACGGTGAGCGGCCAGGCGCTGGATGGATTGACCCTTGTGGTGTACCCGATCCCCCGCAGCGATGAACAGGCCTGGGCGTGGATGGAATCCTGCATGGAGAAATACGGGACCAACCTGTACCCCCTGGATCTGTTTTTTGTGGACAGCCAGGGCGACCGGGTGGAAGTCCAGTCCGCTATTACCGTTACTGTGACCTACACGGGTGACTATCAGGCCCCGGCGGTGTTCGATCTGGCTGAGAGCGGCGCTGTCACAGAGATGGAATCTCAGGCACAGGGCACGGCTGTTACATTTACCACCAATCACAAAAGCTATTATGTGCTGGCAGAGACAGACGGGATCAATACGCCTGTAGAGCCGGATGACCCGGACGAGGATGGCTCCGGCCAGCCCTCTGACGGGGACACGTCCCAGCCCGGCGACACGTCCCAGCCCGGCGGTTCGTCTCCCCAGACAGGAGATGACGGACAGTTGTTGGTATGGTGGGCACTCCTGCTGGTGTCTGGGGGAGCCCTTTTGATGATCCTTTTCCGTGCCAAAAAACAAAATGAGCATTAATCCGCAAGGACTATCGTTGAAAACAGCTCGGGAATGGGTAGAAATCCACTTAAGAGCTGCCATTCTATTATAGAGAGGGAACGGCATACGATTTACCGTTCCCTCTCTTTGCTCTTTATTTTCTGATCTATTTCCTGTATAATAGGGAAAAGGCAGTTAAACGCTGTGGCTAAGCATACGCATAAAGTATCCGTTAACATGAAAAAAGCAAACGCACAATCTTTCACATATAATTTCGGTCACACAAAAACATCACAATCGTCGTCGCCAAAGCGTATTTCTCTATAAGCGCTAATTGGAATAACTGTACGACAAAGATGAGATGCTGTCAAAGGACGGTTATCTCTTCCCTGATGCCATTAAAGAGGTGATGCATATGGAAATGCTGGAAATAACGGAAAACAAAAAAGCGTATCTGGATCTGCTGCTTTTGGCGGACGAGGAGGAAGCCATGGTTGACCGCTATCTGGAAAAAGGCACCATGTATCTTTTGGCGGAGGATGGGGTCAAGGGAGAATGTGTGGTTCTGGATGCGGGGGACGGCGTATTGGAGATTAAGAACATCGCCGTAGCCCCCGGCTTTCACCGGCAGGGATACGGCAAGGCCATGGTGGACTTTCTGGAAAAGAAATACCGGGGCGATTATTCCGTGCTGCAAGCAGGGACCGGAGACAGCCCCGCCACCCTCCTGTTTTATAAAGCCTGCGGCTTTGTCCCCTCCCACACCGTCCCCAATTTTTTTACGGACAACTACCGCCGCCCCATCTATGACGGCGGCGTGCTGCTGCGGGATATGATTTATCTCAGAAAGTCAATAAAACCGTAAGAAACGCACCGTTCCCCCCCCCATATTCTCCCAGAAAGAGATTGCATTTCCCAGGGCTATGGGGTATTCTTGTATTAAGAAAAGCGGGAGGTGTGCATATGGATCCCCATATGACCGGAAAACTCATCGCGCGAAAAAGGAAGGAAAAGAATCTGACCCAGGAGCAGCTGGGACTGCGCCTTCACGTTTCCAGCAAAACCGTTTCCAAATGGGAACCGGCATCAGCAGGGAGGCGGAGATGGTGTTCGCCTGCCACTCGCCGATGGTGTACCGCTCCCGAAGCTCTGCGGCGGTATATTCCCGCTGCCCGTCATAGGAATGGTGGAAGCAGGCGGCACTGTCGGGGCTGATGCGCATGGCGACGATATGCCCGGCCTCATGACCGAGGGTGAAGCGCCGGTGGGCGGTTTCCTCCGGCCGCAACAGATACCGTTCCAGCACGATGGTCTTAAAGGGGAACACCTCCGAAACGGTCTTGCCGTCCACAAAGAGACTGCGCCTGAGGCTCTCTCCCTGATGGGGGCTTGTAAGCCCCGTTACCTTTCCGATCAGCTCGCGGCTCTTTTTGGGGGAGATGAACCTGGCCGCCTGCACCGCGTCCACCAGCAGTTTTAGGGAAACTCTGATTAAATCGGCAAGAGCTGACAGCGAGAGATTTTTCCTCAGACAAAAGAATGGAAAACAGCGGAATACTGTATGTATTTCCTGTTTTTCATTCTGCATGGATGGGGAAAAAGATCCGCTGTTCA
>CASFXA010000019.1 GCA_949298535.1 uncultured Oscillospiraceae bacterium
CCTATCGGGAAAAGCGCAACCGGGATCACTACCTGTAATGGCCTCCGCCGTCAAAAACCGGCCCCTTTCCGGTGGGATGGGAATCCCCGGAGAAGCTGTTGGTTTTTAATGAAGCCAGGAGCGATAGGCGCGGGCGACAGACCTCCGCCCCGATTTTATGATTTCAGATGGAATTTCATCTGTATAAACGGATCTCTCCCCTGGCTGGTCCCTGAGGAAGGAAAGAAAAGTCCCCTGGTGTTCCAAAGGAACCTCAGGGGACTGCTTTTTGAAAAAGCGCCGGAAGAAAAAGTCCAGACTGGCGGGAAGCCGGACCCAAACCCATCGAAGGGGAAAATCAGTCCTCCGGCAGATGATAGTTCTCCTTCAGCAGCGCCATCAGCCGCCGCTGCGCCTCGTTGTAATAGGTTCCCTGGCGGGTGATGACAGAAACCGTCTGTTTGGGGGCGTCCCTTCTCCCCAGGGAGAGATACCGCAGGGCTCGTCCGCTGCGGTAGGGCACCGATACAAACATGGAGACCCCCACCCCCATTTCCACGGCGTCCATCACCGCCCGGAGGTCCTGCATCTCCATCACCACGTTGGGGGTGATGCCCAGCTCCCGGAAATAGTCCATGGCCAGGCTGTAGGAATGAGAGATGGAGGCTGAAAGGACAAAGGGCTCTTCCCGCCAGTGTTCCACCCCGATCACCGGGAAACGGAAGCCCTCTTTCCGCCGGGCTTTGTCCACCAGGGGGCTGTTGGCGGGCACCACCAGCACCATCTCATCCTCCCCGATGGGATCCGCGGAAAGGGCGGGAAAATCCTGATCGCAGTTGGCCAGCGCCATATCCAGCTCGTTATTCTGCATCATCTTCATCAGCCGTTCAGTATGGCTGATGTGAAGCAGCAGCCGCACTCCGGGAAATTCCTGACGAAACAGCGGGGCCACCTGCCGGGCGATATAGCTGGAGCGCCCTGCGGTGGTGCCCAGGCGGATGCTGCCGCTGCGCATGGCCGCCAGATCCGCCAGCTCCTGTTCCAGCTGATGCTCCAGCTGCAGGATGCTTTTGGCCCGGGCCACATACACCTCCCCCGCCGGGGTGAGAACAAACCGCTTGCCCACCCGATGGAAAAGGGGCTGCCCCGCCTCCCGTTCCACCCGCTGCAAAAATTTGGTAAGGGTAGGCTGGGAGAGGTAAAGCGCCTCCGCCGCCTTGGAGATGCTGCCGTACCGGGCAATCTCCGCGATGTATTCAAAATCCCGCACGTTGGCCATCAGCGTCCTCCTTTCCGCCCCCTTCCCATGAAAAGGGGCCCTTTGCTGCGCTTTGGCTTTCAGCGTTTTTTTCTTCCGCTCCATTCCCGGGCCGGGGCACAGTGCCGAACCTGGGGCCGGCAAAGGAAGCCGGACGACAAAGGCCTTCTCCAGCTGTTCCGGGCCGCTTTCCCGGAAGGGAGGCAACCGCCGGGGACATCCCTGCTTTTCCCTTTTCCTCCGGAACCTTGCCCTTTGGAGGCCCATGTCCCCGGACCTTCACCGGTCCCGGTTTTCTCCTGACGCCCCTTCCTTTTCCCCTATGACAAGCGGCCCGACAAAGGGCCGGGCCGCTGATGATGATCTTTCGTTACACCCGATAAAGCAGATCGGTATAGGTGGGAATGGGCCAATATTTGGCGTCGGTGATCTGCTCCCCATGGTCACAGCTCTCCCGCAGGCGATCCATGGCGGGGCGAATCTCGTCCCGGATGAATTCTGCCCGCTCCCGGACCCCATCGGGTTCCTCATGGAGCTTCTGCTGAAGATTTTCCAGCCCCTGGGCCATCTCGTCCAGAGTCCGGGACAGATCCTCCAGATGCCGCTCCAGATACCGCTGGCTCCGTCCCGCCGCCTGGGCATAATCCCGGCTGGCCGCGGCGATCACTCCGGTATACTCCGCTACCGCCGGCAGCAGCTGACGCTCCGTCATCTCCGCCATGGTGGCCGCCTCGATGGACACCACCTTGTTGTAGGTTTCCAGCATGATCTCATACCGGGCCAGACATTCCGCCCGGGACAGCACCCCAAACCGCTCAAAGAGGGTGATATTCCGCTCCTGAGTGAGGGCGGCAAAGGCCTCCACCGAAGAATTGATCACAGGCAGGCCCCGCTGACGGGCCTCCTCCTCCCAGGCCTTGGCATAGTTGTTGCCGTTGAAGACAATGCGGCCATGGCTGCGGAGGGTTTCCGCCACCACCTCCGCCACCGTCTGGGCGGAAAAGCCCGCCTGTTCAAAGTAGTTGCCAAAGGCCCGGAAGCTGTCGGCCATGATGGTGTTGAGCACCGTGTTGGCCAGGGCGATGGACTGGCTGGAGCCCACCATCCGGAATTCAAACTTGTTGCCGGTGAAGGCCAGAGGAGAGGTGCGGTTCCGGTCAGAATCATCCTTGGCCAGCTCCGGCAGGGTGGCCACGCCGATGCGGAGAATTTCCGCCTCCTCCCCCCGGGTGCTGCTGCTGCCCATGGCCACATCCTTGAGCATGGAGAGCATACTGTCCCCCAGGAACATGGAGATAATGGCGGGAGGAGCCTCGCTGCCCCCCAGACGGCGGTCATTGCCGGCGGTGGCGGCGGACATCCGCAGCAGCTGGGGATAGGAATCCACCGCCCGGATAAAGGCGCAGAGGCAGACCAGGAAGGTGAGGTTTTCCTTGGGCCGCTTGCCGGGGGAGAAAAGGTTGACGCCGGTGTTGGTGGAGAGGGAATAGTTGTTGTGCTTGCCGGAGCCGTTGACGCCGGCGAAGGGTTTTTCATGAAGCAGACAGGCCAGTCCCTGCTCCTTGGCCACAGTGCGCAGGGTTTCCATAATCAGCTGGTTGTTGTCGCAGGCCACATTGCATCCGGCGTAAAGGGGAGCCAGCTCATGCTGGGCCGGGGCCGCTTCGTTGTGCTTGGTCTTGGAGGGAACCCCCAGCTCCCACAGGCGGTGATCCACCTCCCGCATATATTTGCTGATCCGCAGACGGATCCGTCCCAGATAGTGGTCATCCAGTTCCTGGCCCTTGGGGGGCTTGGCGCCAAAGAGGGTGGTGCCGCAGAGCTTCAGGTCCAGCCGCTGCTCATACCGCTGACGGTCCACCAGGAAGTACTCCTGTTCCGCTCCTGCGGAGGGCTCCACCCGGGTGACGTCGGACATTCCCATCAGCCGGCACAGGCGGGTGGCCTCCCGGTTGATGGCCTCCATAGAGCGCAGCAGGGGAGTTTTGGCGTCCAGCGCCTCTCCGGTGTAGGAACAGAAGGCGGTGGGGATATACAAAGTGGTTCCTTTGACAAAGGCGGGAGAGGTGGGATCCCAGGCGGTGTACCCCCTGGCCTCAAAGGTGGCCCGCAGACCGCCGGAGGGGAAGGAGGAGGCGTCCGGCTCCCCCATAATCAGGGACTTGGCGGAAAACTCCGTCACCGCGCCCCCCTCGCCGTCGGGGGAGAGGAAGGCGTCAAATTTTCCCGCGGTGATGCCCGTCATCGGCTGGAACCAATGAGCGAAATGGGTGGCTCCCTGTTCCATGGCCCAATTCTTCATGGCCTCCGCCACCACCGGCGCAATGGCCGGATCCAGCCGGCCCCCGGGATGGGCGCTGTTCTCCAGGCTTTGGAACACATCCGCCGGCAGGCGCTGGGCCATCACCCGCTTGCTGAACACCTTGGAGCCATACAGTTCGGTCAATTCCATCATTTTCCTCCATTCCCCTGCCCTTTTGTGGAAAAAAGGCAGCGCACACACTTACAATTTGTATTTTTAAGCTCTATTATTACAATTTGTATTTTACAACAGATGGACTCCGTGAGCGCCGCAGGCGCGGATCATCTCTTCCGGCCACACAGAGGCCTGCACCTCCCCGATATGGACCTTCTCCAGCAGCACCATACAGATGCGGGACTGTCCGATGCCGCCGCCCATGGTCAGGGGCAGCCGCTCCTCCAGCAGCATCCGGTGGAAGGTGAGGTTCTTCCGCTCCTCCGCGCCTCGGATGGCCAGCTGCCGCTCCAGAGCCTCCCGGTCCACCCGGATACCCATGGAACTCAGCTCCACCGCCCGCTCCAGAGGGGGATACCACAGCAGAATATCTCCGTTGAGGCTCCAGTCGTCATAGTCGGGAGCCCGGCCGTCATGGGGCTTTCCGCTGCGCAGGGCGCCGCCGATCTCCATCAGAAACACCGCCCCATGTTCCAGGGTGATGGCGTCCTCCCGCTCCTTGGGGGTCTTGTCCGGCCAGCGGTCCTCCAGCTCCTGGGTGGTGACAAAGAAGATCTTCCGGGGAAGATACCGGGAAATGGCCGGAAAGGCGTCGCACACCTTGGCCTGGGTATCCAGAAAAACCTGCCAGATCTTTTCCACCGCCTGACGGAGGGTGGTTTTGTTCCGCTGTTCCCGGGTGATAACCTTCTCCCAGTCCCACTGATCCACATAGACCGAATGGAGATTGTCCAGATCCTCATCCCGGCGGATGGCGTTCATATCGGTATACAGGCCGGTGTCCGGGGCAAAACCGTAGGCCCCCAAAGCCATCCGTTTCCATTTGGCCAGGGACTGGACAATCTGAACATCCGCCTTCAGATCCAGAATGTCAAACTGCACCGGCCGCTCCACCCCGTTGAGGTCGTCGTTGAGGCCGGTTTCCGGACGAACAAACAGGGGCGCAGACACACGGGTCAGGGACAAGGCCCGGGCCAGCTCCCGCTCAAAGGTATCCTTGGTCAGCTTAATGGCCCGCTCTGTTTCCAGCAGGTCCAGCTTGGACAGATAGGTTTCCGGGATCAGCAAGCCCTTCCCCTCATGGAGTATTTTCATCTCCTCTTGACCACCTTTTCCCGGGGCTTTCCCTGAAGCGGACGGGCCTGGACAATATTCCAAACCCTGTTCTTTTCCCCTGGCGGGGACCCGGCTTCAGCCCAAAAATTTCCAAAAAGCCCCTATAAAAATTATTTTTCTATTGTACCACCGAAGCCGGTGTTTTTCAACATCCAACTGTCCCGCCGCCCCTTCTCCCAGGAAAAAATCCCCGGTTTCCGGGAGTTTTTTGCCGCCCCGTTGCGCCCCGGGCCGGAACCTGTTACAATAAAGGCAAACCACGCCCGCCGCCTTTGATCTGGGAACGCCTGCCCTTTGCTTCCCCACCAGAAAGGAGAGAACCCCCTATGTCCCGTTACAGCTGGCTGTCTGTAAGCTACAATGTCCCCATCCAGCCCTCCAAAAACAGGGTCTACGTCTGGCGCAAGCTGAAGGAGATGGGGGCGGAATATCTGAAACACGGGGTTGCGGTGCTGCCCAACACCCACCGGAACCTGCAAAACGTCCGGACCCTGGCCTCCAAAATCAAGGCTATGGGGGGCGAAAGCTGCCTGACCGAGCTGCGCTTTCTGGACGAGGAGGACGAGCAGCAGCTGATCGCCGCCTTCAAACGGCAAAGTTCCGACGAATTCCGGGAACTGCTGCTGGACATCGCCCGCTTTTACGAGGGGGTGAGCGTGGGGGACCCCCGCAAGGAACAGCTGGCCATCCGACGCCGCTATGCCAAAGCCCGGGAACGGGACTTCTTTGGGGCGGAGGAGGAGCTGGATCTGGAGGGGGGCATCAGCGAGCTGATCGCCGATGTCAAACAGGGATCCCGGGATTTGACCCGGTGGCTGCGGCAGTTCCTGCCGGAATCCAAATAAACAACGACCGGAAAACGGGGGGGCCTTCCTTCTTTTGGAGGGCTCCCCTTTTTGATGGAACGGGTTCCCGAGGCGCCGCCTGTTCTTCCGCGCGGCGGGGACCTCTTCCAGCTGGCAGAGGGATGTTTTCTTTCCAAAATTTCTCCCGCCCTGAAATTTTGGCCGGGAGAAACCCGTCCTTTTCCGGGGCCATCTGTCCGGGATGCCGTCCGGGTCTGCCCCGGGACCGGAAAGACTGTCTGAATCATCGTCTGAAACGCCGCTGGGCAGAAGGAAGATTTCCCCTGTCTGTTCACCCTTTTTTCAGAAGTCATCCCCCGGGACTGTCCGCTTCCCCAAACAGACCCAGTTTTTCCCCCGGGAAAATCCCCTCGCCCTTTGGAAAGGGGAGCCGTAATCCCTGGCGGAAACTTCACCGGTTTCAGAAGCATCCCAAGAAGTTTTTCTAAAATTTGTATTATTTTAATTTATTTATCCAATAAGTATATAAACCAGGGCCCAAATCAGCTTTTTATCCGCCTGCTTCTGGTACAGCAGCAGCAAAACTGCCGCAATCAGCAGAGCTTCCTGATCCATCTGCTCCAAACGGCCGGAGAGGGAGCCCAGCAATCCGCCCTTTCCTCCGGGGCCATATCCCTGACGGGACCTCCCCCCTCCCCCTTCTGTGGGGGCGGCGCGGGAAGGAAAAGGGGCGTGCTCGGTTGCCGGCGGAGCGCTGCAGCCACCGGCTTCTTCCGGACCAGCAGGCTGAGAAACCCCCTCTCCAGAGGCTGGGGGCCGTTGGGGGGAACGGTTTCTCTCCCCTGAGGGATGGCCATTCCTCCCCTCTTCCTTTTCCCGGGGGGACGGAAAATCCCGGAGGGAGGCTGCGGAAGATCCCTCCCCCTCCCTTCCAAAGGCGGTTTGCTCCTGGAAAAAAGGCGGCTGCCGGTCCAGCTGACTCTGGGGAACGTCAGCCTGCGTCCCCGGTTCCGGTCCTTTTCCCGCCTGCTGGGGCTGGCCCGGAGCCTCTCTGTCGGGGGAATGGGGGCTCCGTTCCTCAGGGGAGACCCGGGAAGGCTTTTCCCCTTTTTCCGGCTGCTCAGGGCCGGAAGAAAAATCTGCGCCCTCCGGCGGAACCGGCGGCTGCCGCTGTCGTCTGCTGTAGTATTGCCGCGCTTGTTCCGCCGCCTGGCTGGTGAGCCGGAGAAACAACGCCTCATCCTCCGGGGTCCAACGTTCAGCCATTTTCATCCCCTCCCAACAGGCCGGAAAGCAGGCCGCTTTGCTGCAGCAGGGGCAGCAGCTCCATCAGCCGCATCATCTGGATGGCATGGTCCACCTTCTTCTGCCGCGGCTGCTCAAAAAAAGGCCGCAGCGCCTGGAGCAGGGCCACATTGGGATCCGGACGGCGGACAGCAGAAAGGGCCCGGGTCAATTCCAGGATGATCCCCGGGTCCCCTGAGCCGCTCCCCTGGGATGGATTCTGAGGGGAACCGCAGCCGGCTCCTCCCAACATTCCCAGCAAGTTCCCCAGGTCCGGCCCCCCCTCCCCTGAAAGGGAGGCCATCAGCTGCCGCACCTGCTCCATTCCTTCCTCGCTGCCCAGCAGCTGGGCCATCCGCTCCCCCAGATCCTCCATCCTCGTCCCCCCCTGTTCCGGCCCCTGGCCCATGGGGCGTTGGGGGCTATTTATTGGGTTTTTGCAGATTTTTCAGCAGCGCCTGGGCCTGGGGAGAGCGCAGCAATGATTGAACCGCCTTGGGATCGCCCATAATCTGTTGCAGACGCTCCATCCCGGGACCGCCGGGCAATCCGCCCCGGCGCAGCTGTTCCTCCAAAGCCTTGGGATCGGCGCCCAGCTTTGCCGCCGCCATCCCCAGCAGTCGTTCCATCTGTCCGGGATCCATCTGGTTTTTTTGTTTCAAGAATCTCACCGCCACTTCCATTTTTACCATATTTATGTTACAGTATTTTTGTATATGACCGCCATCGGACCGTCATGGTCCATTCTATGCCCGGGAGGCCTTGCCGGTGCGGGAACCTCCGGTATTGCCGAAGCATAGAATAGGCCATCGGTCCCGGGACGCCCAGGGCGGCGTCATCAGGGAGAGAAGGAGTAAATCATGCGCGTAATTGTGATGTCCGACAGTCATGGCAGCTTCGATCGGGTCAAACGGATCGTGGAGGCTACCAAGGATACCGCCGATATGTACATCCATCTGGGGGACGGCGTGGAGGAATTTGAGGACGTCCATCTTCTTTATCCTGAGCGGCATTTTGTGGCGGTCAAGGGAAACAACGACTGGGGCAGCATGGAAAAAAAGATGAAGCTGCTGGTGTGCGGGGATAAACGGGTGATGATTACCCATGGGGATCTGTACCGGGTGAAATTCGGCATCGACGACCTGGAGCGGGCCGCCCGGGAACAGCACGCCGACATCGTCCTTTACGGACACACCCACTGCGCCAACGTGGAATATCTGGAGGGACTGTATCTCATCAATCCCGGCAGCGTGCTGGACGGCCACATCACTCCCTGCAGCTACCTCTGCCTGGACATCACCGCCGCCGGCGTGGTTCCGGTGATCCGGCAGCTGTAAGGTGAAGAAATTTGGAGAAGGAAACAAAACACCAATATTTGCAATAAGAAATCTAAAAATAGAT
>CASFXA010000020.1 GCA_949298535.1 uncultured Oscillospiraceae bacterium
TCGGGATAGAAGGCCATCCGGTCAAAGAAATAGTTGAGCAGCTTCTCCTCCGGCGTCTGACCATCCTCAAAGAAATAGAGGCTGAACCGCTGCTGGCCATCATAGGTGTAGTCCCCCATGGTCAGCTCCATCTGAGGCTGCTCCATCCCGATGAGATCCCGGTAGCGCTCCAGCAGATATTCGCCCGCTTCCGCCATTTCTTCCTCACTTGCCTCATGGGTGAAAACAATGTCCTCCGGCAGGCTTTCCGCCTCCTTCCACCAGACAGTGGCAACCAGGTTGACGTCCACCTGCACTTTGTACCGGTCATCCTCCAGCATCACATAGTTATACATGGTGTATTGGGGGGGCAGCTGGTCCACCGGTATCCCCACCTTTTCTGATGTTATCTTCAGCCGCTCCTCATCGGGGGCATCGTCGGTGATGGCCTGGGGATCGACGTCCATCCCCAGCCGGGTCGCCACATCCAGCAGGACCTCCTCCATCCGCTGCCGGTCCACATTTTCCGCCAGGAGCATATCATTTTCCGTCCGGGTAGGGGCGTGGACATACACCGGCAGGGTGGTGATGGAACCGTCGTCTTGCCAGGGGTTTGCGTCTGTCAGTTCCGTGGGATCATAGGCCATATACCCCTCGAACCCCATGCTGCCGCCCATCGGGCCCCCAATGGTGAGCATAGGCAGTTCTTCCACCGGGTCCGGCGATTGGCTGGAGGCGCTTTCTTCCGATGAAGAACTGACCACAGGGGGCGCGGACGTCCGCCAGGGCTGCCAGTACAGCCCCACAAACAGCGCCACCACCAGACAGGCGGCCATGGCGCCCCAGCGGTACAGAACGGCTCTGCTCCTGCTCAATGCCGCCCGCTGTACCAGCCTGGGGTCCAGGCCGGTGAGCTTTTCCAGCAATTCCTTCCCTCTCATAGATGATACCCCTCCTTCTCCAGGTATTGACGCAGCTTCTGCCGGGTCCGCAGCAGCATGGATTTGATCCCGCTCTGGGTCATCCCCTGCCGCCGGGCCAGCTCCGCCACCGGGGTGCAAAACCAGTACCGTCCCAGAAAAACATCGCACTCCCGCTGTTCCAAGCTGCGAAAAAAGCTGTTGAGAATCTCCATCAGTTCCCCCGCCTCCACACGGCAGGGGACGTCATCGGGAGACGGCAGGCACTGTTCCAGCTCCTGGGACAATTCCACCAGCAGCCCGTCCCGTTTCTGGCTTTTGGCCTTCCGCCACCGGTCCAGGGCCCCGTTGCGGGTGATCCGGGCCAGGTAAGCGAAGAAATAGTCCACCGGCGATTTGGGCGGAATGGTGTTCCAGGCCGCAAGGTAGGTGTCGCTGACACACTCCTCCGCCTCCCGCCGGTCAAAAAGAATATTTTCCGACAGCCGCAGCAGCTGTCCTCCGTATTTCTGCTCCGTTTCCCGGATAGCCTGCTCTTTCCGCTGCCAATACAGGGTCACAATTCCTTCATCGGTCATCTTCTCTCCCCCTTTCACCCTTTATTACGTTTTTTTCCCCTGTCGGTTTCGTCCCTGGAAAATTTTCGCTTTTTTCAGATCATCGCTTCAAGGGAGGGAATCGGAACAAAGTCAAAGGAGAAACCGTCCCTCCTTTCTGATTTCATCACCATTTTAACACAGTTTGCCGCCTTTCAAACGGGAGCGAAGGGTTTAAAAAGTTTTCTGAAATCTTTTCTCGTCAGCGCCTTGATTTTTTTCGAAAAAGTCTTGATTTCTTTTTTGGTTTATGGTATGTTTATGAAACTAATATGCGACATTTCCTTTCCGCCGGGTAAAGAATCTCACGTCAGTTTTTCTATCGTAGGCCTTTGAAGATAGAAAAAACTGGCGTTTTTTGTTTTTTTGAGGAGGAATTTTATGAGCCAGTCATCTTATCTCGGACAATTTGCCCGCTGCACAGCCTTCAGCGTGTTGGGAACGCTGGGGGTATCCTGCTACATTCTGGCGGACACCTTTTTCATCTCCAAAGGTATGGGGGCCGACGGTCTCGCCGCCCTGAATCTGGCTATTCCCATCTATAATTTTATCTTCGGCACCGGGCTGATGCTGGGAATGGGCGGCGCCACCAAATTCTCCATCTGCAAAAGCGGAGGGACGGAAGAGGAGGCCGGACGGATCTATACCCATACCCTCTGCCTGGCGGCAATAGGTTCACTGCTCTTTATGCTGCCCGGCATCTTCTGGGTGGAGGAGCTGGCCCTGCTGCTGGGAGCGGAGGGGGCCATCCTGCCGCTGACCTGCACCTACCTGCGGTGGCTGCTGCTGTTCGCCCCTTCCTTTATTTGGAACGAGACCCTTCTCTGCTTCGTCCGCAACGACGGCGGCCCCCAGCTGGCCATGGCCGCCATGGTCATCGGCAGCTTTTCCAACATTGTGCTGGACTATCTGCTGATCTTCCCTCTGGGGTGGGGAATGTTCGGCGCCATCTTCGCCAGCGGCATCTCCCCCCTCATCAGCATCCTCATCATGCTCCCCCATTGGAGAAGAAAAGATTGCTCGCTTCGCTTCACCCCCGCAAAACCGGATCCCGCCGCATCGGGGCAGATTATCGCCCTGGGCTTTCCCTCCCTAGTGACCCAGCTTTCCTCCGGCATCGTGATGATTCTGTTTAATTTTCTCATTCTTCATCTTGCCGGAAGCGTCGGTGTGGCTGCTTACGGCGTCATCGCCAACATCGCTCTGGTGGCGGTGGGGGTCTATACCGGCATCGCCCAGGGGGTGCAGCCGCTGCTCAGCAGCCTGTACGGGCAGGGTGACCGCGTTCAGCTGGGGCGGATGCAGCGGTATGGGGTGACGACGGCGGTGGCGACAGCAGCCGCGGTGGAACTGCTGCTCTTTCTCTTTGCCGGACCGGTGGCCGCCGCTTTCAACAGCGAAGGATTGGCGGAGATGCAGCAAATGGCGGTGGAAGGGCTGTACCTCTATTTCCTCTGTTCCATCTTTGCCGCCTACAACACCCTTTTATCCAATTTTTTCACCTCGGTGGAACGGCCTCGTCCCGCCCAGCTTCTCTCCATTCTCCGGGGCTTTGTGCTGATTATCCCCATGGCGCTGGCGCTGGCCGCCGTCCTGGGTATGACAGGTGTGTGGCTGGCCTGTCCCATCACCGAACTGCTGACGGCGGCGCTGGGATTCTTTCTCTACCGGCATTACCGGCATTTGCAGCAGGAGAGCTGACCGGTCCGCTTTCACCAAAAAATTCAACCAACAACAGAAAGGATCATGCTGATGAACACCGTTCCCTTTTCCATCACCGTCCAAAATTTTCAGTGGATCGACGGCAGCGCCGACGACCCGCTGGACCTCTGCGCCCATGGAGACGTCACCGTAACGGTGGGGAGACGGGAGCTTTCCTACTCCTGCTGCGCCAGCGCCGCCGCCCTGCGGATGCTGAAAACCCTGACGGAAGACCACTTGATGGAACCCCACGGCCCCCAGATGCTCCCCTGCTGCGGCCACTTTCTCATCGCTGATGAGGCCCTGGAAAACGTCTACATCGACTGCTGTGACAACGGCGTGGATTATGCTGTCATCCATCAGGGGGACGCTGTGGAGCTGACCGCCGGGGACGGAGAAAAATTTCTGGTTGATCTCAAGGATTACCAGCGGCAGGTGCTGGCCTTTGCCCGGCAGGTGGAGGATTTTTACAACCGGTGCAGCCCCAAGGTGGTTCCTGAAAATGAGTTTGACCGCAACGGCTACCTCACCTTCTGGAAGGAGTGGCGCCGCCGGGTGCAGGAGGAGGAAGAAAAGGGATGAAACGTTCCCCGGGCAAGGGGCAGTCCGCTTCCATGGGGAAAGTTCTTGTCGCTGACAGGCCCGCTTTCCCTCCCCGGCGACAGTGTCTGCCGCTGGAGAGGACCGGATCGTTTCCCTGCTTTCTCTTTCTTCCCCCTCTTTTCCGGTTTCTTCCCGGAAAAAGCTGTTGACAATTGTCCCAAGGGGGGCTATAATACGGGATATAGCAGAAAAAGACTGTGAAGAGAAGAGTAAGTCCTTCGCGTCCCTTCCAGAGAGCCCCGGCAGCTGAAAAGGGGCAGGCGGCGGTTGGTCTGAAAATGGTCTCGGAGTCGCGCACCGACCGTTCCCGTTTTCCTGGAGCATAGATTGCGACGGGCCCGCCCGTTACAGCGGCAGGGTATGTTGGTACCCGCAGAGGCGTCTGCCGTGAGGCCGGCGCGAATAAAGGTGGTAACACGGAGCAATTTTGCCTTCGTCCTTTTGATCAAGAGGACGGGGGCTTTTTTACTGCCTTGTCATCGGCGGCGGACCGCGCATCCGCCGGAAGGAGGAGAAGAACAAAACATGATTGAAATTTCCCATCTCTGCAAAAGTTTTCCCAATCAAAAACAGCAGGATCTCCATGTCCTGCGGGACATCTCCCTGACGGTGGAACAGGGAGATATTTACGGCATCATCGGCTTGAGCGGTGCGGGTAAAAGCACCCTGCTGCGGCTCATTGGCCTGTTGGATACCCCCACCTCCGGCACCATCACCGTCAATGGAAAAAATTTAGCCCACCTCAATCCCAAGGAGAAAATCGACTATTACCGCACCATCGGCACCGTTTTTCAGGGCTACAATCTGCTGATGCAGCGGACGGTGGCGGACAACGTAGCCTTTCCCCTGAAGCTCTCCAAGCGGGAGAAAAGCAGCATTGACGCCCGGGTCAAAGAGCTGCTGGAGCTGGTGAGCCTTTCCGACAAGGCTGACGCTTATCCCGCCCAGCTTTCCGGCGGCCAGAAGCAGCGGGTGGCCATCGCCCGGGCGCTGGCTACCCACCCCCAGCTGCTGTTGTGCGACGAGCCCACCTCCGCCCTGGACAGCCTGACCACCCAGTCCATCCTGAATCTGCTCAGCGACATCAACCGCCGCCTGGGAGTGACCATCGTCATCATCACCCATGAAATCGGCGTGGTACGGAAAATCTGCAACAAGGTGGCGGTGCTGGAGGGCGGACAGCTGGTGGACAATGGACTGGTGACGGATGTTATGGAACATCAGAACCATGAGATCACCCGAAAGTTCTTTGGAAAGGAGGAGGTATAAATGGCCTTTCTGGAAACTTATGGCTCCCTCCTTCTCACCGAAACCGGCAAAACCCTCATCATGACCTTCATCCCTGTTATCATCAGCTATCTGCTGGGGGTGCCCCTGGGGGTGCTGGTCTATGTCACCTTTCCGGGGATGGATTCCATCGCTCCCAACAAGCCTCTTTCCACTTCGCTGGACTACGGCATCAATATCACCCGCAGTATTCCCTTTATTGTGCTGCTGGTGGCCATCATCCCCTTCACCAAGCTGGTGGCCGGCACCTTTATCGGCGTCAAGGGCGCCATTGTTCCCTTGACGGTGGCCGCCATCCCCTTTGTGGCCCGGATGGTCCAGGGCTCCCTCAGCGAGTTGGATAAGGGTGTGGTGGAAAGCGCCCGGGCCATGGGCGCCACCAACAGCCAGATTATCTTCCATGTGCTGCTGCCGGAATCCCTCCCTTCCCTGGTGCGGGGAATGTCCATCACCACCATCAATCTCCTGGGTTACACCGCCATGGCGGGCACCGTAGGCGCGGGCGGCCTGGGGGATGTGGCCATCCGCTACGGCTTTCACCGGTACCAGGGGGATGTGATGCTGGCCACCATCATCATTCTGGTGGTGCTGGTGCAGATCATTCAGGCCATCTTCGACCTGGTGGCACGGAAAATCGACAAGAGCAAATAAATTCTCATCCGCTTTCGCTGGCAGTCAGCTGCTTCCAACGATAAGCGCTGTAAAATCCGTTATCCCGGAGGGGCGCCCCTCCTGCGATAAATTTCACGAAACATTAAAATCAAAACGATGGAGGTATGTTCCATGAAACGTTTGACCGCACTGTTGGCAGCTGTGCTGCTGACCCTTTCCGTCGCCGGCTGCGGCGGCTCTGAGGCTTCTTCCGCCTCCTCCGCTCCCGCTCAGTCCTCCTCCCAGGCTTCCTCCGAAGCTGCCGCCACAGAGGGAAGCTCCTCCGAAGCCGCCGCTGCCGAAAAGCTGGTGGTAGCTGCTTCCCCCTCCCCCCACGCTGAAATTCTGGAATCTGTCAAGGAGCAGCTGGCCGCGAAGGGAATTGAACTGGAGATCAAAGAGTTCACCGACTATGTTCTGCCCAACAACGCTGTGGACAGCGGCGAGGTGGACGCCAACTATTTCCAGCACCAGCCCTATCTCACCGATTTTAACGCCAAAAACGGCACCGATCTGGTGAGCGCCGGCTCCATTCACTTTGAGCCTCTGGGCATCTATGCCGGCAAGGTCTCCTCCCTGGAGGAGCTTCAGGACGGGGATTCCATCGCCGTGCCCAACGACACCACCAACGAGGCCCGGGCCCTCAACCTGTTGGCCGCTCAGGGCCTGATTACCCTCAAGGAGGGCGTCGGCCTGGAGGCCACCCCCATGGACATTGTGGATAATCCCAAGAACCTGAAGTTCCTGGAGCTGGCCGCCGAGCAGGTTCCCAACGCTGTGACCGAAGTGGCCGTGGCAGTCATCAACGGCAACTACGCCATCCCCGCCGGCCTGTCCGACAAGATCATCGTCAGCGAGGATCCTCAGTCCGAGGCCGCCCAGACCTTCGCCAACATTGTGGCGATCCGTCCCGAGGACGCAGAGGACAGCAGAATTCTGGCCCTCATCGAAGCCCTCACCAGCGAGGAAACCCGGCAGTTCATCACCGAGAAGTACAGCGGCTCTGTGGTCCCGGTGTTTTAAGGACAACAGCCCCTGGATAAAAGAACCAAGCAGGCCCGGAACGGACAGTCCGTTCCGGGCCTGCTTCTTTTGCTCATTTATCGGAAAATTCTCTTTCCTGCCGGGATATTTTGTCTTTCAAGTCTGTTCAGGGCGGCAACGACATTTTTTCACCCGAGGAAACCGTCTTCTAGGCTTTGGAGATCAGAGGATGGACACGACAACAGCACTTTCTGTATCTTACACAAACCAGGGGACAAGAAACCTTTTTGGGATGTTTGACCCGCCGCTTTGATGCGGGGATTTCGGCAAAAAACCGTTCCCTGAGCCGCCTATGCTTCTCCCCGAGACCCGGAGGGCGTCATTTTTCCCGGTCTCCCCGCCTGCTTCCCAGACTCCAAAAAGGGTCTTTTGCCAGGGCCCGTTCCGCCCGGAAAATGGCAGAATTCCCCTTTTCAGGTTCGTTTCACCAGAACCAGCGGAACAACGCGCTGAAAACAGCCGCCACAATTGCCGCCACCGACAACATCATCGCCCAGGTGGTTTCTTCGCTGTGATGGCTGTGATAGTTGATAATCATGGCTGTAATGGCCAAAGTGATGGCGAAGGCCGGCAAAAAAAGGCTGAGGGCCAGGCTGACTACAGCCAAAATCCAAATCCCCATAGCGGTGGTTTTTTCTCTCTGTTCCGGCACATTTCCCTGATACGGGCCGGAAGACTGGGGGGAATAAGGCGGCTGAGGCATCCCGGCCCCGCCAGGCTGCTCCTCCGGTTCCCGGGGAACAAATCCCCGCTCCGTCCAATATCCCATCCGTCCGGGGTCCCCGGGAATCCAACCGTCTGGATTTTCTCCTCCACCCTGCGGGGCCCGGGGCCCAAAGCCGAGGGCGTCAAAAAGATTCCCGTCCCGCCGCCGGTTCCCCGAACCAGCGGAAGGAGCCGCTCCCTGGGCCCAAAAGCCGCTGCCTGTTCCAGTTTGGCTGCTGTGAAACGTTTCCCGCTCTTCCTCCGGGCGGCGGCTTTCCTCCGGCTGTGGGGACGATGCAGCGCCAAAACCAGCGCTTTCCTCCCTCCAATTTGGCTGTTTCAAACCGCAGCGGTGGCAGAACTGATGCTCTTCCGGCAGCTGAGCGCCGCAACGCGGACAATATTTCATCCTGATCCCTCCATAAATGACGCCGGCTTTTTCCGCAGCATCTTTCCTTCCAAATCAGACCCCAACAGACTTTTGAAACGGAAACTCCAAGCCTTTGACCCCTGTCCCTCTGCTCCTGGAATACGGCGTCTCCGAAAAACGGAGGCCTCCCCAGCCCTCAGAGAGGAAGGCTGGCCGCAAGGAGGCTTATTATCCTCCCGGCGGTGAGGCAGCATATTATTCCATGACTATTCTACCGGAGCCGGAAACAAAAATCAATGGCAGGCTTCCTTGCCCCCAGAGTTCTCATTTCCGCAGGAATGTCCCGCCCGGTAAACAGAGAAAAAAGGGGCAGCCGTCGGCTTACTGATATAAAAAGTGGATTCCTTCCCCCTCAGCAGCAAGAGAGACAAAAGGGAGAGACCATCAGCCTCTCCCCCCAGACTGTCGCGGAACCCATTTTCAAAAGGAAAACAACATTCAAAATCATAAAAATCAGGACAGGTGCCTGATTTTTATCCCCCGACCCGCGCCCACAGGGTCGGGAAACCGGGGGTATCGCCGCTGGTTTCTCCAGGAACCAGCGGCGTATCCAGGGGGTATGGGATACCCCCTGGAAGCGTGTCGAAAAAGTTCGACACGCTCAAGGGAGAGGCCATCAGCCTCTCCCCTGTTTTATCCTTTATTATGTAGTCTGTTCCAGCGTGGTGCGGACTCCCAATTGCTGGAGCCAAGCCTCGAAGGGCCCCGACTGACAGTCCTTCAGCTGAAACGCCCGCAGCCCTGCCGCCTGAGCCGCCTCCACATTTTCCAGTTTATCATCCACATAAACTGTCTCCCCGGGAACAATCCCTTCCCGGTAGATGAGGGCCTGATAGATTTCCGGATCCGGCTTGGTCAGGTGGAGCTGATAAGAAACCACGCCGCCGTCAAAATCCCGCATAAACAGGTAGCGCTGGGTCATCTCCTGAAAAGCCTTCTCCGGGAAATTGGACAGCACCAACAGACGATAGCCGTTCTCTTTCAGCCGCCCCATCAGCGCCACTGTGGAGGCAATGGGACTCAGGCAATCATACCATTTTTGCTCCAAAAGATCGATGTCTTCCCTTCTGTGGGGGTAGCTCTCCCTGGCGCGGCGGAAATAGTCCTCCTCCGTCGTCGTCCCCAGATCCAGCTCCTTCCAGGCAGGATTCCAAAAGATTCCCTCCAGCAGCTCCTGCCGCTGCTCCTCCGTTTGGGTGGGGAACATTTTCTCCAATTCTCCAGCCGGGTCGAAACGCAGCAGCACATCGCCCACATCAAAGACAATGTTCCGGATCACCGGACAGGAGCGCTCCTCCTGCAGAAGCTGATCCACCGTTTTGCTCCCCTTTTCCGGCTCCTCCTTTTCCTGAGGATTTTCTTCCTGCCGCGCAGGCTGCTCAGGCCCAGGCGCGGAATTTCCTTCCTCCCACCGGCCACATTCGTAGAGGTACCGGGCATACATCACCCGGGCCATTCCATAATAAGGGGCCAGATACAGCAGCACCAGCAGCGTCACCACCATAAACAGCACCAGACCGGGGCCATAAAGAAAATGAGGATAGAACCAATATTGCCCGATGCTCCGCTGGAGGATGCCGGTCAGCAGCAATACCGCCAGAGAAGGGAAGGTCCAGGGCAGAAAGGACAGATCAAAGCGGACCATCTCCCACCGGTGACCCTTCATATACCGTTTGGAAAGACCCAGGGCCTGTCCCAGGGAAAGATTATATTTTTCACACAGCAAAATCCGCGCAATGGTGAACCGCTGCCACCAGGTCCACAGCAGCAGCGCCGCGACAATCCCCAGAATCCCGCCGGCTATGGTGAGGATATTGGCCAGCAAAGGGGGCAGCGTTCCCATTCCTTCCAGGGGCAGATTGCCAGTTCCCAGCAGCAGCAGCGCCCCGGGAATCACCGCCAGAATGACCGCTGCCACCCCGGTGGAAACCTTGATGAAAATTTCCAGGCCGGCGCTCCGCAGCCAGGTGCGCCCCTCATAGGGCCAGAAAATATGGGAGACGGGATGGGCCCGGCGGTCCGTCAATTCCAGCAGCCAATTGCGCCGTCCGGTCCAAAGGGGAGCCGCCAGCAGCAGCCAGATGATCGCCGCAGCAGCCGTCACCCCCAAGGCGGGAATGGTAAAAAACTGCCGGCCATAGCTAAAGCCCATGGCGCCCCACCGCCACTGAAAATCATATCCCAACAAAGCCATGGCGGCAGCGTCCACCAGATGGATACACAGTTCCACCGCCGCCACCACCGCCAGGCAGAGGATCGCTCTCCCCCATCTTCCCCGCAGGGAAGCCTTTGCCTCGGTTTTAATCATTTTGCGCAAGGTCATCTTTCCATGCTCCTTTCCTCCGGCCCCGCCGGAGTTCCACCTCAGTGGGACGCTTCGCCCCGCTGTTATTTTTCCCCCGCCTGCTCCAGACCTTTCAGGGCGCTGGAGGCTCCATGGGGCAAAATTCCCGCCACCTCAATCAGCTGATCCCGCTGCCAGAGCTGGGGATTGACAAAGCAGGTAAAGCCCTGTCCGTTGGCCATCTGCCAATCATACACCTGCCGCCGCGGCAGACCGATGGCCGCCAACAAGCTCATGATCACGCCGCCGTGGGTAATGATCGCCCCGTCATACAGCTCGCAGCGCATCATATCTTCCAACACAAAGCGAAAGCCCTCCACGATGCGCAGCAGGAAATCTTCTCCCTTTTCTCCTCCCGGAGGTGCGTTTTTCAGAGAGTTTCCCAGCCAGCTGACATACTGGGGATCGTCCTTCAGCTGCTGGATGCTCTTTCCCTCAAATTCCCCGAAATCCGCTTCCCGCAGCTGAGGAACCGTGGTCATCCCCGCTTCCGGATACAAAATTCCCGCTGTCTGGACGCATCGGGCCATGGGGCTTGCATAAACCATCTCCACCGGGGGATAATCAAACTTCTCCCGCAGCCGCAGCAGCTCACGGATCCCCTGATTGGAAAGCTCCGGATCCGTTTTGCATCCCAGATAAAGTCCCTTTCCATCCAAATCCGTGCGACCATGCCGAATCAAATGAAGGCGGTAGTTTTTCATTGCCATCGTCCTTTCCTGAAAAGAGAAAGTCCTTGGAAGACTCTCCCGGCGTTTCCTTTTCAATTCTATCATGATTCCCCGGGATGTCAAATATCAAAGCCTTTTCCGGCCTTCTTCCAATTCCGACCATTATACACTTTATCGTAGAAAAAAGCGAGATACAACTATAAAATATAGACAAAGTTTAAACAGTTTTTTACCTTTTGCGACAATTTGTATTTACAAACCACGATGTATATAATATAATGTTCTTTACTAAACGTAATAAACAACAGGCGGATAAGTTGCAAACGGCTTCTTCGTCTTTTTGTTGTCCGGTAAAAAGGCCCCGGTCCTGCCTTTTGTGTTGGCTGGAACGGGGCATTCCTGGGTTTTTCTTCGGTTGCCGCTGTTACGTTAGGTGAATCCTGCCCTTTCGGCGTAAAAAAGAGGTGTGGCTGTGTCTTCTGAATTTTCGCGGATTTTGACTCTCCTTCGCAAGGAAAAAGGCATCAGCCAGAAAGCCGCGGCTGCCAGTCTGGGGGTCTCCCAGGCGCTGCTGTCCCACTATGAAAAGGGCATCCGGGAATGTGGATTGGATTTCTTGGTGCGGGCTGCCGATTTTTACGGCGTTTCCTGCGATTATATGCTGGGACGCACCCCTGACCGCACCGGCACCACCCTCTCCATCGAGGAGATTCCGGAGCCGGACGCCGCCGGCAAGGAAAACGTCATGAAGGGCAGCATCCTGGTGGTTCTGAACAAAAAGCTCATCGCCAACTCCCTGAATATCCTTTTCGATATGCTCAACAAGGCAGGAAGCAGTTCCCTGACCCGGGAGGTCAGCGATTACATCATGATCGCCGTCTACCGGATGTTCCGGGTGGTCTACAGCGCCAATGAAAAAAACCAGAGCGGTATGTTCAAACTGCCGGAGCAAATCGCCCATCAGTATTGCGCCGCGGCCATGGAAATGCGCCAGGCCAACGCCTCCGCTGTGGCCTCCGGCAAACCCTTGGATGGGATGGATCGGATCAAGGATGTGGAAAGCCTCTCCCTTTCCACCGAAAAAATCACCCGGGAATATCCCCTGTTTGGCACCTCGCTGCTCAACCTGATTAACAGCGCTGAAAAAGCGGTGGATTTTCATTCTCCCCAGAAATAAGAACTTCTTTTGGCTCCCGCGTCCTCTGATGAATGGCGCGGGAGCTTTTTCTCTTTTCTCGGCTTTCAGGGGAGAACCAGGTCCGCTCCGGGGCTCCCTCTTCCCAGGAATCTTTTATCTGCCCTGAAAGAGCGGGAAAAACCGTCCCCTGGCTGCGGCCCTGGGTCCAAAATAAATCGTCAGCACAGGAGAAAGGCTCTGTCCCGCCCCCTTTGCGCTTTTTTGCCGCCCGGAATATTACTATTTGTATATTTCTATAAAATAATACCTAATCCGAGGATTTCTCCTCTTCCCCCTCTTGGGAAGGGAGATCCGCCGTTAAATGCTCTTTCCCGGCGCCATGAAGCCCCAGATCGTTATGAAGCAAGCGGCCAAAGGAGAGCGCCTCCCTGCCATACTTGTCCCGCACCTGATCCATCGCCTGCTCCAGACGCCGCTGCTTCTTTCGCTTTTCCGCTTCTCCGGCATAGAAGGTCAGCTGCATCTCCTCTCCCGCCCCGTCTGTAAGGGCTGCCGCCGTAACGGACAGCATCCGGATCGGGGAACCGACCGTCCAGTTCTTCTGCACCAGTTCCAGCGCAGCCAAACGGATTTCCCGTTCCAGATCAGTGGGGTGTTCCAGGGCCTTCTGCCTGGAAATGAGGTGAAACTGCGGATCTTTCAGCTGAATCTGCACAGTGGAACACCGAAGCCCCTGCTTCCGCAAGCGTCCTGCCACCTCATCGGCGAGAGCGGTGATTCCCACTTTCACCTCCTCCCAGGTCATCAGATTCCGTGGAAAGGTGATGCTGTTGCCCACCGATTTGACCTCCTGCTCCTCCCAAATGTATCGAACCGGGCTGTTTTCTTCTCCCCGGGCATAGGAGATCAACTGGGAGCCCAGTTTTCCCATTCTGGGGGTCAGGGCGGAAGGATCTGCCGCCGCCAGCTGGCCGATGGTATGGATTCCCAGGCTGTCCAGAATCTGACAGGTGGAGCGGCCCACATACAGCAGCGCCGACACCGGCAGCGGATAAACAATCCGGGGGAAGTTTTCCCGGGTGATAACGGTGGTGGCATCCGGTTTGCGATAGTCGCTGCCCAGCTTGGCAAACACCTTGTTAAAGGATACTCCCACAGAAATGGTGAGCCCCAGTTCCTCCCGGACCCGGCGGCGCAGCTGATCGGCGATTTCCGGCCCCTCCCCAAACAGCCGCCTGCTGCCGGTGACATCCAGCCAGGATTCATCGATCCCAAAGGGCTCCACCTGATCGGTATACTGCTGATAGATCTCGTTGACCAGCCGGGAGCAGCGGAGATATTCCGCCCGGTGGGGCGGCACCAGTACCAGCTGCGGACACTTTTGCCGTGCCTGCCAAATGGTTTCCGCCGTCTGAACACCGTAACCCTTGGCCAGCTCATTTTTTGCCAGAATGATGCCGTGACGGCTGTCGGGATCGCCGCACACCGCCATGGGCACCTGGCGCAGGGAGGGCTGTAAAAGGCACTCCACCGAAGCATAAAAGCCATTGCAGTCGCAATGAAGGATCGTCCGATCCATCCTCTCCCCCCTTTTTCGCGAATAAACGTTCTTTTTCTTCTGGAAATCAAGGGCCTTCCGTGGTATTGAAGGCCCTTGACACCTCATATTTCCTTGTGTTCCCCGGTTCTCCACAGGTAAAGGGGTCAAAACACCGGCCAGGGAGCTTCCAGGGGATTTCCGCCCTCTTTGGAATCGGGGAGAAACCCTTTCCGGGGATGCTGCCCGTTTTGAAAATCGCTTTTTCTCCCCATCCGCGCCTTGCCCCTTTGCTTTCTGAGGGCAGCATCAGCCAAAATCCGTCACATCGTAATCCAGCAGCGTCATCTTCTTCTCGCTGCCGCGATAGAGGTACAGATCCCCCTTATCGCCGGCAGTATTGTAGCTGCGCAGAACATACAGGTAATTTCTGGTGCGATAGCTGTAGCCATGGGCGTCGGCAGCGATCCGCTTGCTGCTGTCGCGATAGAGGATCAACTCCCCCATCTCCAGTTCCTCGCTGTAGTCCCGCAGCAGCATCAGCGCCGAACCGTCTTCCTCCAGCCACAGCTGGTCCGAAACCCCTTCGCTCAGTTTCTCCTTTGCGCCGGCATCAGCGCCGCACAAGGTGCCTTTCTCTCCCGTCATATCCCGATAATAGAGCATCCTGCCGCCGTAAAAAATATCTGTGATGGCATACACATCATCATCGGTTTTCCGAGAGACGCCCAATCCTTCCTGCTCTACCGGCAGCCAGGTGAGGACCCCGCCTTCCTTCCCCTGCTCAATGAGGAGATAGTAAAGCCCGCGTCCAGGGTCCAGCGTGACCGTCACGGTTTCCTCATTGGTGGCGGTGACAAAGACAGAGGGTTCCTTTCCCACTCTGGCCCAGTAATAGTCCTGTACAGCGCTTCCGGTGACGGTGTTAAGCAGCCGAATGGCATCCTGGGCGTCCTTTACCTCCGAAATCAGCACCGACTGCCCGGAGGTCACCCGTTCCTTGGTATAGATTACATTGCCGGTGCCAGCGTCCGCCGCCTCCACCGTGCGGATACCAAAATCCAACCGCGTTTCGCTGCTGCCCGCCTTGTGAAACAGCTGATAGGTGGTGACGGTTTCTTTTTCGCCGGCGATGGCCTCCCGAATTTCATCCCGCTTCAGCTTTGCCTCATAGGCTTCCACTGCCGCCTGATAGCCTTCATAATCCGGAACCGTGTAGGGAACGCCCCAAATGGTGGTCTTTTCAATGGTGTAATCCTCCAGCTTTGGCTCCTCTGTGATCTGAGCGTCTTCCTCCGCCATATCGTCCACAAAATACTGGAAGGGATCCATTTCAGTGGGTTCTCCCCGGGTGAAAAACAGCTCCCCCTTATCATTGTAATCCAACAGTTCCGCCACCATTCCCGCCAGCTTTTCACTGCCGTTTTTGGTGGTATAACGGTAGATGTCCCAAGGATTATGCTCATCCCCGCTGGGTTTACCGTAATAAATGCTGCTGCCATCAGCATTGCAGGAGAAAATCTCCGAGATTCCGGTATCCAACTGCCATTGATCGTCGCTGCCGGAATCCAGGGCTTTGCTGTAAAGGGTCAGCCCCCCGCCGGCGCCCTCTTCCTCCTTGGTATAGATCACCTGTCCCGTGGTGGCGACCAAAAGGATCTCCTCAATCTGGGTATCCAGTTTCTCCGGCTCCTTGTTTTTCCGACAGCGATACAGGTCCCCATCCTTTGTTCGATAGATCACATATTTCCCGTCTTCGCTCCAGAAGAACTGCCCAGGAACCACATTTTCGTCCACCTTGACGCCCTGATCCTCTTTTTCCCCGTACCGCGCCCGTTCGCTGTCCGTGTTGCGCAGATACAGCTCCCCCGCCCCCCCGGAATAATAATTGAGGTAAAGCAGGTCCTTTCCATCCGCCGACAGGCAGGTCATTTCCGCGAGGGGCATATTCTTCCAATCCAGAGACTCTGTGATGGTCACCGGTTCCTCCACCAGGGGGCTGCTGAACTTCAGCGTGGTATCCCCCTGGACATAAACCACCGGGATATTCTTATACTTATTGTCTCCGAAGCCCATGCGGCAATACAAATTATAGGCCAGTGTTCCCGCAAAAACCAGCATCAGCAGCACCACCAGCGCCAGCAGCCACCGGGAAGCGCGGTACACCGGATCCTGATCCACCGGACGGGGCATGGTGATGGCGGTGCTGTCCCGGTCCAAAGGCGCCTCATCCCGCCCCAGGAACAGCTTCCAGCTCCTCTGCCCATTTTCACCCTGATCCATCGAAGCCGGAGGTCCTTTCTTTTTCCCTCCGTGACCGGAAACTTTTTTGGGCGCTTTCTCTTTTTTCCGGGACGGCTCTTCAGCCCATTCGGTCCGCTTGCCGCAATGATCGCAAAAGATACTGTCATCAGGGATCTCCGCACCGCAATGGATGCAATATTTCATGAGCCTGTTCCCTCCTTCCATCTATCAGTAGTCTCCGCTGAGATACTCTTCCAGACAGATTCCTTTTTCCATGATGATCTTCGCATGATTGGTGCCCACATACCGATAATGCCAGGGCTCAAATATAATCTGAGTGATCTCCTCTTTGTCCTTGGGATAGCGCAGAATGAAGCCATATTCGGCGCAATGGCTCACCAGCCAGCGATAGGTTTCGGTGTTCTCAAAACTTTGCTCCAGACTGTTCAGGTCCAGCGCCAGACCCAGGGAATGCTCACTGGTGCCGGGGACAGCGATGATCTTTGCAGTGGCGTCATAGGCTTCCTGGGCGGAGTAGCCCATCGCCTCATACTCCTTCACTTTGTTGTTGAAGTTGGTGGTTTGCTTATCATTGTCCCGATAGGCGGACACCACCCACAGGCTGATGCCGTCAGCATTGGCGGCCCGGAGCATCTCATTATATGCCTGGGTGGCTTTCCGGTCAAATTGATAGCCGTTGCCCATATCCGCCACATCCGGCACATAATCCTCCGGGATGCGGTTGGTTGGATTGACCAGAATGGGCATTTCAGGCTCATAAAAGGGATCTTCTTCAGAAACATCCTCCCCGGAAGCCACAGTGGACTGAGAAGAGACCTGGGACTCCGAAGAAGCACTTTCCTGGGAAGATTCCGGCAGAGAAGAGGATTCCTCCGGAGCGGAAGATTCCGGCTGAGCAGCGGAAGACTCCTGCTGCTCCTCTGAACTTTCTTCAGCAAAACTCTCAGAGGAAGAAGACTGCCCTTGGGAGCCTTCCTCCTCTTTTCCAAGCATGGACAAACCACAGGCTGCTGCCAGCGCCAGTGCCAATACCAGCAGCACCACCAGAATCCGGTTCCGGATGATTTCTCCCTTGGTGTATCGTTTCTGGTAACGTCTTTTCTTCATGATCTCGTTCCTTTCCCGCCAATATTACGGAAGCGTAGCGGCATCCTGTTCCGATTGAGGGGCTCCAGGCTCCTCCTCCACCAGCGGCTCCCCCAAACGGGCGCCGCAGCGGGCGCAAAACCGGGCGTGGGGACGATTGATTGCGCCGCATACACACTGAATTCCAGGCAGCTCCTCTTTGTCTCCCCGTTCTCCCTGGCGCAGTTTCGTGATTTCCTGGCGCAGCCGGAGAATTTCTTTTTCATTGATTGCCATCTGAGCGCAATACTTTTCCACTGTCATCTCCAGGGGGGCCTTTTCCCGCCAAAGACGATAGATCTCCCGCCCCAGTTCCTCCCGCAGCGTTTCATTGCGGTCCTCCAAAGGGGCGATTCTGGATTTGATCCGGGAAATTTCCAGCAATAATCCGGACTGCTCCGATACCGCTGTCAACCCTTTTTGAAACAGATGTTTCACTTTACTCATATCTTTCTATGTCCTCCCCCATCCAGGGACGCTCTCAGGGAACAAAGGGCTTTCGCCCCCCCCACAAGCGAACTCGATATTGTGATTTGAGCCTATTATACTACATCCTCTCCGCATCCGTAAAGAACGGTGGGCATCTGTTCATGGTTTCTTCATCAATCCGGCGTCTTTTCTTTTTTCTTCTGCGGCCCCCATTCTCTCCGTTCAGGATTCTTTTTTCCGATAACAAGAAAATTCGCCAAAACTTTCCCCTTCGCTTGTTTTTTCTCAGAAAAATGTTACAATTATTTTAGAGTATGACCATCCATCCTCAAAATCAATAAGGAGTTGAACGCCCCCATGAAAAGTCAAATCAAGCTGCTTTGGAGCGACCGGAAACGGATTCTGGGGATGCCCATTACTTTTACAAAATATTCCCTCAGCGAAGACCGGCTGTTTATGGAGACCGGGCTGCTGAACACCCGGCAGGAAGAAGTGATCCTCTACCGGGTCCGGGATCTGAGCCTGAGCATCTCCCTGTTCCAGCGGATTTTCGGCGTAGGAACCGTCACCGTCCACTCCTCTGATAAATCCATGCCGCATCTGGAGATGAAAAATATTAAGCATCCCATGGACGTCAAGGAACTGCTGCACAAGCAGGTGGAGGAAATGAAAATTGCCCGGCGGATGCGCATTGGCGAGGTACTCCATGATGACGATGACTCAGATGGCGATGAGGATGAGGCTTTTTATGAGGATGGTTGCCCCAAATAACAAACATTTTTGAAATACATCTGTTTGGGATCCTTTTTTATTCTCATCATTTCCCAAAAAGTGACGGCGATGAACAGAGATCCAGAAAAAGTCATCCGATCTTTCTTTTATGATGAACGCAGGGAGGCGGTATGGTTATGAGAACAGCGGCAAAAAATTTTTTCTTCTGCCTCCTTCATTTCCTTTTCAGCAGGATGCTTCCGTGCTGATTTTACAGGGATTTGAGGGCGTGGCATTATGTCACGCCCTTTTTCATTCCAAGGTCTCCCATCATCCAAGCAATTCTTTCTCCCATGAACGGAAATTTTTACCTCTTCTGGAGAAAAAAGGATGGATTTTCTTTGGTCAGAAACACCATGCAAAAGGGCTTTTTTCCTTCGTTTATCAGCATTTAACCGAATCTAACTGATTTTATCAGTAATTTATAATTTGTTCATATTTCGTCTCTCTTGCGGTCACAATTCGATGGTACTATCCATACCGTTGACTTCGTCAGTTAAACCCGAACGGACCAAAATAAATCAGACCGTAGCTTCGCTACAGAAAGTGAGCCGACATGAACAAACTTTTTGCGCCTGTTACCCTTGGCAATGTAACCCTGAAAAATCCTATCGTTTTTGCTCCCACCTCCGTTGGTCGGGAAGGCCTGGACTTTTACGAGAAAATTGCCGCCGGCGGCGCGGCGCTGGTGGTGCTGCCTGACGTATCGGTGGTGCCCTCCATGCTGGGAGCGGCTTCCCTGGATTCCATGAAGTTTGCCGACTACTTCCGCAAGGTGCTGGAAATCTGCCATCGTCATGGCTGCAAGGTGGCGGCTCAGTTGTTCCATCCCGAGTATGATGTGGCCTACATCGGCAGCCTCTATCGGCAGCGGGACAAGATCACCGGCGATGAGGTTCACCGTCTGCTGGCGGAAAACATGATGACCTATGCCGACAACCTCACCACCCAGCAGGCTGACGAGATCATCGAGAAGTTCGTTGTGGCTGCCCGCAACGCTCAGGAAATCGGTTTGGACCTCATCGAGATCCACGGAGACCGCCTGGTGGGCAGCTTCTCCTCCGCCCTGTTCAACCACCGCACCGACAAATACGCCCCTCATACCGCTTTTGCGGAGGCGCTGGTGAAAGCGGTCCGGGCCGCCGTTCCGGAGATGACCCTGGACTATAAGCTGACCATCCGCACCGAAAGCCCCCGGTTGGGCCGGGGCGGCGCTCTGCTGGAGGAAGTGCCGGAATTCGTCCGGGTGCTGGAGGCTGCCGGTGTGGACAGCTTCCATGTGGCCATCGCCAACCATTCCAACATCCGGGACACCATCCCTGCTTTCAATCATCCCGACCTCAAGGGAGAGGGATGTTTCACCCACCTGGGCCGTGCGGTGCTTTCCTGTGCCACCAAGCCGGTGTGCATCGTAGGCAAGCTCCAGCACGCCGAAACCATGGAAAAGCTGCTGGAAGAGGGCTTCGCCTGCGTGGGAATGTCCCGGCAGCTGGTAGCCGATCCCTATTGGCCGCTGAAGGTCTCTGAAGGCCGGGAGAATGAGATTCTCTACTGCACCTACTGCAACGCCAAATGTGTGGCGTCCATTATGACCGGGCAGCCTGTCAGCTGCGTCCAGTGGGGCCGGGCCCCCAAAGAATCTTCCAAGGAGGAGAAATCATCATGAAAAAAGAACTGATTTCCATTGCGCTGGTCCTGGCGCTGATCGTCACCGGCTGCGCTTCCGCCGCCCCTTCTTCCAGCCAGAGTGAAAGCGCCTCCTCTGCTCAGTCCGCCGCAGAATCCGCCGACGCGGTTTCCTCTGCCACCACCGGGGAAAGCGGCGCCTCCTCTGACGCTTCCGATTCCTCCCAGGCTCCCGATGCTGTCTCTTCCGCTTCCATGGTTTTCTATCAGGACAGCTCTCTGACCGGAGAAGAGCTGCGGCAGGCCATCCGTGACGCCGAAGGCAACTGCTCCGTGGCCACCGTCAATGACGACGGCACCGTCAACCTGGCAAACTTCGTCCCCTACCCCGCCGGCGAGGATCATCTTTCCTTCACCTTCGCGGAGAATACCACCAAGGCCAATCTGGCCGCCGGACGGGACGGGATGGTTTCCTATTATATCTACACCAAGGATGCCGCCGATAAAAACGAGCGCAACAGAGGCGCACGCTTCCGCATCGCTCTGGAAACCGACCAAGCGGTGATCGATCAGCTGGTGGCAGAGAACCCTGAAATTCCTGTAGGCGCCACCTTCGTCCGGATCCTGGAAGTATTGCCCCTGGGCTGATGCTTTCTCACAATCCCTCCATTCTATATTTGTAGACAAACAGTGTGCCGGAGAGTAACTCTCCGGCACACTGTTTTGTCTGAAAAAGATCGGGAAAGATATTGGGTACAGAGCGACTCTGACTGCACCACTAAAAATCAAAAACGCCGGCAACCCAGGCGGCGGCAGTTCATCTGCCGCCGCTTTTGGCCGCCAATTAATTGGCGGCCTGCCTCCTCAGGACAGGGAGATCTCCGGCGGCAGCTGGCCGCAAAGCCCTCCCGGCGGGAGGATCATTCTCAGCATCACGGTCAAAAGACCTGGAACAGGTAGAATTTCAGATAATCTGTCTCCGGCACATTCCAAAGAATGGGATGATCCGGGGACTGCTGACGGGCCTCAATCTGCCGCAGGCTGACGCAAGCGTCGGAGGCCGCCTCGTGAAGCATCTTTCGGAACAGCTGGTCAGTCATAAAATGGGAACAGGAGCAGGTGGCCAGATAACCGCCCCGGGGCAACAGTTTCATCGCTTTGAGGTTGATCTCCTTATAACCTCTCACAGCGTTTTTCACGGTGGCGTTGGACTTGGTGAAGGCAGGCGGGTCCAGAATGATAAAATCATAGTCACACCCTCCTTCCTGGGCATACTGGGTCAGCAGTTCAAAGACATTGGCCGTCTGGAAAGACATATTTTCCAGACCGTTGCGCCGGGCGTTGGCCTGCGCCAGAGCAATGGCATCGGCGGAGATGTCCACCGCGCAAACATGAGCCGCCCCCGCGGCAGCCGCATTCAGCGCAAATGCGCCGGTATGGGTAAAGCAGTCCAGCACCTTTTTCCCCTTGCTCAGCCGTGCCACCGCCTGGCGGTTGTACTTTTGATCCAGGAAAAAACCGGTCTTCTGCCCCTCCACATAGTCCACTTCATAACGGATCCCATTCTCCACAATTTCCGTTTTTCCTGTCAGGCCCGAGGTATCCACTCTCGGAAGGGGGAAAAAGCCCTTCCCCTCTTCCAGACCCTCCAAACGGCGGATTGCTACATCATTGCGTTCATAAATACCGCTGATTTTCTCCCCTTTCTCGGTGAGAATCCGATACAGCAGAGAAAACAGCATTTCCTTCCGCTTCTCCATCCCCACAGACAGCGTCTGGGTAACCAGAATATCGCCAAAGCGGTCCACTGTCAGTCCGGGAAAGAGATCCGCTTCCCCGAAAATCAGCCGGCAGCAGGAAAAATCCTCACCCATCACCGTTTGGCGATAATCCACCGCATGGCGGAGGCGGCGCTCAAAAAAAGCCTCGTCAAACAGATCGTTGGCATTGCGGGAGATCAGACGCACCCGGATTTTGGATTCCAGGCTCAACAGCCCCGTTCCCAAATACCGATTCTTTTTGCTCACCACATCCACTATTCCACCATTCTCGGTCTCCCCGGATATATCCAGAATTTCGGTGTGATAAACCCAAGGATGTCCTTCCCGGATGCTTCGTTCCGCCTTTTCCGTAACAGTATAAACAGGATATTGCCGCTTGTTCATCCCTTTGTTCCTTTCCCTCTCTCAGTTTTTATTCCCAGCCTTCAAAATCCACCAGGTCGTTGGGATCCACCCACGGCTCCCCTTCTTCCGGCAGCGCATCTTCCACTTCCATCCGGTCCGCCAGAGGCAACACCTGGGGCAGCACCTGGTCAAAATCCGGATGGGTATCCCGAAGCAGCTGACTATCCTCCGGCAGATTGCCCCAAACAGAAAATCTTCCATCCTCCTGTAATGCCAGTTCCAGCTCCTCATAAATTTCATATCGGTTGGGATCAAAATTCTTCTCCTTCCCAAACAGGAGCTTCGCCGCCTGTTTGCGGGATGCCCCCTGAAAATAATATCGCTCCACTCCCCAATTCCCCTTTCCACCGCTGTCACTCAGCGCCGATCATTTTTCCCAAACGCCGCAGTCCTCTGGAATGAGGCCCGGCAAAACCACGAAACTTATTGTAACACGGCAAAAGGCTGGCCGCAAGGTGATTCCGCCTTGACGGAAGACGGTCCATCAGGCTATACTGAAAAAAAGGGGGGCTGAAAAATGAAGCAATCGCTGAGAATCGTCCATCACGCCATACTGTACGCGCTTCTCTGCCGATCCGCCTGGGAACAGCTGGGCCGGGAGGAAGGGGAAGCCCTGATGGATCGTGCCACCTTCCTGTACGGTTTTCGCCGGGGACGCCGGATGGCCCAAAACGCCAGGAAATATGGAGCATCCAATGATTTGGCCGGCTATTTTCTCTTTGGAGAGCTGAGCAGTCGTCCGGGAGAAAATCACTCTGTCCTGGAATTTCAGGAGGATCAAACCTTCTCCAAAGTGGAGCGCTGCGCCTGGGCGGAAGCCTGGAAACAGTACGGCCTGTGGGAATACGGCAAAAACTATTGCCGCCAGGTGGATTCCGGTCTGTGCGCCGGCTATAACGGCGGCTTCTATCTGACGGTGGAACAGACCATGGGCGGCGGCGGAGAGTACTGCCTGTTCCGATGGAGCGACGGCCTGACCAAAGAAGAACTGGAGGCGATGGAAATTCGCCGAAAGGAATTGAATGGCTGTACTGTTCAAAGCTATGCCTTCCACTGCCGGGAACTGCTGGAGGTAACCAAAGAGACTCTGGAGGCTGCCGGAGTAGACGCCGCGCCTGTTCTTCGCCAGGCCACAGAGGAATGGAAAGCGCTGTTTCCCGACTGCGCACCGGAAGAAGCGTCGGCAACTTGTTAAATTTTCCCTCAAAGTAAAAGATTGCGATACAGGCAGCCGTCTTAAAAAAAAGACAGCCAAGCCTACAGATGTGTTGACGGCCCACATAGATGTCGCTTTTGCGCCCATCACTGAACAAAAAAGGACCCGCTGCTGGAGAACAGCGGGTCCTTTTTGTTTTAATGTTTTAAAGAAGGAAGGAATTGTGCAGAGCAGAATTACTTCTTCATCGCTACTGCACCGGCAGCTACCAGGGAAACGACAGCCAGAGCAGTGGCAACACCGATGACATCGTTGGCGCCGGTGTCAGGGTTGGTGATGCCGTCAGTGGTGGTGCCGTCGTCAGTAGTATCGGTGGTATCATCCACATCATCGGAAACATCCAGTTCAATATCGCTGATGATATAGGAAGCGGAGGAACGGATCTTGCCGGTATAGGCATAGACATCCTCATCCCACTTCAGGCCGGAAGAGACCACTTTGCCGTCCTTGACGCCATAAACATACTCATCTTCGTTGGCATACAGCTCCAAATTCATGGCAGTGGGGAAGCCGTTGGTGTAGATGTTGACAAAAGAGATCTCCGCATCGGGATAAGCCTTGAGAATATCGGTGTCGGCATCCTCATCATAGTCGTAGTAGACCTCATCGCCGTCATAGACGCGGCCTTCCAGGTAAGCGACATCGCCCAGCTCCACGCTCAGAGTACCATAGGAAACATCATCTTCGCCGTAATCCTTGTCGAAGCAGATGATCTTGCCCAGGTCGCTGGCATCCAGATCCATGTCTTCGTTGAGGGGATAGTTGTCATATTCGGTATAGCCCAGGTCGATGGAGAGGTTTTCGCAGACCAGGAAGGTGGCGTTCTTCTTGATCTCGTTGTCCTCATCCTCGTTGACAACCTTCTTGGTCTTTACTTCCAGCTCCTCAATCTCGATGTCACGTTTGCCGTTGAGGGCGGTGTCGTAGTCGCCATTGAAGGTGATCTCAATGCAGCCTTCGCTGTCATTGATGGAGATGGACTTGATATAAGTGGCGCCGGTGGTGATGCGTTTGGTGGTGATGGAGAAATAATCGGAATCAAAATCGTAGTAGGTCAGGTCTCCATCCTGATTCTCTACAAAGTTTTCAGGATAAATGCGCAGCTTGTCGCTGGGGCTTACGGCAATATTGTCGGTGAAATCACCAGAAGCGCCAGTGGTCATATCAATGGTTTTCTCTCCCAGAACCCAGGTGGTAGCGGTAGCCATGGAAGTCATCATGGCCAGCGCCAGCACTGCTGAAAGAATTTTTCTCATCTGATCGTTCACTCCTTCATTAGATTTGAGTTGCATCTTCCGTCAGCTCTCCAGTTCCTTCCGGTAAGCCCATCATATTACAATCTGTCATGAGATGTGTGAATAAAAACCATTTCAAAATTCATTTTTTATCCGATTTTTCTTGGCATCTTTGTGAGCATCACTGCAAACAGGTGAATAGTGTGTTGGTAAATTGTTGGAGAAGTGTTGGATTTATGTGTTTTTGTCTTACGGGTGGCAAAAAAGAAACAATTTGTTATGAATTTTGGGTCCTTCTCGCTGTTTTATCTATAAAAATGGGCCTGATTCTACATAGATTTATGCAGATAATTCCAAATTTATCCTGTTTTCTCTCTTTTCATCACCTTTTTATAACATTCCTACTTTTCTCTTTCTTACCTGGGAGTTACAAAGACCGCCAAGGGAGAAAAATAAAAAGTGCCAAAAATGAAAAACCATCATAACTTTATCACAAAGCCATCACAAAAGCTCTTCATAATACAAATAGCAAAAAATCTTTTATACACTCCGCTGCATGATCCAACATTTTTTTACAATCGGTTGCCACTTGGAAGGACAGAACACCGCCCTTTTTCTTTTGACCTGGGAATTGCTCATGGGAAAGTCAACCGGAACTGGCGCTCTTGCAGATCCCGGCGGTGTGACAAAAGGTAAAAAGAGCTTTCAGACAGCCGGTGTGCTGAGTCGTACATCCGGTCCAAAAGCAAAAGGGGGATGTTGTCAACAATGGAGCAGGAACTGGTATTATTGCAGCAGGAGGAACAAATTTGCAAACTGATTACCGCTTGCATGAGGCGGGAGGGGTTTCAAATGGAGGGAGAAGAGGGGCGTCCGGCCTCCCCTGGCGACAAGGTGGTGCTGATGGCTCTCACCGTCATGATGACCAGCGGCGACCAGGTGGAAGAGCTGCGTCAAAATCTGCAATACCGAATGAGTCCAGTGGCCTTGCTTCAAAACAATCCCCAGCTGGAACGGCAACACCTATATTACAACGCCCGTCCCATCATTCTTACCGGGCGCATCAAGCGGATGGGCCGTACAATGCCGCGGGAACTCCCAGATATGCAGCTGGGGGAGCTGACCATCTGCTACAATAAACGTCAGGTGCAGCTCCGGGGCGAGGCGATCCCCATGACCCGAAAAGAACTGGATCTCCTCAGCTGCCTGACGATGCACCGCAACTTGGTCCTCACCAGAGCCCAATTATTGGAAAGCGTCTGGGGCTACGATTTTTCCGGAGATGCCCGGACGGTGGACACCCACATCAAACGGCTGCGGGCCAAGCTGCAGGATTACGGCCACTGTATCCTCACCATCCGCGGGGTTGGCTACCGTTTCGTCTGGGAGGACTAAACAGCGGCAGCGTAATTTTCTGCCGACAGGGGACTCTATGGTGTGATCGCTCAGGCTGGTACTGCATCTCCTTTCCAACAGAATCTTCTGTCCCATTCCGTCGCCAAAGCCGATCCCGGAACATTTTCCGTTCCGTGGATGACAAAACATATCAGCCCCTATTGCTGAAACATCGAAAAAAAGATGGACCCGAAGAAGCGGGAACGCCGCTTCTCTCCGGATCCGTCTTTTTTATGGGAATTTTTTCTGTTGACGGAAAAACTTTTTCTTTTTTTACGGACGCAAAAACGGCAGGCCGGACCACTCCATCTGTGGGGCCTGCCTGCCGTCTTCAAGGGGTTTTTGCCGCCCTTTTATTCCACTGTTACGGATTTTGCCAGGTTCCGGGGTTTATCCACATCACAGCCCCGCTCCTCCGCGGCATAAAAGCCGATCATCTGCAGCACGATCACCAGCAGCAGCGGCGCAAAAATGCCGCTCTTTCCCGGAATGGTAATCCGTCTGTCACAGGCGCCGGGATCCAGCTCCAGATCCTCTGTGACCAGCGCCAGCACCGGGCCTCCCCGGGCCATCACCTCCCGCATATTGCTCACTGTCTTCGCCAGCAGTTCCGGCTGTGTTGCCAGAGCCACCACCGGGGTCTGAGGCGTGACCAGCGCCAGCGTACCATGCTTCAGCTCCCCCGCTGCATAGGCCTCGGCATGGATGTAGGAGATCTCCTTGAGCTTCAGGGATCCCTCCAACGCCAGAGAATAATCCAGGCCGCGACCAATATAGAACATACTCTCGGTATTCTTTAAGCCTTTGGCATAGTTCCGAATCTCATCTCCCATGGCCAGCACCTGGGGAGTTCGCTCCACCGCCTCCTCCAGACCGGCCACCAAGCGGCGCTGCTCCTGGTCGTCAGCCAATCCCCGTTCCCCTGCGGCCAGAATGGCAATGAGATACATCATCGCCACCTGCACCGAATAGGCCTTGGTAGTGGCGACAGCGATCTCCGGACCGGCATAGGTATACAGGCAATAATCCGCTTCCCGCGCAATAGAGGAACCCACCACATTGACCACCGCAATAACCGGAATTCCCTTTCCTTTCAGCAATCGGAGCGCGGCCAGACTGTCGGCAGTCTCCCCCGACTGGGAAATAATAACGGCGGCGCTGTCAGGCTCCAGGATAGGATCCCGATAACGGAATTCCGAGGCCACCTCCACCTCCACCGGCAGACGGGCAATCTTCTCAATCAGCGCCTTGCCCACCATTCCGCAGTACAGAGCGGTACCGCAGGCGGTGATATACAGCTTATGAATCCTGCCAAAAAATCCGGCTGGCAGGCCATCCACCTCGAAGGAGGGCAAACCGTCCGCGATCCGGGGGGAGATGGTACGGCGCAGCGCCTGGGGCTGCTCATGGATCTCCTTCTCCATAAAGTACCGATAACCATCCTTCCGGGCCTGCTCCACCGACCAATGGGCCTGCTTCCACACCGGCTCCATGGGCCGGAGGCTGCCGTCATAACAGCTGAGGCGGCCTTCTTCCAGGGCCAGCAGCTCCCCTTCCTCCGGCAGTAAATACCGACTGGTATAGGGCAGGATAGCTGTCAGGTCGGAGGCCAGATAAGCTCCTGTATCATCCACAGCCGCCACCAGGGGGCTGCCCAGACGGATGCCATAGACACAGTTGGGATGGCCGTCAAACAGAATGGCGAAGGCGTACGCCCCTTCCATTCTGCCGCAGGCCTCCCGGATGGCTTCCAGGGGGGCTCCCTTGTAGCAGCTGTCAATCAGGGCCGCCGCAATTTCGGTATCGGTTTGGGTCTGAAACACATAGCCTTCCTTCTCCAGCTGTTCCCGCAGCTGAAGATAATTTTCAATGATTCCGTTATGTACTAAAGTAACCCGCCCCTGACGGTGGGGATGGGCATTGACCTCGCTGGGCTGTCCATGGGTGGCCCACCGGGTGTGACCAATGCCGCACCGGCTTTCCTCATGGGCGGTTCCAATCCGCTCCACCAGCCGGGAAAGCCGTCCCTGCTGCCGGATGACAGTGACGGCGTTTCCCTCCCACAGGGCCACGCCCGCCGAGTCATATCCCCGATACTCCAAGCTGGCCAGGCCGTCCGTAAGCACCTGGCGCACCGTTTTGACGCCGGAATAACCAACGATTCCACACATAAAAAAACGCTCCTTTCCTTCAGTTCCCCACCCTCAGGCGGAGAAGCAGACAACTGTACCGGCCCGCCTCCATCGGCTGCGGACCTGCTCCGGGATCTTCCCGGCCTCTCTGTCTGACCGCCGTCCCTTCCGACGGCTGCTGAACCTTCGGGTTGAGCGGACCCGAAAGGATTTCAGTGTTCCATGAACGGGAATTTGTTGCGCAAAGTTACCTCTGCCTTTTGCCCCGTTCCACGCTGTGGAACCAACGGGAGGGCACCCGCCGAACAATTCGATCACCCTCCGCCTCGTCGTCCCCGGTTTTTCCATTTCACCAGGGCACTGGCGCTGAACAATGGTTGAAAGCCCATTTTTCCTCCTTTCCGGGATATTTGTTATAGTATGCCATATTTTCTCTCAAAAAGAAAGAGGAAAAATATGAACAGCCCACTTTTCCATTTTATGTCCTCCCGGGGAAAAAGGTGCGGTTTTCTGCCCGCAGAATGATTGGATCAAAATGGATTTTTTCTTTCAGGCTTTTTATTTCTTCCCTCTGATGCTATAATGGCAGAGAGGTCCATCAATTCCGCTTATCTACCGCAAGGGAGGCAACTGTTTATGGCAAACATCAAACTGATTTTCTGTGATCTGGATGGGACAGTCTTCCCCATCGGCAGCACCCAAATCACCCCCCGGTTCGCCCGGGCTGTCACCAAAGCTGCGGAAAAGGGCTGCATCTTTATCCCCTGCACCGGACGGGTATTGCCCACCATCCCTCAGGAAGCCCTGGCCCTTCCCAGCTGCCGTTATGTGGTCTATTCCAACGGCTCCGCCACCTGCGACCTGGCCACCGGGGAGCTGTTCAACCAAGTGCTGATGCGCCCCGAAGATACCGCCGCCGCCCTGGAACTGCTGCGGCCCTATCGGCTGTTCACCGAGCTGTTTGTGGAGGGAAGGATCATCATTTCCCGCTATTGCACGGAACATATGAACGACTACTACGTCCCCCGGCATCATCTCACCTGGTTTGCCCAAAATCCCGCTCCAGGGGTGGAGGATTTGGCGGAATATGTGCTGAAAAACCGCATTGGCGTAGAAAAGATCAATGTCACCCAGCTGGAGGGCCCCTTGCGGGAGCAGGTGATGGCTCTGATAGACGCCGTACCGGGTATTCGCCATGTCTCCTCCGGCGCTTCCAATCTGGAAATCGGCGATGAAAAATCCAATAAAGGCATTGCCATGACCCTGCTGGCCCGCCGGCTGGGGGTTCCTCTGGATCAGGTGATGGCTTTGGGGGACAATGACAACGATCTGGAAATGCTCTCCGCCGCGGGGGTAAGCGTCGCCATGGCCAACGGCACCCCGGACGCCAAAGCCGCCGCCCAATATATCGCCCCCTCCTGCAACGACGAGGGAGCCGCCCAAATCATTGAGGAACTGGTGCTGGGGGAACAAATGGCCGTTTCGTCCTCCACCCACCGGTAGTCTGCCCTTTTTCGCCCAGGATACGAATAAAAGCCATGAGGATCCCAGAAAATCAGGGAATCTCATGGCTTTTTGATTGAATCATAATTGCTCTCAGTGAACAAGGAGCAACACGGTTTTCCAAGGCCGGGCAGATCTCCGGCGGCGTTTTCCTCCTCGCCGGAAGCCCGCCCCATTTCCGGAAAGCTCCTGAGGGCCCGGATGGGAGAGGAAAGCCTCCGGATGAAAGCAGGCGAAAAAGCAGACAGAGCCTGTTTTTCTCCCTGTCCGGCGCTTTGATCCTTTGATCTCCGGGCGCGCCCTTTGTTTGGAAAAAAATTGATGCCGTCACACTTCCCGGCCCATTTTCAGCGCCCGGCCCAGCAGATCAGTCTTGTCCACATCCCCCAGCTGCCATACCCCGGTGCCAAACAGGATTCCTCTCTCCTTCGCGTTGCGCAAACAGGAGGTAAATCCCCGGAGGCACTCCACCGCCGGCTTGAGGGCGGCAGGATCGTTGTCAGCAGCGGTGAGAATAAAATAAAATTCCTTGCCGGAAATTCTGGTATAGCCGGCGCAGGCGCGGTCAATTAAGGTCTTCAGCTGGGCGGAGATGGAATAGAAATAGACCGGTGTCGCCAGAACAATCACGTCCGCCGCCACCATTTTCTCTATAATTCCCGGCGCGTCATCCCGCTGAATACAGCTTTTCTGACTATAGCAGGTGCCGCAGCCTGCGCAGTAGCCGATTCTGCGCTCCCGGAGGGTGACCTTCTCCGCCTGATGCCCCGCCTCCCGGGCACCCTTGATAAATTGATCGCACAACCGTTCCGAATTGCCGCCCTTCCGGGGGGTGGCCGAAAGGACCAGGATTCTTTTTCCCATCACGTTCTTCCTCCCTTACAGCTTGGCTCCGCCCGCAGGCCAAGCCGTCGGGCAAAGACTATAGGACAATTATAACATTTTTTACCGGGAACAGGTCAAGGGGAAAAACACAGTTTTTTCTTCTGCCTCCTTATCCTTGGCGGGAGGGACAGAATTCTCCGTTGCGCAGCTGAGGATTTCGTGCTAATATATAGATATAAGTAACAAAAAATGCGAAAATAGACTTCAGAAAACAGGAGGAATGACCATGATATTGTCTTTCTATGGCGCAGATCATGAGGTCACCGGCAGTTGTCATTGCCTGGAAGCCTTGGGAAAAAAGATCCTGGTAGACTGCGGGATGCAGCAAGGGCCTGATGAATACGACAACCAAACCATTCCTCTGGTGCCCGGGGATGTGGACTATGTGCTGCTGACCCACGCTCATATTGACCATTCCGGACGCTTGCCGCTGTTGTATAAATATGGCTATCACGGCCCTGTTTTCGCTACAGGCGCTACCACCGATCTGTGCGGTATCATGCTCCGGGACTCCGCCCATATTCAGGAGTTTGAAGCGGAATGGAAAAACCGGAAGGGAAAGCGGGCTGGCCGCCTGCCAGTGGAGCCGCTGTATACCATGGACGACGCGGAAGGAATCATGGCCCAGTTTGTTTCCTGCCGTTACAATGAAATCGTAGAACTGTGCGACGGGATCACTGTTCGCTTTGTGGATGTGGGTCATCTGCTGGGTTCCGCCAGCATCGAGGTGAAGGTCACGGAGTTTGGCCAAACCAAAACCATTGTCTTTTCCGGAGACATCGGCAATCTGAATCAGCCCCTCATCAAGGACCCGCAATATATGACGGAAGCCGACTATGTGGTGATGGAATCCACCTATGGGGACCGGAACCACAGCGATGAGACTCCGGACTACACTGCTAATCTGGCCGCCGTGATCCAGCGCACCTTTGACCGGGGAGGCAATGTGGTGATCCCTTCTTTCGCCGTTGGCCGCACCCAGGAGCTGCTGTACTTCATCCGGAAGATCAAAGCGGAAAACATGGTCACCGGCCACGGGAACTTCGCTGTTTATGTGGACAGCCCCCTGGCGGTGGAGGCCACCCACATCTTCAATGAAAACACTGTGGGCTATTATGACCAGGAGGCCATGGAACTGGTGCGTCAGGGGATCAACCCCATCGGCTTCCCGGGGCTGAAAATCTCGGTGACCAGCGATGAATCCAAAGCCATCAACTTCAACGAGGACTGCAAAGTCATCATCTCCGCCAGCGGTATGTGCGAAGCGGGACGGATCAAGCATCACCTCAAGCACAACCTGTGGCGGCGGGAGTGTACCATTCTCTTTGTGGGCTATCAGGGGGCGGGAACCCTGGGCCGTTCCCTGCTGGAGGGGGCCCGTTCAGTCAAACTCTTCGGAGAGGAGATCGACGTCCGGGCGGAAATCACCAAAATGGACAGCATCAGCGGCCACGCCGATCAGCGGGGATTGCTGCGGTGGGTGGGGTCCTTCTCCCCCGCTCCCACCAAGGTGTTTGTGGTCCACGGAGAGCAGACCGTCTGCGACGGATTCAGCCGCCTCCTCCAGCAGAAGCTGGGGCTGGATTCCATGGCCCCCAACTACACCGCCCGTTATGATCTGCTGTCCAACCGGCTGCTGGATCCCGGCATCGCCCAGGTGCCCAGAGCGGAGCGGAAGAAAAAAACCAATACCGTGTTTGGACGGCTTCAGGCCGCGGCGCAGCGGCTGCTGTCCATTGTGGCCCGGTACGAGGTGCGCACCAACAAGGAGATGGCCAAGTTTGCCGATCAGATCAACGCTTTGTGCGACAAGTGGGACGACTGAGAAAAAACAATCCCTCATCCCTTTCCGGGCCTGACAGAGGCAGGCCGCAGACCGCGCCCTTTGAGAAGAAAATCCAAAGCTCCCCAGGACAGCGGCTCAGAGACGAGGCTGATTTTCTCACCCCAGGGCGGCAGCACCTCATGACGGTCACGCTTCGATATTGTCAGGCATCCGTTTTGAAACAAATCAGCAGGACAAAAAACAGGGCTGAAAGCCGGTGAAGGGCCTTCAGTCCTGTTCCTTTTAGGGTCGTTTTTTACAGTAACTTCTCCAGCGCTGCCGGGAGAAACAGACAGGAGGAGATTTCCCTGGCCCAACAGGACCGGCGCATTGATTCGTCCTTTTTCCGGGGCGCTTCCATGGCCCCTTCTTGCCGAAAAAGAGCCTGCGCAGCCTCCTCTTTTTTCAAACCAGCAGCCAACATCGGAAACGGTTGGACGGCGCTTCGCTGTTACGGAAGTTCCGCCGATTCTTTCCCCTGAATTCTCCCCATCCGGAGCATCATTCTGGCGCACTTATAAATGTCGCCGCAGCCCATGGTCAGCACCAGGTCCCCTGGCTGGACCCGGCTCATGACATATTCCGCCACCTCCTGGAAGGTGTCCCGCCAGGCGCAGCCGGGGATCTTCTCCCCCAGGTCGCTGGAGTGGATGTTGTAGGTGTTCACTTCCCGGCTGCCCATGATACTGCTGAGCACCACGTGATCCGCCAGGGAAAGGGCCTTGACAAAATCATCCAGCAGCAGATAGGTTCTGGAGAAGGTGAAGGGCTGGAACACTGCCCACACCTGGCGGTAGCCCAGGCCTTTGGCGGCCTTGAGGGTGGCGGTCAGTTCAGCGGGATGGTGACCGTAGTCGTCGGCAATGGTAACCCCATCCACCCGGCCCACCAGCTCGAAGCGGCGCCCCGCCCCGTGAAAGCTCTCCATGGCCCGGGCGATCTCCTCCGGAGAAACCCCCTGCATCCAGGCCTCCGCGGCAGCGGCTACGGCGTTGAGGATATTATGGTCTCCGGGGACATGAAGGGTCAGCCGGGTCAGTTTTTCTCCCCGGTGCATCAGATCAAAGGAACAGGTAAAGCCGTCCTGCCGGGCGACATCGGCGGCATAAAAATCCCTGCCCGGCCCCATGCCGAAGGTGTATTTCTCTTTGGCCACCGGCTCCATGGCGGCGCAGGTGTTGGCGTCGTCCCCGTTGTACAGCACCCGCCCCGCCATATTGGCGAAAGCGGTATAGCTTTTCATCGCGTTCTCCACCGTGCCGAAATACTCCATATGATCGTTGTCAATATTGAGAATGACAGCAACGTCGGGACAGGTGCGGAGAAAATGATCCTGAAATTCGCAGGCTTCATAGACGAACAGATCTGTCTTGCCCGCCCTGCCGTAGCCGCCGATGGTGGACAGCTTGCCGCCAATCACAGCGGAGGGATCCTTCCCCGCCAGATAAAGGATATGGGTGAGCATGGAGGTGACGGTGGTTTTGCCATGGGTGCCGGTGACGCCGATAGCGTTCTGGTACCGGCTGGACACCGCCCCCAGCACCTCCGCCCGCTCCAGCATGGGCACCCCCAGCTGTCGGGCCGCGGTCAATTCCGGATTATCTGCCAGAATAGCCGCTGTATACATCACCATATCCGCGCCCACCAGATTTTCCGGGCTGTGGCCCAGGTGGATCTCCAGGCCCATCTGGCGTTCCAGAGCCAGAATATCGCTTTCATTGTTGTCGCTGCCGGAAATCTCGTAGCCCTGACTGTGGAGAATTTGTACCAGGGGGAACATTCCGGAACCCCCAATCCCGATGCAATGAATATGGCGAACCCCCTGGGGCAGCTTGATCTCTTGTTTCATCTCTCGCATACACTCCCTGCCGGTCTTTCCCGGCTGCCGGTATTCCATCCTTCCGCTCTCCGTCTGCCTCCCAAAGACACAGCGTCTCTCTGGGACAGTATAAGAGCGCTTTGGGGGATATTATGCCAAATATGAATTTCTTTCCTGCGCCGTCCGGTTCTGGGAGGGGGAAGAAAGGCCTTTTCCCTGTTGGCCGGCTTTTGGCTTTCACATATTATACCCCGAACCGGAGCGTTTGACAACGGAAAGGAAGGAACCGGAACATATTTTTCTTTTTCTCCTTTTCAGTGGCACGCCGCTGCTCTGCTGCACAGATCAGGCATCCGCTTACTTCTTGCCCTTCACAAAAAACGAAGCGCCAAAGAGGGCGGCCATGGCAATGGCATAGATCCCATAGGATACTCGCCACAAGTCAGGACCAAACTCAAACGGGCCAATGTAAATCACCTGTCCCCATGCAGGATTGGACAGCCCACAGAAGACAAAGACTATCGCGGCAATCAGCATGGCAAGGCTGACGAATCTCAAAGTTTTTCTGGTGTTCACGCGATCAAACCCCTTTGCTGCATTTTTGATTCGCAGCGTCTACCCTGAAAAGGGATCTTTTTTTCGGTGTTTCGGTATAACGGGCCTCCCCCCGTCCATACTTTTGCTGACAAAACAAGGGAGGCTTTTACTGATGAATGTTACTGAAATCCGCATCCGAAAACTGTACGACGATCCCCGCCTCAAGGCCCTGGTGTCGGTGACGATTGACCGGGATCTGGCAGTCCACGATATTAAAGTGATTCAGGGGCCGGAACGGCTGTTTGTGGCCATGCCCAGCCGGCGGGATGAAAACGGCGCCTTCCGGGACATCGCCCACCCCATCACACCTGCCGCCCGAAAGATTCTGGAAGGAGAGATTCTGGCAGGCTATCAGCAGGCACTGGAGGAAGCGGGGATCTCCCCGTCCCAACAGATCCTTCCGGAGTGATCGCCGCCTCCTGGCTGTCGGTTTACGGACCGCAACGGACCGGTCCTTTCAAGCCTTTGATTCGCCTTTGGGGGCAGGCCCAAACAAAAGCTGAATGTCCCGGCGGAACAAGTACGGGATTCAGCTTTTTCCTTTTTCAGAGAGGACTTTCCCTCTGAAGGCCCGGCAGCACCGCGCCAATGGGTTTCAAGGGAACCGACCATCAGTTCAGTCCTCTGGCCCGGGCGTTGTTCCGGTTTCCGGCAGAAACCAATAGGAATGGAAGCCGGACAGCTGCACCATCGCTCCGGGAGGGACCTGTTTGAGGGTGTTGTGGATGTTCAGCAGGTCCCCGCAGCCCAGCTGCACCGACATCCCGCCCAATGTATAAAACAGCTCCCACTCCCCAGGAGGCAGCGCCATCCAGATTCCCAGGGGCAGCAGGCCGAACAGCAGCGTGGGAGCAGCGGACATCCACAAAAAGCGTCGCCGGGAAATGGGACAGGTGGAGATGACAAAAAACATCCCCTGGCGGATGGCCTGAAAACATTCCACCTCCGCATGGCGGGGAAAAAAGAGACCATGGATCAGCTCATGGGGGATCACCAGCGCCAAGGCCAGCAGAATCCCTCCGAAGGAGCAGGAGAGCGCCCATTTCCTCCAGATCAGGCACTTGAGCGCTCCCAGCGCCAGCCACAATCCCAGCGTCCACAGACTGTAAGGGATGGCCGCCCGGGCCAGCTGCTCCGGGGTGTCCGGCTCCTGATACTGCACCGCCCTCTCCGGCATCTCTCCCAGCGGCAGCTGCCGGGGATCGGTGTATTTTCCTTTCCAGACAAATTTCATCGGCGTCTCACTTTCTTCCAGTGGCCGGGGACTAATTGGCTTTGACGTTGATATACTCCGCTCTGAGCTTGGAGTAAACAATAATCTGTTCCCCATACAGGCTGAAATTCCCTGAAAGCATATAGCTGACCGCGCAGGCCAACAGGAAAAACAGGAAAGAGCTGTTGCCCACATAGGAGACGCTTCCCGCGAACAGCTCCAACCCCAGCAGCAGGGAGGTAACCGGGCAGTTGGTGACCCCGCAGAACAGCGCCGTCAAACCAATCGCCGCGCCAAAGGCGGGATCCAGCCCCAACAGGGGAGCGGCAGCACAGCCAAAAGTGGCCCCCACAAAAAAGGTGGGAACAATCTCCCCGCCTTTAAATCCGCTTCCCAGGGTGACGGCGGTAAAGATCAGCTTGAGCAAAAAGGCCCAGGGCACCGTCGTCCCTTCCGCGGCCCGAAGGATCACATCCATCCCCGCGCCGTTGTAGTCCCTGGTACCGCACAGCAGGGTCAGCAGAATGATGATACAGCCGCCCGCCGCCGCCCGGATCATGGCGTTGGGAAAAAAGCGTTTCATCCAGCCGGCAGTTTTGTGCATGGTGATGCAGAAGAGGATGGCCAGCAATCCGCACAACAGCCCCAGGCCACCTACCCGCACCATAGTGAGGGCGGAAAGCTCCGGCGCGCCGGCGTAAGGGAGCATGGTGGGCTCCACCCCCAGCGCTCCCGCCAGAAGATAACCGGTAAGGGCCGCCACCGTACAGGGAACAATGGCGGCATAGTACATCACCCCTACGCTCACCACCTCCAGGGAGAAAAACGCAGCTGCCGCAGGGGTGCCGAACAACGCTGCAAAAGCCGCGCTCATGCCGCACATCACCAGCACTCTGCGGTCTTTTTCATCCAACCGCAGTAATCCTCCCGCCATGCTGGCGATACAACCGCCCAGCTGGAGGGCCGCGCCTTCCCGTCCGGCGGAACCGCCGAACAGATGGGTCAGCGCAGTGGAAACAAAAATGAGGGGGCCTGTGGCGGGAGGAACCGGCTCATCGCTGCGTACCGCGGTGATGACCATATTGGTGCCCCGATCCCGGTCCCTGCCCACCGTGTGATAGAGCCAAGCGATGAGGACGCCGGCAAAAGGCAGCCCCCACAGCAGCGCTGGATGTTCTCCCCGAAATTCTCCGCACCATTCCAGCAGGCTGTGAAAGGCCACGCCCACCCCTCCGGCCACCAGACCGGTGACAAGAGCCAACAGCAGCCATTTAAAAAAGACCGCCAGAACTTTGAACCCTTTCTGTACATCTTGTGCCATCATATTCCGCACCACTATTCTCCATCCCTATGATTCGCTCCCAAGGGGGCTTTCTTTGCGCCCTTTCCTCTTTTTCCGCTGCCCCTTTTTCTCAAATTCAAAAAAGAAGGGGGAGAGAGGGCTCATAAACGCTGCGGGCCGCCTTACCGCAACCTTTCCGCAGCCTTTTCCTGAGTATTATACAATGATTCCGCTCCCCTTTCAATCTTCTTCTCTCCTCCCGCCTCACCACCTCTGTTAGAAAAGGCTCTGCGGGGCGGAAAATTTTTTTCATCTTCCACAAACTTCGCGCTCCTTCCCCATTTCCCCGGAAAAGAGACTTGCTTTTTCTCCCGAATGTGTAGTAGAATATAAAAAATTTCACCAAGAGGAGGACATTCCATCGTGAAGAAACTCATTAGTCCGTTGGATCTGACCACCCAGGAAATCGACGAGATCCTGGCTCTCGCTGATCGTATTATGGAGAATCCCTCAGCCTATGCCCACAAATGTGACGGCAAAATTTTGGCGACACTATTTTTTGAACCCAGCACTCGTACCCGCCTTAGCTTTGAGTCAGCAATGCTCAGTCTTGGCGGACAGGTGTTGGGTTTTTCTTCGGCCAGTTCCTCCTCCGCGGCCAAGGGTGAAAGCGTGGCGGACACGGTGCGTACAGTGGAATGTTACGCCGACATCATCGCCATGCGCCATCCCAAGGAAGGCGCTGCCGCCGTGGCTGCCGCCAATGTGGAGTGCCCTCTGATTAACGCCGGCGACGGCGGCCACCAGCATCCCACTCAAACCCTCACCGATCTTTTGACCATTCATCGCCTCAAGGGCCATCTGAACAACCTGACCATCGGCTTCTGCGGCGACCTGAAATTTGGCCGCACCGTTCACTCCCTGATCCGCGCCATGATGCGGTATGAGGGGATCCGTTTCATCCTGGTCAGCCCCAAAGAGCTGCAGGTTCCCGATTATATCCGGGATGATCTGGTCGCCGGCGGCTTCGACTTCCAGGAGGTGGAACGGCTGGAGGACGCCATCGGAGCGATGGATATTCTGTATATGACCCGGGTTCAGCGGGAACGCTTCTTCAACGAAGAGGATTATATCCGTCTGCGGGACAGCTACATCCTGGATATGGACAAAATGGCCCTGGCCAAGGAGGACATGATCGTCCTTCACCCCCTTCCCCGGGTCAATGAGATCAGTGTGGAAGTGGACAAGGATCCCCGGGCCTGCTATTTCAAACAGGCCCGCTGCGGCAGGTTTGTGCGGATGGCGCTGATGCTGAAGATGCTGGAGGTGGAATAAAATGCTGAATATTGACAGCCTGGAAAGAGGCGTGGTTATCGACCACATCAAAGCGGGAAAAAGCATGGAGATCTATCGGGTGTTGGAACTGGACAAGCTGGATTGCAGCGTCGCTATCATTAAAAACGCCCGGAGCAAAAAAACCGAGCGGAAGGACATCATCAAAATCGAGGACCGCATCGACATTGATCTGGATGTACTGGGCTTTATCGATCCCAACATCACCGTCAACATCATCGACGGGGGCAAGATCGTGGAAAAGAAAAAGCTGAGCCTTCCCGCTCAGGTGGTCAATGTGGTCAAATGCAAAAATCCCCGCTGCATCACCAGCGTGGAGCAGGAACTGGACCATGTCTTTGCCCTTACCGAAAAGGGCGTATACCGCTGTATCTACTGCGAGCAGGAGTACCAGCCCCAGTAAAAAACATCAAATGAAACGAGGCCCTCTGACCTGTGGTCAGAGGGCCTCAGTCTGTCGAAAAACCCACTTTCAAAAGGAAACCACATTCAAAATCATAAAAATCAGGACATGCGCCTGATTTTTATCCCCCGACCCGCGCCCACAGGGGCGCGAAACC
>CASFXA010000021.1 GCA_949298535.1 uncultured Oscillospiraceae bacterium
TAAACCGCCGCCCCCCTCTGCTGCATGGAGAAGTTAGCGAAAGATAAAGGGGTACGCCCAAAGGGACTCGTCCCTTTGGAAACCCGTTGTTCAGGCTGTAGTGATCCGGTTAGTCCGGGATTCTGCCTGCCGCTGGTTTCTCCATGAACCGGGTTCGTATCCAGGGGACCCGGGTCCCCTTGGTCTGCCGGGAACCCAAGATCTGTCGCCCCCGGATTTTCCCCGGTCCGTCAGGGGCCGGGGTCCTCTTTTGCCCCGGAAAAGAAGCGTCAGACGTTGAAGCGGAAGAGAACGATGTCCCCGTCCTTCATCACATATTCCTTCCCTTCGCTGCGCACCAGGCCCTTTTCCTTGGCGGCGGCCATGGAACCGCAGGCCATCAGGTCGTCGTAGGCCACCACCTCCGCCCGGATGAAGCCCCGCTCAAAATCGCTGTGGATCTTTCCAGCGGCCTGGGGAGCCTTGGTGCCCTTGACGATGGTCCAGGCCCTCACCTCCGGTTTGCCGGCGGTGAGGTAGGAGATGAGGCCCAGCAGGGCGTAGCTGGCTTTGATGAGCCGGTCCAGGCCGGATTCCCGCAGGCCCAGATCCTCCAGGAACATCAGCTTGTCCTCCGGGGACAGCTCGGCGATCTCCTCCTCCATTCTGCCGCAGATGGGGATGACCTCCGCCTTCTCCTCCCGGGCGATGGCCAGCACCTCCTGGTAGTGGGGGTTCTGCTCCACATCCCCGGCGAAATCCTCCTCGCTCATGTTGGCCGCGTAGATCACCGGCTTGCCGGAGAGAAGGGGCACCGTGGCAATCAGCTCCCGCTCCTCGTCGGTGCAGGAAAAGCTGCGGGCGGAACGGCCCTGCTCCAGATGCTCCTTGAGGGCGGTGAAGAGCTTCGCCTCCTCCAGGGGCTTTTTGTCCCCCGCCTTGGAGGCTTTGAGGCAGCGGTCAATCCGCCGCTCCACCAGGTCCAGATCGGACAAAATCAGCTCCAGCTCGATGGTTTCAATGTCCCGCTTGGGGCCGATCTCCCCCTCCACATGGACAATGTCCGGATCCTCAAAGCAGCGGACCACATGAACGATGGCGTCCACCTCCCGGATATGGGAGAGGAATTTGTTCCCCAGGCCCTCCCCCTTGGAGGCCCCCTTCACCAGGCCGGCGATGTCCACAAATTCCACCACCGCAGGGGTCACCTTGTCGGGGTTGTACATCTCCTTGAGACGGTCCAGCCGTTCATCCGGCACCGCCACCACCCCCACATTGGGCTCGATGGTGCAGAAGGGATAGTTGGCGGACTGGGCGCCGCCGCCGACGATGGCGTTGAAAAGGGTGCTTTTGCCCACATTGGGCAGTCCGACGATTCCTAATTTCATATATCTCTACATCTCCTTAAAAAATGCCGTATTTACAAGGTTTTTCGCACTTTGGCGTTTTAGCGGCTACGCCATTTTTACGCCATTTACGCATGGACTTGTATGAAGTTATATCAACATACGCTGCTGAGTTGAAATTGCTTGACTGCCTGATCCAGCGTTTCATCGGTTACATGGACATACCGATCCATTGTGGTTTTGATGCTGGCGTGCCCCAGCAGCTTTTGCAGCACTTTTGGCTGCATT
>CASFXA010000022.1 GCA_949298535.1 uncultured Oscillospiraceae bacterium
CCGTGGACACAGCGGCTCCAGCTCCACCAACTATCAGCAAGCGGGCCGTGAGTTGATGATGCAGGAAGAAATTCGTTTGATGGATACCGACGATTCTATCCTGCTGATCCGAGGTGAGCGGCCTGTCTTGGATAAAAAATACGACCTCATAAAGCACCCAAATATCAAGCTGACGGAGGACGGCGGCGCAGCGCCCTATATCCATAAGAGCCCGCCCACCAAATTTGAGGTATCCGACCTGCCCTACGATTTTCGTTCTCTGGACGATTATCAATTTGATACGATGGAGGAATTTGACCATGAAAATCCTGATGAAGATGAAGAAGAATGAGCAGCCCAACACGCTGTGCCGCCGTGTCAGACGGCGTTACTTTACCGGGGCCCTGACCGTGCTGGCCCTGTCTCTCTGCACGGTGCCTGCCATGGCCGCTGGTACTAACCCGCTGAGCATCGTCAACAGCCTTTCCGACTTCATTTTTAATATCATCAAGGCCATCGGCGTCATTATCCTGGGCTGGGGCGTTGTCCAGGTGGGCATGAGCATCCAGTCCCATGACGCCAGCCAGCGCACCCAGGGCTTCCTCTGCCTGTTCGGTGGACTGATGATCGCTTTCGCCAAGGAGATCCTGACCACCATCGGCGCTATCTAAGAGAAAAAGCAGCCGGTCTGCCATTGTGACAGACCGGCTGCTCTCTTAGATATGCTCCCGGATATTCCGGCGATTGTAGAGGATGCGGCGCACTTCCATCACATCACCAATCACCACATAAAAAATCACAAAGTTTTTCACATAGATCCGGTAGTACGGATATTGCCGCTCCTTTGCCGAGTGATACGGCTCAAACGCTTCCGCACAGGTGGTACGCTCTCGAATGGCCTCCTGAACGGCATCCACCAACTGGTCTGCCGCTATGGGGTTCTCCAGGCGGTACGCAATATAATCTACAATGCCCGAGAGGTCATCTTCAAATAACGGCAAAAACCGCAGTTTATAGTGCTTTCCGTTCATGGAGCCGACCCCTCACTCTGCCAAACACTTCTTCTTCCGTATAACGGACGTCATCAGCCGCCGCAGCCCGGTCAGCTTCGTCCAGGCGCAGCTCCACGTCATCCGTCAATGCGGCATACTGCTCCAGGCTGAGTACCACCATGGAACCGTAGCCATTCTTGGTCAGGTAAACCGGCTGACCACCCCTGATCGTCTCCTCAATCTCGCCAAATTTGTTGCGCAGATCGGAAACCGGGCGAATATCCAGCATAGAAAAGCCCCCTTTCTGGAATGGCTTTATTTTATCATAATTGCGCCATATTATCAAGACGGCAGAGAATCGAACCTTATCTGAAATGCTATCACCTGGAGGTGAATCGATTTGGACAACAACTGGGTTGTAGACAACCTACAAAACGCTTTTACCACATGGAACACCAAAATGGAGGAAATGTGGAGCCTGCTGACCCAATCGCCGGAAACATTCAAGGGCGGCACGATCTGGAACACTATCGTTACCATCAACGGCGGGATGCAGGCCATCGGCTACGGCCTGCTGGTATTATTTTTCGCTATCAGTCTCTTTCGGAGCGCCGCCAGCTTCCGAGATTTCCAGCGACCGGAATATGTGGTGCGCCACCTGATCCAATTTGTGCTGGCGAAGGTGGCCATTACTTACGGAATGGATTTTCTGACGAAAATCTTTGCAGTGTGCAATGGCATTGTAGCGACCGCAGCGGGCAGCATCGGTGGTGCCGACGGAGCCTCTATCACCATGCCCGCCGAAATCATAGACGCCATCAACAGTCTGGGCTTCCTGGAGAGCATCCCCCTGTGGCTGGTCACGCTGCTGGGCAGTCTCTTTGTAACGGTGCTGGCCTTTATTATGATCCTCACAGTCTATGGGCGCTTCTTTAAGCTCTATATGTATGCCGCCCTATCGCCCATTGCCCTTTCCTCCTTTGCGGGGGAAAGCACCTCTTTTATCGGCAAGTCCTTTCTCAAAAGCTACATCGGTGTCTGTATGGAGGGGGCTGTGGTGGTACTCGCTTGCATCATCTTCACCGCCTATGTCTCCAGCGGCACCCCCGTCATCGACGCAGAAGCGGCAGT